>NZ_JBFTKN010000006.1:0-329826 GCF_056395965.1 Dyella sp. 05T440
CCCCCCTGTGGGAGCGCACCCTGTGCGCGACTGGGGCTAGGCTCAGTCGCGCACAGGGTGCGCTCCCACAGGTGTTTTTCCCCGCGAGATCAGGCGTAACGCACGCCCGTGATCTCGTAGTGCTTCACACCATTGGGCGCCGTGAACTCGAAGCTGTCACCTTCGCTCTTGCCGATCAGCGCGCGCGCGATCGGTGAGGAGACGGCGATCAGGCGCTGCTTGATGTCGGCTTCCAGGTCGCCAACGATCTGATAGGTCACCGCTTCACCGCTGTCCTCGTCTTCCAGATCCACGGTGGCGCCGAACACCACGCGCGAACCGGCCGCAAGACGGCTGACGTCGATGACTTCGGCCGTCGACAGCAGCGCTTCCAAGGCCGCGATGCGGCCTTCGATGAAGCTCTGCTGCTCGCGTGCCGCGTGGTACTCCGCGTTCTCTTTCAGGTCGCCATGCGCGCGCGCCTCAGCGATGGCCGCGATGATATGCGGCCGATCGGTGGACTTCAGCTTTTCCAGCTCGCTACGAAGGCGCTCGGAGCCTGCCTTGGTAATGGGCGCACGACTCATGCTTTCAGTTCCTTGTGCAGTTCCTGCAGGCTGTGCACCGAGCCGTCGCCGTGATAATCCAGCGAATGCACCAGCGCGCGGGCGCCCGCGACCGTGGTGGAGTACGTGACGCGCTGCTGCAGGGCTTCACGTCGGATCGAGAACGAGTCGGCAATCGCCGCCTTGCCCTCGGTGGTGTTGACGATATAGACGATCTCGCCGTTCTTGATCAGGTCGACGATGTGCGGACGGCCTTCGATCACCTTGTTGATGCGCTCGCAGGCCACGCCATGCTCGGCCAGGTACTTGGCCGTGCCGTCGGTGGCGACCAGGCTGAAGCCGCGCTCCAGCACTTCGCGGGCGACCGGCAGCAGGCGATCCTTGTCGGCATCACGCACCGACACGAACACCTTGCCCTTCGGCGGCGTCTTGATGCCGGCCGCATCGTGACCGCGCGCAAAGGCGGCGCCGAAGCTGCGGCCCACGCCCATCACCTCACCGGTGGAGCGCATTTCAGGACCGAGGATCGGATCCACGTTCTGGAACTTCAGGAACGGGAAGATCGCTTCCTTCACCGAGTAGTAGCTCGGGATCACTTCGCGCGTGGTGCCCTGCTCGATCAGCGAGCGGCCGGCCATGGCGCGCGCGGCGATCTTGGCTAGCGGCACACCGGTGGCCTTGGACACGAATGGCACGGTGCGCGAGGCGCGCGGGTTCACTTCCAGGATGAACACCGTATCGCCCTGGATGGCGAACTGCGTATTCATCAGGCCGATGACCTTCAGCTCCTTCGCCATCGCGGTGACCTGGCGGCGCATTTCATCCTGCACCTCCTGGGTCAGCGAGTACGGCGGCAGCGAGCAAGAGGAGTCGCCCGAATGGACGCCGGCCTCTTCGATATGCTCCATGATGCCGCCGACCAGCACGTTGCCTTCCGCGTCGGCAATGATGTCCACGTCCACTTCGACCGCGTGATCGAGGAAGCGATCCAGCAGCACCGGCGAATCGTTGGAGACTTGCACGGCATCGCGGATGTAACGCGAAAGATCGGCATCGCTGTAGACGATTTCCATCGCGCGGCCGCCCAGCACGTAGCTCGGACGCACCACCAGCGGATAGCCGATCTCGCGTGCCGAGGCCAAGGCCTCTTCCGGCGTGCGCGCGGTGCGATTCGGCGGCTGCTTCAGGCCGATCTTCTCGATCATCTGCTGGAAGCGCTCGCGGTCTTCGGCCAAGTCGATGCTGTCCGGCGAAGTGCCGATCACCGGTACGCCAGCTGCTTCCAGCGCACGTGCAAGCTTCAGTGGCGTCTGGCCACCGTACTGCACGATCACGCCCTTGGGCTTCTCCAGATCGACGATTTCCAGCACGTCCTCGAGCGTGAGCGGCTCGAAGTACAGACGGTCGGAGGTGTCGTAGTCGGTCGAGACTGTTTCCGGGTTGCAGTTGACCATGATGGTTTCGAAACCATCCTCGCGCAGGGCGAGCGCTGCGTGCACGCAGCAGTAGTCGAACTCGATACCCTGGCCGATGCGGTTCGGGCCGCCACCAAGCACGACGATCTTGTCGCGATTGGTCGGGTTGGCTTCGCACTCTTCCTCGTAGGTCGAGTACATATAGGCCGTGGTGGTGGCGAACTCGGCGGCGCAGGAGTCCACGCGCTTGTACACCGGGCGCACGCCCAGCGTACGACGCAGATGGCGCATGGCCGCTTCATTGGTGTCGAGCAGTTCGGCCAGGCGCGCGTCGGAGAAGCCCATGCGCTTCAACTCGCGCATGCGCGCGGCGTCGAGCACGGTGATGCCCTGCGTCTGGACGTCCTTCTCGGTGAGCACGATGTCTTCGAACGCCGCCAGGAACCAGGGATCGACGCGGCTCAAACCGTACACGTCTTCCAGGGACAAGCCGGCGCGGAACGCATCGGCCAGATGGAACACGCGATCCGGACGCGGCTCGCGCAGTTCGCGCTTGAGTGCGTTGACGCCCTCTTCGGTGGTCAGGTCCAGGCCGGTCGGGTTGAGGCCGGTCTTGCCGATTTCCAGGCCACGCAGCGCCTTCTGCAGCGATTCGTGGAAGGTGCGGCCCATCGCCATCACTTCGCCGACGGACTTCATCTGCGTGGTGAGGCGCGCGTCGGCCGAGGGGAACTTCTCGAACGCGAAGCGCGGAATCTTGGTGACGACGTAATCGATGCTCGGCTCGAACGACGCCGGCGTCAGGCCGCCGGTGATGTCGTTCTTGAGTTCGTCGAGCGTGTAACCCACCGCCAGCTTCGCCGCGATCTTGGCGATCGGGAAACCGGTGGCCTTGGAAGCGAGCGCCGACGAACGCGACACGCGCGGATTCATCTCGATCACCACCACGCGGCCGTTCTCGGCATTGATGCCGAACTGCACGTTGGAGCCGCCGGTATCCACGCCGATCTTGCGCAGCACCGCGATGGAGGCATCGCGCAGGCGCTGGTATTCCTTGTCGGTGAGCGTCTGCGCCGGCGCGACCGTAATCGAGTCGCCGGTGTGCACGCCCATCGGATCGAGGTTTTCGATCGAGCACACGATGATGCAGTTGTCCGCCTTGTCGCGGACCACTTCCATCTCGAATTCTTTCCAGCCGAGCACGGATTCCTCGACCAGCACTTCGCCCACCGGCGAAAGCTCGAGGCCGCGCTTGACGATCTCTTCGAATTCTTCGCGGTTGTACGCGATACCGCCACCGGAGCCGCCCAGCGTGAAGCTGGGGCGGATGATGGTGGGATAGCCCACCTTCGTCTGCGTGATCAGCGCCTGCTCGAAGGTACGAACCACTTCGGCCTTCGGGCACTCCAGGCCGATCTCGGCCATGGCGACGCGGAACAGCTCGCGGTCTTCGGCCATGCGGATGGCTTCGCGCGACGCGCCGATCAGTTCGACGTTGTACTTCTCGAGCACGCCGTGGTCGGCCAGATCCAGTGCGCAATTGAGGCCGGTCTGGCCACCCATCGTCGGCAGCACCGCATCGGGGCGCTCCTTGGCGATGATGCGCTCCACCGTCTGCCAGTTGATCGGCTCGATGTAGACGGCGTCGGCCGTCTCCGGGTCGGTCATGATGGTGGCGGGATTGGAGTTCACCAGGATGACGCGGTAACCCTCTTCCTTCAGCGCCTTGCAGGCCTGTGCGCCGGAGTAGTCAAACTCGCAGGCCTGGCCGATGACGATCGGACCGGCGCCGATGATGAGGATGCTCTTGATATCGGTGCGCTTAGCCATTCTTGCGGGCCTCCTGCATCAGGGCGGCAAAACGATCAAACAGGTAGCTCATCTCGTGCGGGCCGGGGCTCGCTTCCGGGTGACCCTGGAAACAGAACGCCGGACGGTCGGTGAGCGTGAAGCCCTGCAGCGAACCATCGAACAGCGAGGTGTGGGTGACGCGCACGTTTGCCGGCAGCGTGGCCGGATCGACCGCGAAACCGTGGTTCTGCGAGGTGATCAGCACGCGGCCATCGTCCAGATCCTTCACCGGATGGTTCGCGCCGTGGTGGCCGAACTTCATCTTCAGCGTCTTGGCGCCCAGCGCCAGGCCCATGATCTGGTGACCCAGGCAGATGCCGAACAGCGGGATCTTCGCCTCGAGGAACTGCTTGGTGGCTTCCACGGCGTAGTCGCAGGCCGCCGGATCGCCGGGGCCGTTGGACAGGAACACGCCATCGGGCTTCATCGCCAGCACGTCGCCAGCCGGCGTCTGCGCAGGCACCACGGTGATGTCGCAACCCTGCTCGGCCAGCAGGCGCAGGATGTTGTACTTCACGCCGTAGTCGTAGGCCACGACCTTGAAGCGTTTGGACGGCTGATTGAAGGCGGTGCGATCGAGGTCGTAGACGCCCTCGTTCCACTGGTAGGACTCGCCCACGCTGACCACCTTGGCCAGGTCCATGCCGTTGAGGCCGGGGAAGGCGCGCGCCTTGGCGAGTGCGTCTTCGACGTCGATCTGCTCGCCGGCGACGATGCAGCCGTTCAAAGCGCCCTTGTCGCGCAGGATGCGGGTCAGGCGGCGCGTGTCGATGCCGGCCAGGGCCACGATGCCGTGGCGCTTGAGGTAATCGGTCAGGCTTTCAGTGCTGCGCCAGTTGCTGGCACGACGCGGCACGTCGCGCACGATCAGGCCGGCGGCGTGGACCGAAGCGGACTCTTCGTCCTCGACGTTCACGCCGGTGTTGCCGATGTGCGGATAAGTCAGGGTGACAAGCTGTTTGGCGTACGAGGGATCGGTGAGGATCTCCTGGTAGCCGGTCATGGCGGTGTTGAAAACCACCTCGCCGACAGTTTCGCCAGTCGCGCCAACGGCGTAGCCGTGGAACACGCTGCCGTCTTCGAGGGCAAGCAGAGCGGGAATAGGCATCGGAGGACCGCCTTTTAGGTGCAGCAAGGTCCGCAAGCCGCACCAAAGCAGGCTTGAGGACCTTAGTCGAGGAATGTTGCAGGGCGGGTCGCAATGATAGGTGCAAGCCCCCTTGGTGTCCACCAAAAACAGCTGAACGCCACCGGGAGAAAAGCCCTGCGGGCCCCTGTCCGGGCAGTACACTAGCGCGGTCTCACCCATGCTCGGACATCCATGAACTCAGTCGCGCTGCTCGATCCCGCCCGTCTTGACCGACCGGACACCGACATCAGGGCGGAGCCGTTCCCGTTCCTGATCGCGCACGGTCAGTTGCCGGACGAGGCGCGCGGCGACCTGGAGCGCGATTTTCCGCGCTATGCGAGCGCCGGTTTCTTCCCGTATGACGCCAGCGACTGCGGCCCCTCGATCAATGCACTGGTGAACCGCCTGAGCTCGGCCGAGTTCGCCCGCGCCATCGGCGAGCGCCTGGGGATCGAGAACCTGGGCCAGTACCCCACCCTCATCACGCTGTGCCGGTCGCTCAACAAGCGCCACGGGACCATCCATACGGACAGCAAGTCCAAGGTGGCCACGGCTCTGCTCTACCTCAACAACCTCTGGCCGGACACCAGCGACGGCTGTCTGCGCTTTCTGGGCAGTATCGACAGCATCGACAGCATGATCGCGCCGGAGCTCAAGCCGCTCTACGGCGAATTTGCGGTGTTCAAGCGCTGTGAGAATTCCTTCCACGGCCACCTGCCCTACGAGGGCGAGCGCCGCGTGATCCAGGTGGCCTGGCTCACCAGCGAAGAAGAAAAGCTGCGCAAGACCAAGCGCGGCAAATTTGCGCGCGCGTTCAAGAAGATCTTCGGCTCGCTTGATCGCAAGCTGGGCGCCGACCGCGATCGCAACGCCGCGCATCGCGACTGATCAGCGAGGGCGCACTCAGCGGTGCGCCCTGCCCCGGGTGCTTACAGCTGCGTCCCGTAGTGCCACGCGATATAGGCAGCAAACACGCCGTAGAGCAGCCCCACCGGCACCAGAGAGCGGGCATCCACGCGTCCGCGACGGAACAACTGCCACAGGTAGATGATGGCCACGCCGGTGAGCACGCCCGCCACCATCAGCGGCGCATCGAACAGCCACGGCGTGGCAAATAGCGCCAGCGAGCTGGGGATGGTCGCCTGGATCATCATGGCGCCGGAGATATTGGCCAGCGCCAGGCGCTCCTTGCCCTGACGCACCCAGATCAGCGCATTCATCGTCTCAGGCAGCTCGGTGGCCACCGGGCTCAGCACCAGCGCCACCAGATGTGGCGAGAGATTGAGCGCAATGCCGATCGCTTCGATCTGTTTGACGAAGGTATGCGACGCGAAGGCGATCACGATCAGCGCCAGCGTGGTCTGCGCGACCACCCACCAGATCGACGGATCGATCGCCTTGGGCTGGAATTTCAGCGGCTCGAGCTCTTCTTCCTCCGGTGCGGTGTCGGAAGACTTCAGCTCGCGCCACACGTACAAGCCATAGGCGGCCAGGAACAGCACACCGAGCCACGGCTTGAACGCGAATGCGACCAGGCCAAGCGTGCACTTCACCACGAAGATCGCCAGGAACCACGACTGATCGCGCGCCAGGCGTCCGTGCGCCACACGCACTTGATGGTCGGCACGCTGTAGCTTGTGGCGATTCATCCACAGCGCCACGCCGACCACCGCGTACGCGATCGTCGCCAGCACCAAGGGGCCGCCGAGCGCGGCGCCCACGCCAATGTCTTTTTGCTCGGGCGTCTTACCGAGGATCACGGCGACAAAGGTCACCGCACTCTCCGGCAACGCCGTGCCGAAGGCCGCCAGCACGGTGCCTGTAGCCGTAGCGCCCAGGTTGAGCTTCTGGCCGAACCATTCCACGCCGTTGACGAAGTACTCGCAGGCGAGATAGATCGCGCCGGCCGAGAGCAGGAACAACAGGGCAATGAACATGCTTTTTCCAGGGCCGGGCGAGCGGAAAACCATTGGCGCAGCGACGCGAGCTCGCCCGGCAGGGTGAGCGCGTCGCGGCCAAAGGTCTCGCCGGGCTGCCGGAACCAGAAGGAACCGGTGACCATCCACGCCATGAAGCCGAAGCTTCAAGTCTGTTGACGCGGATTCCTCTAGAAGCAACCGGAGGCCGGTTGCGTGGGGTGAGGATGGCTACTCCCCAATGACAACACACGGGATTTTAGAGGCCCCGCCGCCCCCAGGCAAGCGAGCGCCAGGAACGCGACGCGTTTTCGCGCCGCATCGGCTCAGCGCGAGGCCCGATCCGCCAGCATCGCATCGAGATCGTAATCGCCCGCTTCGCGACCGCTGAGCCAATGTGCAGCCTCAAGTGCGCCGCGGGCAAAGATCGAACGATCGGTGGCGCGATGGACCAGCTCCACACGTTCACCCTGTCCCATCAGCAACACTTCGTGCTCGCCGACGATATCGCCGCCGCGCACCACCGCGAAGCCGATGGTGCCCTGCTGACGCGGACCCACCCGCCCTTCGCGCGCGTACACCGCGCTCTCGCGCAGCGACGTGCCGCGTGCGGACGCTGCCGCCTCGCCCAGCGCGAGCGCCGTACCCGATGGCGCATCTTCCTTGCGGTTGTGGTGCGCCTCGATGATGTCCAGATCCCAATCCGGCAAGGCTGCAGCAGCCTGGCGCAGCAGTCGCGTAAGCACCGCCACGCCCAGGCTGAAGTTCGCCGAGCGCAGCAAGGCGATGCGGGCCGCCGAGGCGTTGAGGCGTTGCGCAAAGGTCGCGTCCAGGCCGGTGGTGCCGGTGACCAGCGCCACGCCATGCGATTCGCAATAGGTCAGCGCTTCGGCCAGACCCGCCGGGCCGCTGAAATCCACCACCACGTCCAGCGCATCGGCCGCCGGCCATTCATGCGTATAGGCCAGCGAGCCCTCGCATGCATCGACGGGCTGACCCAGCCTGGACGATTCGGGCGAGGCGATTGCAGCGACCAGCGCGAAGCGGGCATCGTCCTTCACCAAGGTCAGCAAGGCCTGTCCCATGCGGCCAGTGGCGCCATTGATGGCAAGGCGGACGGGCTGGGTCATAGATGGCTTCCTTTCTCGGGCACGACGGACATGAGAGGCGATGCTACCGCCTGCGGGCGCCCGCGTGCGTAGCCGCCGTCAACGGGGTCCCACAAAAAGCAAAGCCCCGGCGGGAGCCAGGGCTTTGTGGGCCGGCGGATCGCGTGAACTTACGAGGTGACGCGCGACCAGAACTGCTTGACGCCATCGACCCAGGTCTTGGCGCGCGGCGTGTGCTTGTCGGCCTCGCCATCGGCAAAGGTTGCCTCAAGCTGCTCGAACAGGTCGCGCTGCTGCTTGGTGAGACGCACCGGCGTTTCCACTACCACGCGGCAAATGAGATCACCGTTGCGAGTGCTGCGCACCGACTTCACGCCGCGGCCGCGCAGACGGAACATCTGGCCCGTCTGCGTTTCCGGCGGAATATTGATCGGCACTTCGCCTTCCAACGTGGGCACCAGCAACTCCGCACCCAGCGCCGCCTGCGCAAAACGGATCGGCAGCTCGCAATGCAGGTCATTGCCGTCACGCTGGAAGATGGCGTGATCGCGCACGCGCACTTCAACGTAAAGGTCACCGGCTTCGCCACCGGTCGGACCGGCTTCGCCCTGCCCGGTCAGGCGGATCCGATCGCCGTTGTCGACGCCGGCAGGAATGTTCACCGACAGCTGGCGAGTTTCTTCCAGACGGCCTTCGCCATCGCACTGCTTGCAGGGCTTCTCGATCGCCTGGCCGCTGCCGCCGCAATGCGGGCAGGCCTGCTGGATGGAGAAAATGCCGTTCTGCATGCGCACGCGGCCATGACCTGCGCAGGTCTTGCAGGTCACCGTCTTGCCGTCGGCCGAACCGCTGCCGTTGCAGTGATGGCAATTGACCTGGGTGGGAATCTCGATCTTCTTCTCGACGCCGAAGACGGCTTCTTCCAGATCGAGCTCCATGATGTAGCGCAGGTCGGAGCCGCGACGCGAACGTCCGCGTCCACCACCGCCGCCCATGCCGAAAATGTCGCCAAAGATATCGCCGAAGATGTCGCCCATGTCGCCAAAGCCACCGGCGCCGCCGCGACCGCCCATGCCGTGCTCGAACGCGGCATGGCCGTGCTGGTCATACATCGCGCGCTTCTGCGCGTCGGCCAGCACTTCGTAGGCCTCCTTGGCCTCCTTGAATTTCTCTTGCGCATGCGGATCGTCCGGACAACGGTCCGGGTGGTACTTCATCGCCAGTCGACGGAACGACTTCTTCAGTTCGACCTCGGTGACGGTACGTTCTACACCCAGGACTTCGTAGTAATCACGCTTGCTCATCGTTGCATCCGGCATGGACTGCTCTCTTACTCATGAATCGTAGGACCCATGTCTTCTCAACAAACAGCCCGCGCCTAGGTGAACTCCCGGGCGCGGGCTGCGTCAGATCGGCAGCGCCGACCGGCCAATATTACTTTTTCTCGTCCTTGACTTCAGTGAACTCGGCATCGACCACGTCGTCGTGGCCGGCCGGGCCGCCCTGCTGCTGACCGCCCGCGTGTGCGCCGGCATCCGCCTGGGCACCGCCCTGGGCCGCGGCGTACAGCGCCTGGGCGACCTGCTCGAGCTTCTCGATCTTCGAATCGATGGCCGACTTGTCGTCGCTGTCCTTGACCTTTTCCAGATCCGACAGCGCGCCTTCGATCGTGCTCAGCTGATCGGCCGGCACCTTGCCGCCGTGCTCTTTGA
Organism: Dyella sp. 05T440; assembly: GCF_056395965.1. NCBI lineage: Bacteria > Pseudomonadati > Pseudomonadota > Gammaproteobacteria > Lysobacterales > Rhodanobacteraceae > Dyella > Dyella sp. 05T440. The sequence goes on from NZ_JBFTKN010000006.1 coordinate 9,678, forward strand.
GCGCGCTGCGGGTGGCGTGGACCAGCTGGTCGGCCTTGTTGCGCGTGCCGACGAGTTCGTGGAACTTCTTGTCTTCTTCCTTGTTGGCCTCGGCGTCGGCCACCATGCGGTTGATCTCTTCCTCGGACAGGCCCGAACCGGCCTTGATCTCGATCTTCTGTTCCTTGCCGGTCTTCTTGTCCTTGGCCGAGACGTGCAGGATGCCGTTGGCGTCGATGTCGAAGGTGACCTCGATCTGCGGCATGCCGCGCGGTGCAGCGTCGATACCCTGCAGGTCGAACTTGCCCAGCGACTTGTTGGCGCTGGCGCGCTCGCGCTCACCCTGAAGCACGTGCACGGTCACCGCGGTCTGGTTGTCGTCGGCGGTGGAGAACACCTGCGAAGCCTTGGTCGGCACGGTGGTGTTCTTCTCGATCAGCTTGGTCATCACGCCGCCCATCGTCTCGATGCCGAGCGACAGCGGGGTGACGTCCAGCAGCAGCACGTCCTTGACGGTACCGCCGAGCACGCCGCCCTGGATCGCGGCGCCGACAGCGACGGCCTCGTCCGGGTTGACGTCCTTGCGCGGCTCCTTGCCGAAGAAGTCTTTCACCGACTCCTGCACCTTGGGCATGCGGGTCTGGCCACCGACGAGGATCACCTCGTTGATGTCGGACACGCGCAGGCCGGCGTCATTCAACGCGGTGCGGCACGGCTCGATGGTGCGCTTGACCAGGTCTTCCACCAGCGCTTCGAGCTTGGCGCGGGTCAGCTTGATGTTCAGATGCTTCGGACCGGAGGCGTCGGCCGTGATGTACGGCAGGTTCACTTCGGTCTGGTGGCTGGAAGACAGCTCGATCTTGGCGCGCTCGGCGGCGTCCTTCAGGCGCTGCAGTGCGAGCGGATCCTTGCGCAGGTCCATGCCCTGGTCTTTCTTGAATTCTTCGACGAGGTAGTCGATGACGCGCATGTCGAAGTCTTCGCCACCCAGGAAGGTGTCGCCATTGGTGGCCAGCACTTCGAACTGCTTCTCGCCGTCGACTTCGGCGATCTCGATGATGGACACGTCGAAGGTGCCGCCGCCGAGGTCGTACACGGCGATCTTGCGGTCGCCGCCCTTCTTGTCCAGACCGTAGGCCAGTGCGGCGGCGGTCGGCTCGTTGATGATGCGCTTGACGTCCAGGCCCGCAATGCGGCCGGCGTCCTTGGTGGCCTGGCGCTGGCTGTCGTTGAAGTAGGCCGGCACCGTGATCACGGCTTCGGTCACCGGCTCGCCGAGATAGTCTTCGGCGGTCTTCTTCATCTTCATGAGGACCTTGGCCGAGATCTCCTGCGGAGCCATCTTGCGGCCATCAGCCGTTTCGACCCAGGCGTCGCCGTTTTCGTGCGCCACGATGCCGTAGGGCACGATGTGCAGGTCTTTCTGCACTTCCGCGTCGGTGAACTTGCGGCCGATCAGGCGCTTCACCGCGTAGAAGGTGTTCTTGGGGTTGGTCACGCTCTGGCGCTTGGCCGGCGCGCCCACCATGACTTCGTTGTCCTTGGTGAAAGCGACGATGGACGGCGTGGTGCGATCGCCTTCCGAGTTCTCGATGACCTTGGCGGTGGTGCCGTCCATCACGGCAACGCACGAGTTGGTCGTGCCCAGGTCGATACCGATGATTTTACCCATGTTGTTTACTCCCGAATTCTTTAAGCGACCCCTCGGCCGCAACTGTTTTGTCAGATGGGGTTTGCCGCGTGGCATCTCAATGCCGACAAGACCCCGGATGCCTTGCCACCGTTGCCGACAGGGGACGCCATTCAGGCGTCCTCGACCGCCGGCGCGGGCGTCATTCCTTGGCGACCGCCACCAACGCCGGGCGCAGCAGCCTGTCGTTCAACACGTAGCCCTTCTGCAGCACGTTGACGACCGTGTTGGGGGCCGCGCCCGGGGCCTCCACCATGCTCACCGCGTGATGCCGCTCCGGATCGAGCGGCTGACCCAGCGGATCGACCTGCACCAGGCCGTTGTTCTCGGCGATCTTCAGCAGCGACTTGAGCGTGAGTGCAATGCCCTCGCGCACGCTGGCGATATCACCGCCTTCCACCTGCAGACCGCGCTCCAGGCCGTCATAGACCGGCAGCAGCTCGTTGAGCAGCTTCTCGTTGGCGAAGCGGCGAGCCTGCTCCACGTCGCGATGCAGTCGGCGACGCTGGTTCTCGATTTCCGCCTTTTCGCGCAGCACGGTGTCGCGCAGCTCCACGTTGCTGGTTTCCAGTTCGGCGATACGCGACTTCAGCGCTTCCAGTTCGGCGCTGCCCGTCTCACCCTGCTGGCCTGGCGTCTCGTTGGACACCGTTGGGTCGTTGCTTTGCATGAATCACTCCAAGCCTTATCCGTGGCCGGTGCATCGCGCACCAACCGTCAAACACTTGCGGGTAAAACCCCGCCTCCCGAGCGGGTTATAAGGTCGTAGCGACGCGATTCAAGGCGTCGCTAAGCAATCCGGCCGTGGCTTGTACCACGGGAATCACCCGTTCATAGGCCATGCGGGTGGGTCCGATGACCCCCACCGCGCCCAGCACGCGACCCTGCGCACCATAGCTGGCCGTGACCACACTGCAACCATCCAATGCGGCAAAACCCGATTCTTCGCCGATAAACAGCCTCACGCCGGGGGCCTTGGCACACACTTCCATCAGCTGCAGCAGCTCGTTTTTCTGCTGGAAGGCCTCGAACAGCTCGCGCAGGCGCTCTAAGTTCGCTAGTTCCGAATAACCCATCAAGTTGGTCTGGCCGCTGACCAGCACGTCGTCGCTTTCGGTCTGGGGCGCGAACGAGGCCGCGGCCAGTTCCACCGCGCTGGACATCAGGCGGTTGAGTTCGCCGCTGGTCTCGCGCAACTCGCGCAGCAGATGGGCGCGGATATCGTCCAGGCGCAGGCCGGCGAACTGGGTATTGAGGTAGTTGGCGGCGTGCTCCAGCTCGCGCGCGTCCAGCGGCTTGGCCAGCTGCACAATGCGGTTCTGTACCTGGTTGTCCGAGAACACCAGGATCACCAGCACGCGGGCGTCCGGCAGGGCCACGAAATCGATGTGGCGCAACGGGAAATCCGCCTGGCGCGGCACGGTGACCACGCCGGCGAACTGCGTCATGGCCGAAAGAAGCGTCGACACATTGCCCAGCAGGTCGCGGGTGGTGGTGGGGCCCGGCGGCAGCTCGCGGCGCAGGCGGGCCATCTCGTCCTGAGGCAGCGGCTGCAGTTCGATCAGGCTGTCCACGAACAGGCGCAGGCCGCGCGGCGTCGGCACGCGGCCGGCCGAGGTATGCGGCGAGGCGACCAGGCCCGCCTCTTCCAGGTCGGCCATGATGTTGCGGATGGTGGCCGGGCTGACGTCCAGGCCGGACGAACGCGAAAGCGTGCGCGAGCCGACAGGCTCGCCATCGGCGAGGTACTGGGCGATCAATGTGCGCAAGAGGCGTCGTGCGCGGGCATCGAGAGGGGCGGCTGGCATGCTGTATCGCTTCGTGAGACACACAAGAAATAAGGTCTTGCGGGAAAGTTTGCAAGAAACGGGGATGAGGGATCGGTCGCGAGGGTGCAAAAACGGATGCCGGTGATCTGCCGGACGCCGAAGTGCGCGCCCCCACTACCCGCTCCCCGGCCCCATCCCCTTACAATCCCCCGACTTCACCAAGCCGCCACCCATGCTCACCTCGCTCTACGTTCGTCATTTTGCCGTCGTCGAAGAAGCCGAGATCGCCTTCGGCCCCGGCCTTACCGTGGTCAGCGGCGAGACGGGCGCCGGCAAATCCCTGCTGGTGGACGCGCTGATGCTGCTGGCCGGCGCGCGCGCCGACAGCGGCATGGTCCGTGCCGGCAGCGACCGCGCCGAACTCACCGCCGAGTTCGACCTGACGAACCTGCCCGAAGCCCGCGCCTGGCTGAGCCGGGAGGAACTGGACGACGAAGACAGCTGCCAGCTGCGCCGCGTGATCCGCGCCGAGGGCAGCTCGCGCGCCTGGATCAACGGCCGTCCGGCCAATGCCAGCCAGCTCGGCGAGCTGGCCACGCTGCTGGTGGAAATCCACGGCCAGCACGAGCACCAGGCCCTGCTCTCGCGCGCCCATCAGATGGAGCTGCTCGACGCTTATGCGGGCAATGAAGCCCTGGTGGCGCAGGTACGTGAGCTGGCGCAGCAATGGCGCGAGCTCGGCAACCGCATCCGCAAGCTCAGTGGCGGCGACGACCGCGAGCAACGCATCGAACTGCTCAGCCACGAACTGGGCGAACTGGAAAAGTGGGCGCTGCCGCCGGACGATCTGGCCGAGCTGGAAGCCAGCCACAAACGCCTGGCCAATGCCGGCCGCCTGGCCGAAGGCGCCGGCGGCGTGGTGGAACTGCTCGATGGCGAGAGCGAATTCGCACTGCGTCGTGCGCTCGGCCGCGCCCAGCTGGAAATGAGCAAGCTCGCCGCGCTGGACGATCGCCTGGCCCCGCTGCTGGAGCTGCTGGACAACGCCTCCATCCAGCTCAGCGAAGCGGCCGATGGCCTGGGCCGTTATGCGCTCGACGTCGATCTCGATCCCAACCGCTATGCGGAAGTGGATACGCATCTCACGCGTCTGCACGAACTGTCGCGCCGCCATCGCGTAACGGTGGCCGAGTTGCACGACAAGGCCGGCACGCTGCGCATCGAATTGAGCGAACTGGAAGGCGCCGGCGACGCGTTGGAAAAACTGGCCAAGCAGCGCACGCGCCTGCAGCAGCAATACGACGAACAAGCCGGCCAGCTCAGCCAGGCACGCCAGCAGGCTGCGGAACGCCTTGGCGGCGAAGTCAGCATCCTGATGGGCGAGCTGGGCATGAGCGGTGGTCGCCTGGTGGTGGAGCTGGAAGCGACCAACGAAGGTGATCCCGATGTGCAGGGCCACGAACGTTGCGAACTGCTGGTCAGCGCCAACCCCGGCCAGCCGCCGCGCGCGCTGCGCAAGGTGGCCTCGGGCGGCGAGCTGGCGCGCATCAGCCTCGCCATCGAAGTGGCCACACTGGGCAAGGACACCGTCGGCACCATGGTGTTCGACGAAGTGGATACCGGCATCGGCGGCGCCGTCGCTGAAGTGGTGGGACAGAAGCTGCGCGCACTCGGCGCGCAACGCCAGGTGCTGTGCGTGACCCATCTGCCGCAGGTCGCTGCGCAAGGCCACGCGCATCTGCGCGTGAGCAAGGACAGCGATGGCGAGTCGACGCGTACGCGTATCGAGAAGCTCGATGCCAATGGTCGCCGCGATGAGCTGGCGCGCATGCTGGGCGGTGTGGAGATCACTCGCGAAACGCGGGCGCATGCGAAGCAGATGCTGGAGCGGGCGCAGGTTTAATCAGGTTGCGCGTACACCTGTGGGAGCGCACCCTGTGCGCGACTGCGGCACCGGGTCGTTAGCGCTCCGTAGGTTTGTCGCGCACAGGGCGCGCTCCCACAAAATCAACATGGGGCGCAGGTGCTGGAAACCCTTGTAGGAGCGCACTTGTGCGCGACCGCAGCGTCGCGTCGTTGTCGCTCCGTAGGTGGTCGCGCACAAGTGCGCTCCTACAACGAGCAAAGGCGTCGCGTCGTTGTCGCTCCGTAGGTGGTCGCGCACAAGTGCGCTCCTACAACGAGCAAAAGCGCGATGGTTTGGCGGATCAGTTCTTGCGCGGCAACAACCCGCGTTCGGCGGCCATGCGATAGAGATCCAATTCCGAACCGGCGCCGAGCTTGCCCATCAAACTGGCGCGGTGGATGTAGACGGTCTTCTGGCCGATGCCCAACTCACCGGCCACCTGCTTGGGTGCGCGACCTGCGGCCAGCAACAGGAAGACTTCACGCTCGCGTGCCGTCAATCGATGGATGGGATCGCGCGATTCGCTCGGCCGCTCGGCGCGACGCTTGCGCAGGTCGGAGCTGAGAAAACACTCTCCCTGCATCACCGCACGCAGGCCGGCGACCAGTTCTTCGGGGGCCACGCCCTTGGTGACGTAGCCGCTCGCGCCGCGGCGCAGGGCTTCGGATACGTACGGCTCGCCGTCGTGCATGCTCAGCACCACGATGCGCGTGTCCACGGCGACGCTGCGCAGATGCTCGATCAACGGCAGCCCGCTGCCATCGGGCAGCGAGAGATCGAGTGCCACGAGATGGGGACGACAGGTGCCGACCGCTTCGACCGCATCGTCGGCGCAGCGGCATTCCGCCACGACCTCCAGATCCGGTTCCAATTCGATCAGCCGCTTGAACCCCTCGCGGACAATGGCATGGTCATCGACCAGGACAATGCTGTACATGAACGCATGTATAGCAGCCTGCGGGGCGGTTGACGATCACCCTGCGCATGCGACCGGCCAAAAGCACGCCGGTGGCCGCCTGGACGCCCTCCCGACGCCATGTAACATCGACCGCATGCGACCTAAACACCCCGTGCTGCCCGGTTCCAGCCTCTTGCTCGGCATCGGCTATCTGCTGCTCTGGCTGCTGCTGTGGCCCACCGAGCAACCCTATTGGATGCTTCCCTACGGCCTGCGTTTCGGCGCACTGCTGCTGGCGCCCATGCGCATGTGGCCGTGGCTGCTCGGCGCGGAGTTTGCCGCCAGCGGGCTGATTTCCTATGTCCACCCGCAGCCGATGGGTTGGCATGGTTTCCTGCTCGGTGAATTGCCCGAGCCCCTCGTCGTCGCCATCTGCCTGTGGCTGATGCGACGCGCGAACCTGCACGCCAGCCTGCGCGATCCCGAAGACGTGGCCCGCCTGCTGCTGTCAGCGGCCTTCACCGTGGCAGCCACCACGGCGACGGATGCGGTGCTGATGGCCTTGGTCCATGCCAGCCCCACCACCGAGCTGATGATGCAGGCGCTGGGCCAAGACCTGCTGGGCAACTACGTCGGCGTGCTGCTGGTGGTGCCGCTGCTGGTGATGCTGCTGCGGGCTCGGCTCGACAAGCGCGGCCTGGGGCGCCTGTTGATGGACGGCCTGCTGGTGCTGCTGCCCTCGCTGGCCATCCTGCTGGTGCTGTCCTCGCACGCGGCACCGCAGCCGCAGTTCGCCCGCGTGCTGTCGCTGGCGCCGGTGCTGTTCTTTGCGTTCCGTCATGGCTGGCGCGGCGCCAGCCTGGCCATGCTGATTTCGAGCCTGGGCATGACGCTGGTCGATCACCTCTCCGGTCATGGCTCGCCCGGCGCACCCGGCGAACTATTCCTGGCGGTGGCCGGCACCGGCGCGCTGATGCTCGGCTCGGCGACCGATGCGCTACGCCGCAGCAGCGAGCGGGTGGCGGAGCAGAACGTCTATCTCGCCGCCGTGAACCGCCGCCTGGATCACCTCGCACGGCAGCTGCGCGACGCCGCCCGCGGCAACCTGCGTACCGAAGAAAACCAGCGCCGCCACATGGCCGCCGAGCTGCACGACGAGCTGGGCCAGAACCTCACGGCCATCCAGACGCACCTCAAGCTGGCGCAATCGCGGCTGGCGCAAGCGGGCATGGACGATATCGGCGTGTCGATCAACGCCATCCTCGGCCATATGCGTCGCGCCCTGCACCGTCTGCTGGACGATCTGCGCCCTGCCGTGCTCGACGAATTCGGCCTGTTGCGAGCGCTGGACGAAGGCCCGATCCGCGACCTGCTCAACGCCGCTGGCGTGGCCTATCGCACCGAACTGCACGGCGACCCGCGCCTGCTCGACGACGACACCCGCACCGTGGTCTATCGCCTGGTGCAGGAAAGCGCCACCAATGCCGTGAAGCACGCCCATGCCGACACCTTCCAGCTGCGCCTGCGCATCGGTGAACGCCAGGGCGTGGCGCTCGCCCTGCTGGACATCCGGGACAACGGGATTGGCCTGCCGGCCCGGATGCCCCGGGGCGGCCGTGGCATGCAGGGCATGCGCGACCGGGTGACTTCACTGGGTGGGCTGTTCCGGGTCCGGCCTGAGGCCCAGGGCGTTCATCTTCGAATATTGTTGCGCAGCAACACACAAACTGGTGACGTAGCTCGCACTTAGGATCGTTACATAGGAAATTTTCCGATACCCGAGGTGTGAAGGGTTCGTTACGCTGGATTCATCGATGTGGGGGAGCCACCATCGCAAGATGGTGAGCCATGCCAACCGTGGGGACGGTGGGCATGAAGAACGGCAGGATGCCGTTCCGCCGAAATCGGTGGCAAAACCGGGACGCGCGAGCAACTCGCCCTCCTAGGAGCCATCCGGTATCGGATAAGCCGCCGGGCGGACAGGAGTCCTCCCGCGGCTTTTTTTATGGGCGAAGCTTTTGTATCCCGCCCGCCGGAGCACGAAAAAGGCCGGCAACGCCTCCGTCACCGGCCTTCCGGACACCGCAAGCCTTGGCTTACTTGCTGCCCTTCTTGGGGCGCACGTACAGCACCAAGCTGTGATCCTCGATCACGTAGCCGTGGCGGGCGGCGATCTCGGCCTGCAGGCGCTCGATCTCCTCGCTCACGAACTCGATGACCTTTCCGCTGTCCACATCGATCATGTGGTCATGATGCTTGCCGCGGTCCAGCTCGTAGACGGCCTGCCCGCCCTCGAAGTTGTGCTTGACGACGATGCCGGCCGCCTCGAACTGGGTCAGCACCCGGTAGACGGTGGCCAGGCCGATGTCTTCCTGGTGGGCCAGCAGGCGTTTGTAGATGTCTTCGGCGGTGAGATGGTGAGCTTCCTCATCCTCGAAGATCTGCAGAATACGCATGCGGGGGTGGGTCACCTTCAGCCCGGCTTTGCGCAGTTCTTTCGTTTCCTGTTCCATAGCAAACTCCACGCACACGGCGCTACGAGGCCGTTAGTGTATCATCCGACACCTTTACGATCCGGACGCAACACGCATGCATAAGCTGATTCGCACGCTGGGTTTTGCCATGCTGGCCCTTTCGCTGGCCAGCTGCCGTCTTATCTATACCCCCGACGTGCAACAGGGCAACCTGCTCGACAAGAAAACCGTGGATCAGCTGCAGCCCGGCATGACCAAGCGCCAGGTGCTGGTGCTGATGGGTTCGCCCTCGGTCAACTCGCCCTTCAGCCAGAACGAATGGAATTACGTCTCCACCCAGCAGCACCGCGGTGGCGACATCAAGGTGCGCTCGCTCAAGCTCACCTTCAATAACGACGTGCTGGTGCGCACCGAGGGCGACTTCTTCGCCGAAGACGCGCAGAAGCTGGTCAACGACACCAAGAAGTACCACGCCAGCTACCCAGTGGACGAAACCAAGGGCGACAAGTCGACCGGCGGTGGCGACAAGGGCGGCGACGGCGGCGGCAACAACGGCGGCAACGACGGTCACTAAGACCCGCCGGCCGGCGTCAGCCCTCGTGGGCGCGGCGCCGGCGTGCTTCTTTCGGATCGATGGTGAGCGGCCGGTAGATTTCCACCCGGTCGCCCTCGCCCACCACGTGCTCCGGTCCCACCTTGCGGGAAAAAATGCCCAGTCGGGCCGGATCCACGACCAGTCCCGGAATGTCCTGGACGATGCCCGAAGCTTCGATGGCCTGCGCCACGGTACTGCCTGAGGGCAATCTCACCTTGCGCAGCCAGCGGCGCGAGGGTTCGGCAAAGACCACCTCGACGGTGACCTGCTCAGCCATAAGTGCGCTCCGCCTCGCGGCAGAAGTCGTCCACCATGCGGCTGGCCAGCCCCTGAAATCCAAGCTTGATGGCCGCACCACCAAGCTTGCCTGCGTAGTCGAAATCCAGCGCGAACGAAATCTTGCAGCCGGCATCGCCCAGCGCGATGAACTCCCATAGCCCATCCAGGCTGCGGAACGGTCCATCGACCAGGCTCATATGCAGACGGCTGGGTCGCACCGTGGTATTGCGCGTGGTAAAGCTCTGGCGAAACCCCATGTACTTGAGATCCAGGCGCGCCACCAGCACATCCTCGCCACGCTCCAGCACCTGAGCGTCGACACACCAGGGGAAGCGCTTTGGGTATGCTTCAACGTCATTGACCAGATTGAACATCTGGTCCGGCGAATATCGCACCAGGGCGCTGCGGCGGATTTCGATCACTTCAGCCTCTTCTTGAGCATCATCTTCAGTCCCTCCACGGACGGGACCATCATCAGGGCAATGAGCCCGAAGTTTAACGGACATGGCCAAGCCTAAGGACAAAGACAAAAGCTCGGGCGGCACGATTGCGCTGAACAAACGCGCACGCCACGAGTACCACATCGACCAACGCTTCGAGGCGGGACTCGAGCTGCAAGGCTGGGAAGTCAAATCGCTGCGCGCCGGCCGCATCAACTTCGGCGACAGCTATGCGGTGGTGTTGCGCAGCGAGATTTTCCTGGTCGGCTGCTCGATTCCGCCGCTGATCAGCGCATCCACGCACGTGGTGGCGAACGATCGCCGCACGCGCAAAGTGCTGCTTCATCGCGAGGAAATCGACACGCTGATCGGCGCGGTCGAGCGCAAGGGTTACACCCTCATCCCCATGGCCCTGTATTGGAAGGGCAACAAGGTCAAGGTGGAAATCGGCCTGGCCAAGGGCAAGCAGGCGCACGACAAGCGCGATGCGGAAAAGGAACGCGACTGGCAGCGCGAAAAGCAGCGCACCATGCGTTCGCACAACAAGCTAGCCTGACATTCGCCGCCACGAGCCCGGCTCGCCTTCGGAAAGTCCCACCACGTCTTTGCGCAGCGACATGTTCATGGCATCCACCGAGGTGCCAAAGCCAAAGCGCTCATAGATGCAGTGCGCGGCGCCGGTTGAGTGCAGGTTGAGCGAGTCGATGTCCTGCTCTCTTGCCGTCGCACCCACTGCGGCGAGCAAGGCAGTAGCCAGGCCCTGGCGACGATGGGTGTGCTTGACGAACATGTTCAGCACATACCAGCCCACGCCCTGGCGGAAATACGCCGATGGCAGATGCGTATACGGGTGCACCATCACGCACCCGGCCACCCGCCCTTCCACCTCGGCCAGCCAGGCCAGCAGCCTGCCCTCGGGCATGGCTTCTTCGATCCACCCGCGCAAGTGATCGGCAAAGCCCTCCGGCAGCTGCTGCTTGAGCTCTTCCTCCAGAAAGGCGCAACGCAAATCCGTCAACATACCTGCATCGTGCAGCACCGCCTGACGTATCCGGACCATGGCCGTTCCTTTGGGTGGTGAGGGGCAAACCATAGCGGCGTCGTGCCAGCTTGTAGAAATGCCTTCTGCCTACATATACTGGCTGACCAGTTACTGTTTCAGTTTCCCCGGGGGTGTCATGGCTTCGACGGGGGTAGTGAGATAGCTTGGTGCATGCCGAGGGGGCAGCTTTCCTCGTTAATCCAGCCGCAAACTTATAGTTGCCAACGACGACAACTACGCTCTGGCCGCTTAAGGCCTAGCCCCGAACCCACTTGTGCTCGTGCTCGTGGATGTAGGGTCATTATCACGAGATCGCCCGAAGCTGCCGCCTGTCGGTAAGGGCTAAATCAAGCAGGCTGGTCCTTCGATGCGCTTCGCACGCTGTGCTGTCGCGGGATGAGATCTAACGGCGAGCTAAGCATGTAGTACCGGGCGTCAAACGCCTTCGGACGCGGGTTCGACTCCCGCCACCTCCACCAATACGGAAAGGCCCGGCGAGTGATCGCCGGGCTTTTTTGTTGGCGGGCGACGTATATTCATGCCGTCCCAACCCAACGAGTCGAGGTGCATCCATGACGATGGCCACTGACCTGCGCGTGCGTACCTTGGGAAAGGTGGTCGTTTCCGCCGTCATGTTCTGCACCGCCACCCTCACCCTGATCGCGGTCACCCAGGATGGGCACCTGCCCCGACTCCTGCTATCGAACATCGGATCGATCGGCCTCTACGTCCTGCTGATGGTCTTCTGCGGCTACCTGGTCAGGACCTGCTGGAAGAGAGAAGAGGCCGTGGGCGCGGCAGACGCTTCACTGTGGCGGGTCGTTGCCACGTTCTTCAGCGCCTTGGCCTTGCTGATGTTTCTGGTGGCGCTTGCCTACTATGCGTGGGCTGGGCGGTAGGAGTTGGCGCGACTGGCACAAGGCGCCTAGTAAGAAAGGCGCCCTGCGCCCAACTCACCATGAGGAAAAGCCCAGCGAGTGATCGCCGGGCTTTTTCTTTGCGAAGAAATCATTCGATCGACGTGGACCCGCATCGCTCTTTCTTGCGCCTCTTCTTCTGACGCGGATCAGAGGGAACCCTGATTGAAAGTACCTGTCTAATCAGCCTTGTCACAACACGCGCTGACGGCATGCGCCTGTTTCGTTCCGTCATTGGCGTGGTAGGGGTGTAATGAAGCGTTCCGGGCAAGTGCGACATCGACAGCAGGGAGATAGTGCGCGCGGCCTGGCATTACTCGACAGCGAAACACGTGAAAGCCTGGGGCGCAGACGCTGGCGACAGCCGCCTCTGACGCGCCCAACCCTGGTGTTGGCGCTGACCTTGGTGTGCGTACTGCACGCCTTGTTTGCACTGGCACTGTGGTTTGAGATGCAGCCCAAGGCGCAGCACGCGGAGCGGGTGAATGTCGATAACGAGAAGGCGCTGATCGTGCGTCTGATCGATCGTCCCAAAGCGCCGCGCCCCGCGCAGCCACCGGAGCCGCCCGCGCTGCCGCAAAACCTGGCGCCGCCGCAGCCGGTGTTGGCTGCACGCGTTCCTCCGGTCACTCACGAAAAGCCTCGTCGTGACGCCATGGTGGTGCAGGATCATTCGCCTGCTCCTGCGCCGACGACTTCCGTCGCCACGCCGTCCGCCACAAGCTTGTTCGCGAAGGATGGCTCCGTGCATCTGCCATCCACAACCGATGCTGCTTCGACAACCGCAACCGCCCCCGAGCCGTCCAAGCCTGCCGACGATCGCCAGATCATGCAGCACGACACCAACCACATGCACTACAAGGCCACGCGTTTCGAAAAATACTTCCCGCCGCCGAACGAGACCGCCGGTGGTGCAGTCGGCCGTCATATCGGCGATGTGATCAAGGAAGTTGCCAAGAGCGTCTGCGATCCCACCAAGAGCAGCACCGCTACCAACCTGCTCTGCGGCTCACCTCCTCCGCCCGCTTCGTCCATGAATCGCGACGAGCGCCTGAACCTGCCGCCAGCGCCATTGGCCGACAATCCGAATCCCCCCAAGACGCCGCCTCTCTCCAGCTGTATCGACGAATACAAAGCAGGCGAACCGCTGTCGAGCGGCTGCCCCATCAACACGCCTGACCTGGCCTTCAAGGCGGAGATGCGTGAATGCATTGATTTGTATCGTGCTGGCAAGCGGCTCAAGACCTGGTGTCCGCTCGATACGCCTCAGCGCGCGGCGGCTGAGTCGTCGATGTCGACGGATTCCAATGGTTCGGTTGCACACTGACCCCCTTCTTCGAAAAATCCCGGCGAGTGATCGCCGGGATTTTTTGTTCGGGAAGAAGCAAGCTACTGAGAACAGCCCGTCCAGAAATGAATCCGACGTAATTCTCGTTTTACTGACTTTGCCACGCTGACACCGCGTCCACATCGAGGTAGGAGGGCGCCGTTGGTGCAGGCTGACCGTTAATGGTGATACTTACATAGGCCGTGTTCGGTTGAAGCGAAACGTTCCAGGAACACAGATCCTGCGCGACAGCCGCACCGCTGCAGTTGGAGCTGATCTGCTGCAGGTAGTTAACGAAGCTCCATGTTGACGGGTTGTAAGTGGGGCCCATGTCGTCTTTGATGCTGTTTCGGTTCGCATCGAATTCAGCAACTCCCAGCCCAACGTTGCGCATGCCGGACCGTATATAAGCGTTCACGAAGAGTTGGCGCCCGCCCTTGACCGGAAATTGGTTCGACACAAGCCAGACACCACCGGACGTTTGGTTCGTTGAGACGCGGGCATAGTTGTAGTTTGTCGCGGCGTTACCAGCGCCATATCCCGATTGCGTCGAGAGGGTGGCGGACACAGTTCCTCCCACGGACCACCCAACAGGGGCTCCGTTGCTCACGATTTCCATATCGGGGTTGTAGAGAAGCCCTAGAGCCGCGGCGACGCCACCCAGAACATCCCTTGGGGCATTCGGGTTGGCGCCAAAAGCAGGCGTCCGCTGTGACTGCGCGATCGCATCCCAGATCAACCAATTGAGGTAATAGGACGCCCCCGCTTCTTTTGCGTCGTTGATCATACTGAGTGTCGCCTGCTCCTGTTGGAGCGTGTCTGACGATCCGTTCGGGCTCGTGTCGCCGGTTTGGTAGCCAATTTCGCCCATCACCAACGTGGCATCCGGGAAGATGCTTCTTAGTGTTGAAGCAGCTTCTGACGGGGTATTGGACTCGTACCCTGGATACGTCTGCGGCGTCATGTAGCTATGAAAATCTATATAGTCCAGACGACGATTGCCCAGCTTAGGCCCCGCCGAAGTATTGAGTGCAGTTGCGAGGTCGGGCCCATCTGTCGCGGCGTTTAGCACCGACTCGCCCCGCTTGCCGTCGGGAACACTTGACCAGTCGTAAAGGAATGATATGTACCACCGTGCATTTGTTATCTGCGCGTCGTACTCATTCTGCAGATCGTAAAAAATGACGGAGTTCGCGTAAGGAGACGACTCGATCGCATTGACGATGGTATTCATCCAAGTGCCAGTGTCGTTGAGAAACCTGGCAAACCCGTCATTGGAATTTCCATAGGCAACCGCCCACCAAGGCATACCACTAACCGGGTCATTCGAGTCGTAGTAATTGTTCCCGAATGCGACGATGACGCTTATGTTTCTGTCAGCACAAAGTTTCAGGAAAGAAGGGAGATTTGCTGTGACTTCTGAAAGTTGGCTATTGAATTGGCCGCCTTGGCCAGCTCCTGATAACTTTAAACCGCTTACCTCAGGCCAAAAAAGTAGGCGAACCACCCCTCCCCCAAGACTGGAAATGTGATCAAGATCCGCTTGAACCGTTGGGCTTAGGCCGGGCCAATTCGCATTGTAGAGCGTGTCGTCGTCGTGGCCGTTCGGCCAATAATTGAATCCAAAGGCGCTGCCTGGTGGGGACTGGGTTGTGACGCTTGACCATGCAAGCAAGTTCGAGTGCGCTGTCCCTTCATAAAGTCGAAAGACATATATCTGGCCGGGAACGATCCAGGGTGCCGATGCGCTTCCGGACGAACCCTGAGCCATCAACGTTTCCTGGCCGCCGGGACTAGATACAAAGACTTGAGCGTTGGTTGTACCCGTAGTGCTCCAGGATATGGTGGTATTGCCCAGCACGCCTTTTTCGATGATTAGATGAGACGGGCTGGTAGATAGAGTTCCGGTAGCGGCTGCAAGAGCATTGAAACTTAGGGCAGAAAGCAAAGTGGCCTGAAAGGCGAAAGTCGTCCATTTGCGTAAATTCATTTACTATTCCTTTGTGCGATTGATGAACTGCCGTCACTACCCATTCAAGCCTAATATGGGGTTCTGAAAATGGGCGGCAGATTGCAGAATTCGATCGCCACCATGCGATCCAGCGCTGAGCCTGCCAGACCGACAAGTCATTTCCGCTCCCGCTCTGAGCCATGTGGCAAGGTGGTTGCTCAACGGCCTGCAAAACCGTCCGCGCCGGGTCGATTCCGGCCTAGGAATTCAATATAAAATGGTTAGGAGAAACCGGGATCAGGATGCATTTCTGTCGTCCGACCCAAGCGCATGCGCTGGCATCGCCGATGCCGTTGAAAGAAAAGCAGTGAACTCTGACCCGATTTTACGGACACTCGCACTCCATGCATGCCAGTGCAGTCAGCAGTCATTGAGGCTCTTGAATGTTCACCATTCACTCAAATTCATCGGATAGAAAAGTTCGATTTCTCGACCGACGCGGCGACGAGTTCGTCGTGGAGATCGAGGGACGGGGCGTGACGGCGACTCAATGGGTTTCTGCGTTCACCGACTCCAAACGGCTGGCTCAATGGATGGAGGAGCTGGCGGCCAACGAGCTGCCCTGGAGAGGCGCGAGGTCTTGGGCCACACTTGAAGGCGAGTTCCAGATTTCCGCGACCTGTACTTCCGGTGGTGCCGTAACATTCTCGGTAACGCTGAGTGGACTGCCAGGCAGTAGCGAAGAATGGCGAGTCTCGGCCGGCGTCACTTGCGAGCTTGGGCAGTTGGCGAGCCTCGCACAGACTGCGCGTCAGTTTTTTGAAGACTCTGGGGTCTAACCAGTAGACGCCTTTTTGGTCGCGCGAATCGGCTGGTTCCTCACGCGTTGCTGCAGCCCTGACGCCGCCATGGCCCGCCGCGGGCTGGCGCTATTCACTTTCTTCACCTTCCCTTCGCGAGGATCTGCGCCACGCGCCGGCCGGTCGTTGCCAGCCGCGATCTGCCCGAGGGGATAGTCCATGATGTTCGCGATCAACCATCCGCTGGTGGTGTTCGTCATCTCGTTCGTTGCCATGTGGATTGCCGCGCAGCTTGGGGCATGGTGGTCCCGGCGGCGTCCGCCGGCGGAGGCGGAGTCCAGGGACATGTTCAATGTCGTGCAAGGGGCTACGCTCACCCTGCTCGGCCTGATCATCGGTTTCAGTTTTTCGATGGCGATCAGCCGGTACGACCAGCGCAAGAATTATGAAGAGGCCGAGGCGAATGCGATCGGCACGGAATACGTTCGCCTGGATCTCCTTGCGCCCGCTGACGCCTCGAAGCTGCGCCCCTTGCTGGCGACGTATCTCCAACATCGCATCACCTTCTACGAGACCACCGACCGCAGCCAGCTACCCGCCATCACGGCGCGCAAGAACCAGTTGCAGTCGCAGCTGTGGAGTGCGGTGGTCACGCCGGCTGGCCAGACGCCTACGCCGATCACGGCCTTGGTGGTGGCGGGCATGAACGATGTGTTGAATTCGGAAGGCTATACGCAGGCCGCCTGGTGGAATCGCATACCCATCGCGGCCTGGCTGCTGTTGGCCGCCATCGCGATCGGCTGCAACCTGCTGGTGGGAGTTGGCACGGGGCGGCGATCGCCCGAGCCGTTCTTTTTATCGGTGCTGCCGCTGGTGGTCGCCATCTCGCTGATGCTGATAGCCGACATTGATAGTCCGCGCGGAGGGCTGATCCGCGTCGTTCCGCAAAACCTGGAAGCGCTGATGGCGTCCCTGCCCGCACCTTAGGCATGGATGACTGCGGCCTTCGGCAGCGATCACCACGATGCGCCCCCTGGGTGCCGCTTCATGCGCGGCACCTGCTACACGTCGTCGTTGGCGCTGACCGCCATGTTGCGCTTGTATGCATTGGCACGGGTGAGGATGGCGATGGCTTCGCGGAAAATCATCGGCACGGCAGGTGGCAATTCGCCTTGCTCGCTGGAGGCCGCGAAGTCGCCTTCCGCACCGGCGATCAGTTCGTCGATCAGGCCGGGCTCTTTCATATCCATGCGTTGAAGCAGGCTGAGGAGGATGTAGGAGCACGCATGGGCCTTGGCGTCTGCCGGTGTGAAGTCGCGAGCCATGGTCGACACCTTTGAGCGCGTGGATGGGCGGCTTTGAATGTAGCGCCGAACGGCATCGGGCGGACGATCCACCCCGCGGCGTTTTCGGGCCGGCGGACCGGGACCATGGAATTTCGCGTTAAATATCACCCACATGCAAGCGGCTGGTGCGGCGTCCTGGGCGCCTACGAAGCCATCACGGACAGCCGTTGAGACTGTGCGCGCGTAGCGGGCCACGCTCACTGGGGAGATCGGACCGTTGCAGCACGGCAGGCCGGCGCAGTTGCCGTCCTTCATGGTTCTCTTGCTTTCGGCGACACGAGCCATGCCAACACAGGCAGCACACAACGAATCCGTCAACCGGCGGTTCCGTTACATCGTCGTCACGCTCTACCTCATGGTGGTGGGGGTGATGGTGTGGCAGTTCACCTTGCAGTGGCGGGGCTATCGGATGCTCACGAGGCGCAGAAACAATTCAGCGTCGTCCAGGCTGCGCTGCACGCCATGGCGGATGTGTCGAAGGAACGGCGGCCTGCTGTTGCCGTACTCATGCTGGAGGAATCCGAAGCAGCCAAGTGGCGCGATGTGCTCGATTCTGCGCGGCGAATGACCGATCGGCAGATGGACGAATTGGGCGCAGCCCTGCGCGACCCCGACTGCGATCAGTGCGCAACGATTGCGCCAGCGTGGGATGGTGTGCGCGCTCAACTCGTGCAGGCGCGGCAGGGACTGGATGCCATGCAACATACTGCCCACTCCGACACGGAGATCGTCAACGGCTTCAACCGCATCGTCAAAGTGATCCCCCGTTTGTCGTCGATTGCGCAAACCGGTGCCACTGGCGTGATTCGTGAGAACGCCGACGTGCAAAGCTATCTGCTGGTGGCGCGGCTGTCGGGCTTGCTGAGGGAGCAAGCCGGCCTGGTTGCGCAGCAGTTTGCGCCGGCGCTGGTGAAGCATCGTCCGCTGACCGAACAGGAGGCACTGGAGATCGCTGCCAGCCTGGGCAAGATCGAGMAGCTGCGGCAATTGCTGGTGCCGAGCGTGCGGGTGCTACCGCCCGAACTGCTGCAGGACTATGCCGAACTCGAGCGCCGCTACTACGGCGACGCAGTGGCTCTGCTCAACCAACTGCGTCAGGAGGCAGCTGTTGCCTCGGGCAGCAAGTTCACGCTCATGGAACTTTCTGACCAGTATGGCCCACTGGTAGCGCCGATCGACCGGTTCCGCGACGACGCGCTGACCTTGGCCAGTGACACCATCGACAAGAGCCTGCACCGGCACCTGCTCTACCTGCTCGCCAGCGGCGTCTTGGCCGTTGCCCTCACCGCCCTCTTGGTAGTGATGATCTGGCGTTTCCGCGAAAAGGTCATCCGCCCCTTTTCGGAGGCGCAGCAGTTCATTCTCGCCGTGGCGTCGGGCGACACGGCGGCGGAAATTCCCCATGGGCATTACGGCAGCGAGGTGCAGGATCTGTTCGCCGCGCTCAACGTGCTCAAGCAGAACGATCTCAAGCGCCATCAGCTGGAACATGAGCGCAATCGCCTGATCCGCGAATTGCAGACCATGGCCGAAACCGATCCGCTCACCGGCCTGCTCAACCGCCGCGCGTTCGAGAGCCGCGCCCGCGTTCTACTGGCCGACAAACGCGGCAGCGATCCGCTGGTGGCGCTGATGATGCTGGACATCGATTTCTTCAAGCGCGTCAACGACACCTATGGCCACGAAAGCGGCGACAAGG
Organism: Dyella sp. 05T440; assembly: GCF_056395965.1. Classification (NCBI taxonomy): domain Bacteria; kingdom Pseudomonadati; phylum Pseudomonadota; class Gammaproteobacteria; order Lysobacterales; family Rhodanobacteraceae; genus Dyella; species Dyella sp. 05T440. The sequence goes on from NZ_JBFTKN010000006.1 coordinate 28,790, forward strand.
CACTCGTGGCGCTGGCCACGCTGTGCCGGGAAACCGTGCGTGCGGACGATATCGTGGCGCGCTTCGGCGGCGAGGAGTTCGTGATACTGCTGCGCGTGCAGGCGGCGCAGCACGCTCAGGCGCTGGCAGAGAAGCTATGCCAACAGCTGCGCGTGCAGACCATCACGGCCACCGACGGCCAGCCGTTTGGCTTCACCGTCAGTATCGGTATTGCCTTTGCGCAGCGCCTGGCTGGAGCGAAGTTGCAAGTGGATGCATTGTTGCGCGAGGCCGACGCCCTGCTCTATCGCGCGAAGTCCAACGGCCGCGATCGCATCGAAACGCAGTGAGTCGGGCTCAGCGCGGCCCGGTCGATGGATCGTCCGCGTACAGCACCGCCGCCAGCAAGGGCCAACGTTTGAGTGCGGCCAGCCACACGTCCTTGGCCTGGCTGTCGTAATACCGCGCGGGATCCACGCCCTCGACGTAGCTGGCATAGGTTTCGATATCGCTGGGCTTCATCCTGGCGTGCGGATCGCGTGGCGCGGCCATTACTTGCCCTCCATCCAGACGCCGTCCGGCGTATGAATCACATAGCCGTTGGCCGTACCCATGGTGACGGTGTTTTCGTTCTCGCCCACCATGCGGGTCTGCGGCAGATCATGCGAGTACTGCTCCAATGCCGGCGCATCGGCTTTGAACGGGCTGTTCGCGACCAGGTTCGACATCAGCTGCGCAAGGGCGAGATAGCTGGTCGGCGTATCGATGGCAATCGCATGGCCCGGCGGCTCCTTCCCCGCCGGCAGGCCGATCAGTTTCACGCCCACCGGTACATCGATGATGCGCGGCGTGGGGATTTCACGCAGGCCGGAAATCTGCCCCGCATCGCCGCGCAAGGCGGCACCGTGTTCAGGCACGAAAATCACTACGGCCTTGCGACCGGAGTGGGCGATCAGGTCGGTCAGCCGATCAATATCGCCAAGCAGCCGGGTCAGGCGGATGGGATACGACTGCAGGCTGGTGAGATTGCTGTTGGGCAGGCGGTTGCCGTCGTGCATGCTCACGGTGTTGTAGTAGAGCGCCACCGGGCCGCCGCCCCTGGTCGCGCGATCCTGATACCACTTCGCGAGCGCGTCGTAATCGTCGACCAGGGACGATCCATCGAATTCCCGCATGAACGGCGGCAGGCCCTCGATCGATTGCGGCTGAATACCCGGACGGCCAATCTCGCGCTCCACGATGCCGCGGAAATCGTCGAAACGGCCGTTGTGGTTCATCAGGTACTCGACGTCATAGCCCGCCGCCGCCAGATCGGCAAACACATGGCATTCCTGGGGAGCGGCGCTATACAGCTCCTGATGTGCGTCCTGTCCACACGAGGCACGAAAAAGCCGAATCGCGGCGGGTCCGCTATAGCTCGCCGCGCTGCTGAATTTCTTGAAGACGTAGTCGAATTTGCCGAACAGCGGGTTGTCACGCATGTTGGCCACGTCCAGGTCGTCCCAGGACAGCGAGCAGATGTGGATGATGATGATGTCAAATTGCGCGGCAGGGTCGGTGCTCATCGGGAAGAACGCAACGCGCCGGCTCTTTTCCGCATGATGGAACGCAGCCAGTTGCTGGTCATAGCTGCCGGTGGAACTGTCCGTACCGGCGTTCGCCGTAACCGCGTCGGCCCGTGGATTGACCGCATAGCTCGCCCCGCCGCTGGACTTGGCTATCAAGGTGCCCATGCCCTGCCATAGCGGGAACACGACAAGCGCCAATAGCACGAACGTGGTCACGCGCACCCAGCGGTTGACGATGGCGTAGATCAACAGCACCAGTATCGGGATATAGACCATCGCCGGTCTGAACAGGCGGCGGGCCAGTTCCATCATGTAGGCGGGCGAAAACGAGGCCAGCGCGGGGATCTGCTTGAGCGCGTAACCGATCGGCGGCAGCTTCGATTCGTGGTACAGCAAGGCCGCGCCCGCCAGCACGGCCAGCACGTGCCTGGTCACGCGCTGCCAGCGCTGTTGCAGCGGCACGAGCAGCGCCAGCGCAAACAGCAGGTTGAGCCACCAGACCGGCCGGATGCTGCCTACCGCGGCCAGGTAGAGCGCGGCAATGAAATAGAGATTCCAGATGCCCATGCCTTACTCCGTTCCCGACCGGCGCGGCCGACGCATGACGGCAGTCTCGACAGCATCCAGGCAGGCATCGAACAAGCGAAGCACGCCCTGGTAACCCATCTCGATCACTTCGACAAAGCTGTGCAACGGCGCATCGGGCACCAGTTCTTCTTCCCAGCGCACCCAGGCATCCGCACGACCAAATGTGCACTGGATCAGTTGCGTCTCCTTCTCATACGACCACTCCTCGAACTTCATGCCGAGGTGTACACCGCTGTTGCGCGCCACCACCGCGGGGAAGTAGTAGTCGATATCGCCACGCGACAGCGCCACTCCCAGCGGGCTGCCGCGATCCAGTTCCATGGGCTCGGGCAGGATGATGCCCAGGCCGCCGGTCGAATAATTTTCCGTACGACAGGCGATGGTCTTGCCGTCGGGCAGTACCAGGGTTGCAGGCACGACCAGCGGCACGTGATGGGATACGCGTACTTGCCGAGCCTCTTTCGCCACGCCCACGGCAGCGCCCAGCATCGCCACGTTGAACAAAGCCCACACCATGTTCATCAGCACGGTCGCCGGCTCGTCGCGCTGGGTGGTGAAGATGCGCACGATGCCTGCCACCAGGGCGCACAAGTTGATTGCCAACAACCACACGTAGGGCTTGGAAGTGGCCCAGTCGAGATATTCCTGCTCGATCAGCCCGCCCTTGGCCGTTACGTTGAACTTGCCCTTCTTCGGATTGATGAAGGCCACCGTGGTAGGCAATACCGTGTACCAGGCCAATACCGACTCGTAGACCTCGGCCCAGAACGAATGGCGGTACTGGCCCTGGATGCGCGAGTTGGCCATGCCCGATACGAACAGGTAGGGCAACACATAAGCCATCACCGACAGCGCATCCGCAGCAAAGACGTGCAGGCCAAAGAACAGAAAGGCGCCTGGCATGCACAGGAAAATCAGCCGCGGAATGCCGTAGAAGAAATGCAGCATGGCGTTGCTGTAGCAGATGCGCTGGAAGAACGTGAGGCCTTTGCGCAACCACGGGTTATCGATGCGGAAGATCTGCGCCATGCCGCGCGCCCAGCGAATGCGTTGGCCGATATGTCCGGACAGGCTCTCCGTGGCCAAACCCGCCGCCTGCACGATGCGCAGATAGGCCGTGCGATAGCCGCGACGATGCATCTTCAGCGAGGTGTGCGCGTCCTCCGTGACCGTTTCAATGGCGATGCCGCCGACTTCCATCAGCGGCGCGCGGCGAATCACCGCGCAGGAACCGCAGAAGAAGGTGGCATTCCAGAAATCGTTGCCATCCTGGATCAGTCCGTAGAACAGGCTGCCCTCGTTGGGGATGCGCATGAAAGTGTCGTAGTTGCGCTCGAACGGATCGGGCGAAAAGAAGTGGTGCGGCGTCTGCACCATCGCGCACTTGGGGTCGGCGATGAACTCGCCCATGGTGGTCTGCAGGAAGGAGCGCGTGGGGATATGGTCGCAGTCGAAGATGGCGATGAATTCGCCGCTGGTCATGGACAGCGCGTGATTGATGTTGCCGGCCTTGGCGTAGCGATGTTCTTCACGGGTGAGGTAGCCCACCCCAACCTCGTTGGCAAAGCGATGGAATTGCTCGCGGCTGCCGTCATCGAGCAGGTAGACGCGCAGCTTGTCGTGCGGCCAGTCCATGCTCTTGGCGGCGAGCACCGCAGGACTCACCACGGAAAGCGGCTCGTTGTAGGTGGGGATATACACATCCACCGTGGGCCAGCTGTCGGTGTCGTCGGGCAGCGGCTTGGGCTGGCGGTTCAACGGCCACGCGGTCTGGATGTAGCCGAAGAACAGCACGATCCATGTATAGATTTCCGCTGCAAACAACAGATAGCCGAACAAGGCCTCGACCGGCGTGGCGAAGTTGAGCGTCTGCGTGACGCGCCACCACATGTAGCGTCCCGTCATCAGGATCGACAGCGACACCATCAGCATGGTCGGCCAGCGACCTGGGATGCGCCGCGCCAGGACCATCACCACCAGCACCGCGACAAACAGGCGGAACTGGTCGGCGATGGGCAAGGGCGTGGTCCAGAACCCCACGGCCACCATCAGGGCGAGCAGCAGGATCACCGGCTTGAGATGAGGCACGCGATCCAGTCCGGACGACCAATGGTTCACGCGCTCGCCAATGCGTGCCCACGGCACCGACGGAAGCTTTGAAGTCACCGCATGCCCTGCCCGGCCCGCGATGCCATGCACCGGCGCCAGCCAATGACCGAGGCGGCCCAGCAACATCGAACGACGACGTGCGCCGCGATGATGCCGCGCGCTGCGCAGATTGGCGGACAAGCGCACGCGACGGCGATGGGGACGGAAGAAGATTCGTTTGAGCCACGTGCCCATACCCTCGCCTTCAGCGACGGCGAGCTCGACGCGCAGTCGCCGTGCCAGTCGCTCGGCCCACCACGCAGGCCAATCGCGCTGGCCCGGCGGCGGCTGGCGAAACACCAGCCGCAGCAACCACGTACCGCGGCCTGCCTCGGCATCTACGCCAAGCTGCTGCGCCAGCGTGCGGCGCAAACGCGACAGGACCGAGGTGGCGCCCGGCATGCTCATGCCGAACCTCCCGCCGCCGTGCCAGGCTGGTAGGCGCGTCGAACCCAGCTCGACAGCCAGGTCGCCAGGCCCTGCATATCGTGCGCTGCCTGCGAATGCGGTGCGCTGTGCACGAAGCTCTCGTTGCGGGCAAGCGCGTCGGGAATGCCGCTGTCGGCATGCACGCGGTAGGTAGAAAGTGACGAGCCCAGCGTGTCGCGCAACAAGGCGAGTATGTCAGTGTGCAATTGCGAGGCCGGCGACACGCCATTGGCCACGTACACCGTTTCCTTGCCGAGTGACTTCAGTTCACTGCGCAGGCGCGGCAGCGTGGCGCAGGCCAGCGGTGCGGGTGGCAGGACCACCATCACCAGGTCGGCCGCCGCCATGGCTTGCGCGGCGTAAACGGAAGGCCAGGCCGGCGTATCGATGAGGGTCACGCCGTGGCCGGGCAGATCCACCCGCGCCAGCAGATCGCGCAACCAGGTCGGCTGCTCGTGCAGGGCCGCAGACAACGACGCAGTCGAGGCGAGTGCGGCATCGCCACGCGCGCCACCCCAGGGCAGCCAAAGCACGCCGTCGTCTGTCTGCAGCGCTGCATCGCTCCAGTCATCGTTGCTCGCAAGCACCTGCGAGTGGAGTCCACGCTGGGCCGGCGTACGCAAGCCGCAATAGAACGTGAGCACATTGCGCGGATCACATTCCACCGCCAGTACCGCGTGCCGGCGTTCCGACAGCAAGCCTGCCAGCGACGCGGTGAGCATGGTGCGTCCTGCACCACCAACGGAGGCGATGATGGCAATCGTCTTCATGCCTTCTTTCCCGCGCCGCCCTGGCGCTTGCCGAGTATGACCAGGCCTTCCAGCGGCGGCGGCAATTGGATCTTGCGCCGACGAAGCAAGGACTGGGTGCGCGACCACAAGGAGCCCAGCCGGAAACGCCAGGACAGCCACCATAGCGGCGCAGCCAGTATCAGGCCCAAGATGAAGTACCCCAGGAAGGTGCTCATGCGCGTCTCACCTCCCTGCCTTCAGCGGCAGTGATGCAGGACGTGGTGGACGGCGCATGGTGGCGGCCGCCGCGTTGATCGCCTCCACGCTGCCGAGCAAGGGAAGTCCGGACGGTGTCGCCTCGGTCATGACGCTCTCTGCCGGTGATTCGGCGACCGGTGGCGCAGGCGAGGCGATCGGTTCGGGAGGTGCGACCAGGCCGGTGTAATCGGGCGGCGGCAGTTCGGCGATTTCCTCTGCGAGACCATTGAGCGTGGAAATAATGGTTTCGCGGTCACCGCAGCGCAGCTCGCCGCGAAACAGCTCCGATAGCGGCCGCTCGAACACCTTCTCCATGGCCTCGCCAGCGTTCTCCACGTGGCAGGCAAAAAAGAACAGATACAGACTGTCGCCGCTGGCCGTGCACAGATCGCCGGTGCGACGGATGCGGCAGGCCTGCAGCGCATCGATGCCGGCCACGTCCGGCTCCAGCGGCAGCCGCAGCAAGACGTTGGGCAGGCGTATCGGGCGACTGCGCTCCACAGCCTCGCGCACCAATTGGATGAAGCGCTGCGCCGGCACGTAGCCGGTGGTGGAATCGCGCATCGCCGCCGAAAGCGCGCCGAGGTAGTCGTCCGGCACGGGGCGCGAGAACAGCTGCCCTTGCACGCCATCCACCGCGATTTCGACCTGCGCCATCGGCATGCTGCGCGCAATGATGGCGTTGGCGCCCAACGTCAGCATCAGCAACTCGTAGCGGATACTGACGTTGTCTTCGCGGATCAGGATCTTCAGTGCCTTGCCGCATTGGCGGCGTAGGTAGTTCACCTGCCTGGCCAACGAAGCGACGCTTTCGTTGATGCCGTAGTGCAGGATCACCGTGGCCGCCACCGCCCGACTGGCCGCCGATACCAACGCCTCATTGTCCGGCAACACCTGCCAACCCTTGGGCACCACCCGCTCGCGCGCCACCGTGCCCTGGGCCACCATCACCACGCTCTCATCGGGTGCGAGCATGCCGGCCACTTCGCCGCTGGCGGGATCGTCCGGCACCGCGATCAAGCGGTGATCATTGGCCGAAAAGCGCAGCGGAATGGATTCGCTGGCCGATAGTGCCCCGCGATTGTCGCGCCAGAACGCCACCTCCCAACGAAACTCGCCTTGCACATGCACCAGTTGCGCGGCACCCGCGAACTGGATCTGGAAATCCGTGAGCGGCCGGAAGTCTCCGCTCTGCTCCACCAGTGGCGGCAACATCACCAGCAGCACGGTGTGCCGCGTCTGTGCGCACCAGCCTGCCAGGGCCGCACCCTGCCGGATCAGCGCCGCCCGATCCTGCCAGGCGAAACAGGTCGCCACGCCTTCGACCAGAAACTGGCTTGCGGGCGTCGCGCATTGCGCGGACAGCGCCTGCAAGGATTCCATCAGCACGTCGCAACCGTCGCGGTTCGGCGGGATCTTCAGACTGCACACATTGGATTTGGGATGCACCGCACCCGGGTGGTCGATATCCATGCCGTGCTGGTGCAGTGCCTGCGCGACATCCTCCGCCGACCGCGTGGAAAGCACGGTCACCGGCGTGAGCAGCGCATGCGCCGCGGTCTTCCAGAACAGCGCGTCGCGTGCCGGCGAGCGACTGGCGTACACCGCGTACACCTGCCCGGTCGCCAGCGCCGACAACGACGACGGCAGGCCCTCGATGGCCAGCGACTGATTCAGTCGCAGCAACGCACGTGGCGTCGCTCGATCGGTCGATTCGTAAGGCGATGGAGGCAGGTTCGTCACGACTCTCGTCCCTAGCGGCAAGGTGATCCGGTCAGTACGTGGAATACGGTTTGACGGGGTTGGGCGGGAACGGCACGGGCAGCCGTTGCTGGTCGAAGAAGTAACGCAGGTAAATCGTGCCAAGGTTGGGCGCGTAATCGCGTGAACGATCGAGCTTGAAGCGCGTGCCGATCACCCAGTGCGGCGTGAGCCGGTATTCCAGCGCCGCTGCCACCGTATAGCTGAAGCCGCCGCCCGAACCGGTGCCGAAATACGGCGAGCCCACATCCGCGGCAGCCATGCGCGCCACCGCCTGCTGTTGGAGATCCGGGCGCGTGGGGAAGTACGGCGCCTCCTCCTCGTTGGTGGAAGAGTTCCCTACCGAGGCCTCCAACTCCCATGACCAGCGCCTGTAACGACCGGTCCAATCCAACGGGATGGAGGCCGAAAAATAGCGGCCGGGGCTGTAATAGCCGCCGTTGCCGAAGGTGTAGAAATGCTGGTTGTTGGCGTAGTGCCAGTAGTTGATCACCAGGCCGCTGGAAAACTGTTGATCGACGCCCACGTAGACCGGCACGTCGATGCCGGTCCGTACTTTGAACTCATGGTTGGTCTCGGTGTTCTCGCCGGTGAGCACGCCAAAGCCAACGGATGCGAACAGCGTCGTGCGGCCCAGATCCTGTGCGCCGCGCACGGTGAAACCGCTGCGCACCACGCCGCCCCAGGCCTCGCCGGTAACCGGATCGCGCGCTCCGGCATACGACACCAGGCTGCTGGTCACCGGACGGCGCGACACATCCAGCGTCACCGATGCATCGTAGAAATCGTGGCGATAGAGAAATCCGCCGAGGATGCTGTTGACGGTGAAACCGATCGGCGTACTGCCAATGTCGGCGCGCCAGCTGTTGCTCGCGCCGTTGAAGTCGTAGCCGGCCGCCAGCGCGACACCCTTGTCGGTCTGATCCAGGGGTCGCAGCCCGGCATTGCCAAGCGCGGCGATCTTGCCAAACTCGAAGGCAGGATCGAACCGGTCCGCCGGCAAGGTGCCAGCATTGAGCAGGACCGTGTCGGCATGGAAAAAGTAGTGCCCTGTATAGCCATCTGGAAGACGCAGGTAGACCGGAATTTCCGTGGCATCCAGGCGCGACATGCCGCTGCTGCCCGATTCATTGGACTGCAGCACACCGGTGGCCACCTGCCCTTGCCGGCGATCATCCAGACCCTGCAAGGCACGCTGCGCCGAGGTGAGTCCGTCGTCCGGGCTGGGGGTTTCGCCCTCGGCCTGCTCCTGCGTCAACGCCGTGCGGTACAGCTGGGCCGCTTCGTCGTAGTGACCTTGCGACTGTTCAATGCGACCCGACTGCAGGGTGACATCGGAGCGATCGGCATACGGCTGCCGCAAGGGATCGACCACGGCGCGCGCCTGCTCGTTGCGGCCCAGGGCGGTGTAACGACGCGCGATGGCCAGACGCGTATCGACATCGTCCGGCGGGGTATCGGCCAGCACCTCGTCGACCATGGCCAACGCGGCCTTGCGATGCCCCATGCGCTCTTCCATGCGCGCGATGGTGAGCCGCGCGTCAGCATCGCCAGGATGATCCACCAAGACTTTGCGGGCATAAGCTTGCGCGCCGCGATAATCGCGATGGGCCTCGCGTAGATCGGCCTGGGCAAGCAGCCAGCGCTTTTCCTGCTTGCTGTGTTCGGGTACGTCGTCCAGCGTGCGGTCGGCTCCCGCGAGATCGCCTGCATCGATCTGCCGCGCGGCCTTGCGCATGGACAAGCGCAGCAACTGGTCGTCGAACTGCGCCTGCTGTTCGGGCGTGACTCCGGGCCGTGATCGCGCATCGGCAATCCACCTGCGCCACTCCTCGTCACGATTGGCTGCACCAAGCAGCTCGCCATAACGCAGGCGCACGCCGACGGCGGGATCGTTAGGGTGCGCATCCAGCCAATCGCGCACCAACTTCAAGCCTTTGTCGGGCTCGCCCAGGCTGATCCACTCTCGTCCGACGCTCGCGAGCATTTGAGGATCATGGCGCACGTCCAGCGCAATCCGGTCCAGCAGCGCTCGCGCCTCCTCTTGACGACCTTGAGCTTCAAGCTGATGTACTTCGCGCAGGTCTCGTTGCGCCTTGAGGTTGGCCGCGAGTTCGCGCATGCCGTCGGAACGCTCGCTCGCTGGCACCTGGGCAAGCACGCTGCTGGCGGTGTCGATATCGTCAAGCGAATTGAGATAGAGCGCGCTGGCGTAGCGCATGTCGGGTGCGGGCGCCACGCGCAGGCCGTCTTCCATCACCGAACGACCCAAGGCGGGCAGACCCAGGTCGCGATATTGGCGGGCCAGCGTGTAGCGCAGCCAGGCATTCTTGGGCGTCAGGCGTACAGCATCTTCCAGCTTCAATACGGCTGCACCGCTTTTACCGTCGGCAATCAGCTGATCCGCTTCGATGGACAGCAGTTGCGCGCGCAGGGTGATCATGGCGTCGCTGGAACCGTTATAGCGCTGCTCCACCTGCGCGATGAGTGGCGTGAGCTCTTGCGTGCGATGCGTGGCGATCAACACCTTGGCCAACAATTCCAGCGCATCGACGTCCGGCTGCTCCGCCTCCACCATCGGGCGCAGCACTGCCTCGGCTTGAGCCCATTTCTCTTGCGCGATCAGCGAGGTCGCCAGCACCTTCTTGGCATCGCTCTGGTTGGGCTGCTGGCGCAGCGCCTCGCGGGCGAGTGTTTCGCCCTGCTCCGGGTGCCCCTGATCGTTGGCCGCACGCGCCTTGGACAGGGTGCCCCAGAACGTCGCCGTGGCCATCAGGCTGCGCCATTTGCCGGCGTTGTCCGGATCGAGCTGAAGCGCTCGCGCGAACAAGGCACGCGCTTCGTCGTGCTTGCCTTCGCGCATCTTGGCCAGGCCTTGCTCACCAACCGCTTCGCCTTGGCGAGAGGTGGAGGAGCGCACCGGTGCAGAGGACGTCGTCGACGTTTCGCTGGACGGCGCTGCACCCTTCGGCGGCGGCACGTAGCTGGCACCGCCCTTCTTGGCCAGCGCAGCGAGCGCTGCCTTGGCGCTGTCGTCGTTGGGCACTTCCTTGAGGTAGCGCTGATACCACACGTAGTACGCGGGATCATCGCTGCCGGCACTGTTGAGCGCGCGTCGCCACAGTTCCAGGGCTTGCGGACGGTTGGCATCCTGCCGCTGGTAGAGGCGATAGATGATGTCCAGGCCTTCCAGTCGCGTCGACGCGCGATCGGTCAGCATGTCTGCCAGCGTCATGGCCAGGCCCAGATCATCGGGATCCTGCCGCACACGTTCGCGCAGTTCATTCAAGGCCTTGTCGCGCTGGCCTGCCGCGGACATCGCGCGATAGTAATCGCCAGCCAGCGATCCGTTGGGCGCACCGCGCGGAAACAGCGCCTGCATCTGCTGCCACGCTTCTTGCGACTGGCCGGCGCGCATCGCCAGGCGCGCCTTCGCCAGCGCGGTCTTGTCGGTGGTCGCAAGACGATAGGCATCCGCCAATTCGAGCGTGGCCGGATGCCTGGGATAAAGCGCCTGCAGCCGCTGCAGCATCTTTGCCGCTTCAGCAGGTCGATTGGAGCTGAGCTCGATCTGCCCCATCAAGGCCAGCGCGTCCGGCTGGGCGGGATCGATCAGCAGGGCTTTCTCCACGATGCCGCGCGCCATATCCGGACGATTCTTGGCCTGCCATACGCGCGCTGAATCGAGCAGCTGTTTCATCGCCGGACTGGGTGCGCCGGCCGTGGTCTGCGCCAACGCCAGCGACGGCATGGCGCCACCGGCAACCAGCAGCGCGATGGCAGGTGCGAACAAATGATTCAGTGCGCCGCGGGACACGTCGAGGTCCAGGCAGGAACGACTGCGCCGTTCGCATCGAAGCGGTACTGGCCATCGAGATGGCCAAGACCGAACAAGGTCAGCACCTGGCTGTAATAGCCCAGCGGCGACTGCGCGGCGAGTGTGCGCGTGCGTTGCACCTGCGCTTGCGCGAGCTCGTTGCGGCCAAGAGCAGCGAGATACGGCGCCACCGCGGCGGAAAAACCGGCATTGCCTTCGTTGCTGGCTGCGACGCCGGTTTGCGTGTCCACGCGCTCAGGCGGAAAACCATGCGCGGCGACGAATTCAGCCAGCGGGCGGAACGTGTCGAGCACCGCGGCACGCTCCGGCGCATCCGGCGCCAGCAGTCCGGCCCACAGATACACACGTATCGCGTTGTACGCGCTTTCAGCCTTGCTGGCCGGATCCGCGACAAAGCCCTGGTCGCGCTTGTACATCGCCCAATCGGGGGAGAAGCCATGCGGCGCCGTGCCGGTGACCAGCCTGGTCGAACTGTCGAGGATGGCCTTCCATTCCGTTTGCTGAGGCAACGCACTCACCAGATGGCGCATCACCTGCAGCGGGACGTAACTGGGATTGAGTCGCCATACGTCGTCCTGCGGATGAAAACCCACGGGACCGGGCAATACGGTGCGGCCGAGTCCTGGCAACACCGCCGTTTCCTTCGCCACGATGGCCTGAGCCAGCACCGTACCCAACGCCGTATAGCTGCGCTCGTGCCACAGGCGCCCCGCTTCGAGCAGCGTATAGGCGATCCAGATATCGGCATCGGAGGCTGCATTGCCGTCGAGCACGCCCCAGACCTGGGCGGCATCCTTCTTTGTTTGGCGCCCCCACTGCCAGGCCGGCAGATGCCTGGTCAGATCGCCTTGCGCGAGGTTGTTCTGGGTCCAGTTGAGCACGCGATCAAACGTGGCCCGATCATTTGCCACCAGCGCGAAGAACAGCGCATACGCCTGCCCCTCGGACACGGTGACCTGTTCGGGCGTGCTTGCATCGACCACGCGGCCGTCGGCACTGAGCGTGCCCTGCTTGAAGTGCTCCCAGTCCGGCCATGTGCAGGACGCAGCCTGTACATGGCTGGAGGCGAAGGTCACGCCGACCACCAGCAGCGCGCGTAGCAGCGGAATCGAGGCGCGGCGCATGGATCACCGCTCAAGTCGATGTGCGGCGAGCCGACCCAGCGCCCAGAACACGGTGAGTGCCACGAACAGTCCCGCAAGTATGCCGGCCAGCGCCATCAAGGACGGATATCGGGAAATATGGATCCACAGCCAGGCGTACCACGGCAGATGTCCCACGTAATAGGTATCGCCTACGCTAAGGCCCACCACCACTTTCTGCCGCACCACGGTGAGGTCACCGCGTACCTCGCCGAGCTTGGTGTCGTCGCCGAGCACGTCGAGCAGATCACCCAGGCGATCGGACGCATTGGCCGCCAGCGCCACCACGCTCCGGCCCTTGGTGTACGGCGACTGGAAACCCACGAAGGCGGCGGTCGGTCCATTCACGCTCATCGCAGCGCGCGCCACCGGGCCCTGCCCTTTGGGGCGATCAGTCAGTTCACGCACGGACAAATCGTTCTCGCTGCGTTCGATCAGCATGGGCAAGCCCTTGCCCCACTTCGCCATCAGCTCCCCGGCGGTACCGGTGCCGATTACCAGCAGATCGCGGTCGCGCACCGATTCCACCGCGCCGGCAGGCACCACCGATACACGCAGGGCCGGCAGTCCGCTCCAGCGTCCCAGCTGTCCGAGCATGGTGAACAGTGCTTCCTGTTCGTGCGCGTCTGGCGCATCGGGAATCACCACGGCCGTATCGGCCATATCCGCCATGCGCGTAAACGGGAACCCGCTGGTGGCGAAGAACGCCAGGTTCGGCATCGCCGTGTAGTGCACGAACTGGCTGAAGTCGACGTTCGAATCGGGATCCACCGCCGCGCGTGCGCTGTCGGTAGCCGCGGTAACGCACAGCCCGGTCTTCTGCGAATCCATGTGGAACTGGAACTGGAACTGATTGGTACTGCCGATGCGCAGCGCCGGCACGCGGATCTCTTCCGCACCGCGCGCCTCGGAACTGGACAGCAGAGGCACGTTGAATTGCCTCTCGACGCCGGAAGGATCGGCCGGCCGCAAACGCAGCGAACGCAGCAGCTGGTCGTTGACGCCGATATTGAGCACCGAGTCGTTGTAGTTGGACGGCGCCGTATAGCGGTAATGCACGTTCAGCGGCACGCTGTGGCGCGCCCACGCGAACAGATCGGGCGGCAGCCGCATATCCACGCGGATCGGCTGCGGATTGAAGCCGGCTGCTTCGAGCTGCGCCGGATCGGTGACCAGTTCCTTGAAGCTGACCGGGCGATCCACCGGCGCCCAGTTCGGCGCATCGTACGGTCGACGCTCCGGCCCCAGATCCACCGACTTCACGATGGCCTGGTCACCGGACATGCCCACCTGGCCAAGCACCAGCGCATTGGCCGCTTCCTGCAACTCCTTGGTGTCGCGCCCGGCCAGCACCAGCAGCTTGCGACCTGACTGCGGCGGGCTGGCCGGATTGGCCATCACGATGACCGTGGGGCCTTTGATATCGCCCAGCTTCACGCCCTCAGGCATCGCGTTGGGCAGGGCGAAGGCGATGGCATGCCCATCCGTCGGCGGCGTCTGCGCCACCGGGAAGCGTGCACCGCGCCAGCCGGCCAACGCGCCGAACCATGACGACACCACGCCTGCCGCACGCAGCGTCTGCGCATCGGCATGGGCGGGCAGCAGGAAGGGAACCACCAACGACCGGTTGTCGCGGCGATCGAAGAAAGGCGCCGGCAGCAAGGCCAGGCTGTTGGGCAGCCCGATTTCCGAGGTAGTGAGCGTGAGCGTGGTATCGGGGCTGATGTCGGTCCACAACGAGGTGTGATACGGGTCCTCGCAGTGATCGAGCGAGTAGTGCGCAATCATCTGCACACCGATACGGTTGAAATCGGTGAACAGGCGCGGATCGAGCACGACATCCTTGCTCACCGTCTGCCCCGCCTGCTCCTTGTCCAAGGGCAGCGTGGCGACCACCTCGCCGTTGAGGAACACCTTGAGGTGCGAGAGCGAATAGATCAGCGACGGCGAATAGGTGTAGACCAACCGCAGTTTCGCGCCAGTCACCACCTCGTCGTTGCGCACGGCCACATTCAAGGTGCCGTTGGGGTCCTGCCCGCGCAGTTTGATGGCGCCGTAGACGCCCATCTGTTTCAACGTAAGGTCGCGGGCCACCCCGGCGGGTGCCACTTGCGCCGAGGCGTCGCTGCTGGGCGCCGAAGTCGCGGGAGCTGGCTGCGCGACGCCGTGCGCTGCGTCCTGGAGGGGCTGCGCATCGGCGCTCGCCACCATCCAGCCTCCCACCAGCAGTAAACCCCAACAAACATGACGTAGCTGCCGCATGGAATGTCGCCCTGGGTCAGTGACGGAACGTCGGAAACGGGCTGGCTGATCAGGCAATCCCCGTCCCCTGCGCTGCTGCCTCTACCAACGAACCCACACGATCCGCGGAAACTGCTGGGCCAACGCCCATGCACCCTGCCCTCTGCGGCGTCTCCACGCTCATGCCCCTGCTGACGATGGCTTGCTCCGCATGGGCGGCATCCACGATCAGGTGCTGACCAGCATTCCGTGGAGCATGTGCGCAACGCATGAAATCGGGCCCTTCGACCGGTTTCGCGCGCTGGCACAGCGGCACCTCGTCACTCGGCAGAGACGATTAAAGAAACCGGCATAAAAGAAACGTGAATAGTCACACGAAGCACAACCTGGCAGCGTCGAAGTGTGCGGCCGTGCATGAACCTGCGAATTCCCTGGCGCGGCGCAGCAGTTTCCGGTGACTACATCCGAAAGGCCGTAGCGTCGATCGCCTGGTCGATCAATGCATGCCATCCATCGCACACGACCGTATGGACGTCTTTACGTCCGATGACAAAAGGCAACCATCAGGCCACGCCGGTCTTGCCGCCATCCATGGGAATCACCGCACCCGTGACATAGCTGGCCAGCGGCGAGGCGAGGAACACGGCGACGTTGGCGATCTCGCGCGGCTCGGCCATGCGCCCCATGGGAATTTCCGCCAGCTGGTCAGCCAGCACTTCATCGATGGACCGATGACTGGCGCGCGCCAAGGCATCGAGGCCCTCCTGCAAACGCCCGGTACGTGTCGGTCCGGGATTGATCACGTTCACACGCACGCCTTTGGATGCATAGGCACTGGCATAGCCCACCGACGCGAGCATCAAGGCCGCATTGGCTGCACCACCGCCAATATGCACTGGACTGGCCTGACGCCCGCCCTGGCCCACCACATTGACGATGCTGCCGTGGCCGCGTGCCGCCATGCGACGGATCACCGGATCGATCATGTGCATATAGGTGAAGTACTTCGCCTGCATGGCGTCATGCAGCGCGTCGGCGTGCAGATCGGCGATCGGTGTGCGGCGCGCGGCGCCGGCGCAGTTCACCAGTACGTCGATCGGACCGAATTCGTTTTCGATGTATTCGGCCACCATCTGCGCGGCGACGATCTCGCGCAGGTCCGCCGCAGCAACGTCCATGCGCAGTCCTTCGCGCTCGAGGTCGTGCTGTGCGGCATGCAGGTGCGCGAGGTTGCGGGAGATACCGACCACCTTCGCGCCTTCGCGCGCAAAGGCCTGCGCACACGCCAGGCCAATGCCCTTGCTCGCGCCGGTGATCACGACGACATGCCCAGCCAGACCGACGTCCATGCAGCGTTCCTTGTACCCATAGCAACGAAGGTCATTGAAGCACGCTGCCCGCAGCGCGCGCGTGGAGGTGATGCCTGTCACCTGCGATGGCTGATGGCTGGCTCTGCCGCCGACCTGCCTCCCTGGACACCATAAGCGCCAGCTTCCGGGCCCAGGCCTGCCCCGGACCTCGTTCAGCTTTATAGGCCATCAGTCATGTTGCGAATTTTGGCTCGAGCTATTGACGCCTTCGAATATGGTGTTATAGTTCACTACAACACCGGTCCACGAGAGCACTAAAGGAGAACGCCATGAAAGCGAATAACCTGCTAGCCCTGACCGCCGCCGCCTTGTTTACTACGGTTGGCCTGGCCGCCATCAACTCCAACGTCAACAGTCTCCCCGTCAGTGAGATCAACGGCGTCAAGGTCATCGACCTGGCTCCGGTCACGGTCCGCCCGTCGGCTGAAGACCTCCGCGCCGCCGCCATGCTGGCCGACGCCAACGTCGCCACCCTGAGCACTGCCCCGCTGCTGTCCGCCGAAGCCACCTCAAACGTGGTGCTCGGGAGCCAGCTGGCCATGCCCTACTATTCTTTCGGTAGCACCAAGTTCGGCCGTATCAGCAAGGAATAACAGTATGACCATCACCTGGAACGACAGCGTCCCGATCTACCGCCAGCTCCGCGAACGCGTTGTGGCGATGATTCTGGACGGCGCCTTGAACGAGGGCGACCCGCTGCCGTCAGTACGCCAGGTTGCTGCGGATTTCCAAATCAATCCGCTCACCGTCTCCAAGGCGTATCAGGAACTGGTCGACGATCAACTGGTGGAAAAAAGGAGGGGATTGGGCATGTTCGTCATCGATGGAGCCAGGGAAGCGCTACTCAAGTCCGAACGAGAGCGCTTCCTGCGGGAGGAATGGCCCGCGCTCTTCGCCCGCCTGCAACGCCTGGGGCTGGACCTGAAGACCCTGCTGCGCGAAGCCCCCAATAGCGCGGGCAGCGAAGGGAGCCAGTCATGAACGCGGTCGTCACGGCCACTGGTCTGAACAAGAGTTACAAGAATGCGCACGCCCTGAACGACGTGAGCTTTCGCATCGAGTCCGGCCGCATCGTGGGCCTGATCGGTCCCAACGGGGCCGGCAAGACCACCGCTTTGAAGGCCATCCTCGGCCTCACCGATTTCAAGGGCGAGTTGAATGTGTTGGGCTTCGATCCACGCACGCAGCGCGACCAGCTGATGGAACAGGTGTGCTTCATCGCCGATGTGGCGGTGCTGCCGCGCTGGATCCGGGTAAGCGAGGCCATCGATTTCGTGGCCAACGTGCACCCGCGCTTCAACCGGGCCAAGTGCGAAGCCTTCCTGGCGCGCACCAAGCTCACTCCCAATCAGCGCGTGAAGCAGATGTCCAAGGGCATGATCGTGCAGCTGCACCTGGCGCTGGTGATGGCGATCGACGCCCGCCTGCTGGTGCTGGACGAGCCCACGCTCGGGCTGGACATCCTCTACCGCAAGCAGTTTTACCAGAGCCTTCTGGAAGATTATTTCGACGAGAACAAGACGATCATCGTCACCACCCACCAGGTCGAGGAGATCGAAAACATCCTCACCGACCTGATGTTCATCCGCGACGGCAAGATCGTGTTGGATACCGACATGGACACGGTTGGCGAACGATTCGCCGAAGTGATGGTGAGTGCCGACAAGGCCGCCACCGCCCGCAGCATGAAGCCGCTCGATGAGCGACAGGTGTTCGGCAAGAGCATCTTCCTGTTCGACGGCGCCGACCGCGCCACGCTGGAAAGCATGGGCGAAGTCCGTCGCCCGACGGTCAGCGACCTGTTTGTTGCCACCATGAAGGGAACCTACGCATGAAAACCTTCTACTGGTTGCTGAAGCGAGAATTCTGGGAGCACCGCGGTGGCTTCCTGTGGGCCCCGATTGTCACGGGCGGCGTCTTCCTGGTGCTCAACGTGATGGCCATCATCACCGCCGAAGTGCTCAGCGCGCGCCATGGCGTACGCATCGGCGGCAACGACATCCAGATGATGATGCAGCACGCCGATGCCGGCGACTGGAAACAGGTCGGTGCGGCGGCCGACGTGGCGATGATTTCCTCGATGGGATTCATCGGCATCGTGATGGGCATCGTGGTGCTGTTCTACTGCCTCGGCTCGCTCTATGACGACCGCCGCGACCGCAGCGTGCTGTTCTGGAAATCCCTGCCGATTTCCAACACGAGCACCGTGTTGTCCAAGGTCGTCAGCGCCGCCATCGTGGCGCCGGTCATCGCGGTCGTGGTCAGCATCATCTGCGGCCTGCTGCAGCTGTTCATCTTCGCCATCGTGCTGTCCTTCCATGGCATCAACGTGTGGCAGCTGCTGGCACTGAGTCATCCGCTGCGCGCCGTGGCTTCGCTGGTGAGCAATGTCCCGCTGTACGCACTCTGGGCCCTGCCCGCCGTGGGCTGGCTGATGCTCTGCTCGGCCGGCGCACGCAGCAAGCCCTTCCTGTGGGCGGTGGCGGTGCCGGTGGTGCTCGGTCTGCTGGTGAGCTGGTTCGGCATCATGGGCTTGTTCAATCTGTCCTCCGCATGGTTCTGGGCCAACGTCGTACAGCGCGCACTGTTGAGCGTGTTCCCGGGCTCCAACCTGGTGTTCGACAGGCACAGCGCCCTGAACATGGGCGGCATGAACGACAACGATCCTCTGGCGATACTGTCCCCCATGCACACCTACGGGCTGCTCGCCTCGCCTGACCTGTGGATTGGCGTGATTGCCGGCCTGGCCCTGATCGCCGCCGCCGTGTGGTTCCGCCGGGTTCGCGACGACAGCTGATTGACGGTCTTGTCCCGCCTGCATCTTCCGCAAGGACGCGGGGTGCAGGCGGGACAAACTTTTCCCGCCGCCCAAGCTGCGGCAGACTTCACCCCTCACACCACGGAGTGTCGCCATGTCGTTCCGCTACCTGCCCTGCGTGCTCGCCCTTGCCGTGCTGACGTCCGCTTGCAGCTCAGGCAATGATGTCCAGATCTTCGGCGGCGATACCGATGTGATCAACGGCCACATCACGCTCCATGATGGACAAGTCACCATCAAGGCGTCCGGCGCCCCCGACGCCACGGTCGATCAGAACGGGCAGTTGGCCATCGATGGCCACGAGGTGGCGATCAACGACGCGCAGCGTTCGCTGCTGCAGCGCTACAACGGCGCGGCGCGGCAAATGCGCGAACATGCGATGGAGGCGGGCAAGGCGGGCGTGGCTACTGCCACCAAGGAGCTGGGTGCCGTCACCGGCAAGATGACCGGTGCCGACACTGCCGAGCAAACCAAGCAGAAAGTCGAGGAAGCCGCTGCAACCATCAAGCAGGCCGCCGCCAAGATCTGCGAGGACGTGGCGGACATGAAAACCGCGCAGGACGCGCTGGCGACCCAGCTCGATGCATTCAAACCGTATGCCACGGCGGTAAGCGACGAGAACGTCGAGAAGTGCCGCAAGGACACCAGGCACTGACGGAACCGCCTTTGTGGGAGCGCACCCTGTGCGCGACTTGCGATGCGTCACCTAACGCACGAGCGTCGCGCACAGGATTGGCTCCCACATTGTCAGCCGCCGCTGCCACCGCCGCCGTGGATACCGCCGCGCGTGAGCGTCATCGGATCCAGCAGCTTCTGCAGTTCGCTCTTTGAGAGCCCGGTGGTTTCCAGCGCCACATCCATGATCGGCCGCTTCTCTTTGTAGGCCTTCTTGGCCGTAGCGGCGCCCTTCTCGTAGCCGATCACCGGATTGAGCGCGGTGACAAGGATGGGATTCTTGTCCAGCGCTTCCTTCACCCGCGCCGTATTCACCTTGAAACCGGCGATCGCCTTGTCCGCCAGCAGCACGCTGACGTTCGACAGAATCCCGATCGACTGCAGCAGGTTGTGCGCGATGAGGGGCAGCATCACGTTGAGCTGGAAATTGCCCGACTGACCCGCGATGGTGATCGCTGCATCGTTGCCGATCACTTGCGCGGCGACCATCGCGGTGGCCTCCGGAATCACCGGATTCACCTTGCCCGGCATGATCGACGAACCCGGCTGCAGCGCCGGCAGCTCGATCTCGCCCAGGCCGGCGAGCGGGCCGGAGTTCATCCAGCGCAAGTCGTTGGCGATCTTCATCAGCGCGACGGCCAGCGCCTTCAGCTGGCCGGACAGCTCCACGGCGGCGTCCTGCGCGGCCATACCTTCGAAATAATTGTCCGCCGCATCGAAACGCACGCCGCTCAGCTTCTTCAATTCACGCGCCACCGCGGCACCGAACTTCGGATCGGCATTGATGCCGGTGCCCACGGCCGTACCGCCGAGCGGAAGGCGGCGCATGCGCTTGAGGCTGTCTTCGATGCGTTCGATGGCGCTGCCAATTTGCGCGGCCCAGCCGGAAAGCTCCTGGCCAAAGGTCACCGGCATCGCATCCATCAGATGCGTGCGGCCGGTCTTGGGCACGTTGCGCAATTCGCGCGCACGCCGGTCGATGGTGCGCTTGAGGTGCTTGAGCGCCGGCAGCAGTTGTTCGCTGGTGGTCAGCGTGGCGCTGACATGAATCGCGGTGGGAATGACGTCATTCGAGCTTTGCCCGTAATTGACGTGGTCGTTAGGGTGAATCTTGCCGCCCGCCTTGTTGGCCAGATGGGCAATCACCTCATTCGCATTCATGTTGGTGCTGGTGCCCGAGCCGGTCTGGAACACGTCGATCGGAAACTGATCGTCGTACTCGCCCTCGGCCACGGCGAGCGCCGATTTGCGGATGGCGTGCGCCTGGTTTTTCTTCAGGTAACCCAGCAGGAAATTGGCGTCGGCAGCCGCGGCCTTGATCAGGCCCAGCGCGCGGATAAAGGAACGCGGCAAATGCATGCCGGAAATCGGAAAATTGTCGACAGCGCGCTGCGTCTGGGCACCATAAAGCGCCTTCGCCGGCACCTTCAACTCGCCCATGCTGTCGTGTTCGATGCGGAACTGGGTCATGTCCTTGCGATTCCTCTCGGGGGATTTCGGGAATATAGGTCGGGGCGTGTTAGGGCGCCGCCAAGGGGGGGGATAGCGTCCCAGCTTGTCTGTGGGAGCGCACCCTGTGCGCGACAAGCACGCAGCGGTGTACCGCTCCGTAGGTCTGTCGCGCACGCTCTTGATGTGGCTCTCCCCCCGGGGTCCCCGTATGACGCGGCGGGCGGGTGAAGGAAAGCCCAAAGGGATGACGAGCAAAAAGCGGCCTGCGACGCATTGACCACCACCCCCCCAAAAACCCCCTCCCCCTCCCCTGTTGTAAAATTCCCCCTTTCCCGCCTCCGGAACACCCCCGATGTCCTCCCATGCCCTGACCGCCCTGTCCCCCCTGGACGGCCGTTACGCCAGCAAGGTCGAAACGCTGCGCCCGATCTTCAGTGAATTCGGCCTCATGCACCGCCGCGTGCACGTGGAAATCGAATGGCTGCTGGCGTTGGCCGCGGACCCGGGCATCGTCGAGCTGCCGGCATTCACCGCCGACCAGGTGGCCAGGCTCAAGGGCATCGCGGGCGACTTCAGCGTGGACGACGGTGCGCGCATCAAGACCATCGAAGCGACCACCAACCACGACGTGAAAGCGGTGGAGTACTTCATCAAGGAACGCATCGGCAACGATGCGTCGCTGGCGCAAGCCAAGGAATTCGTGCACTTCGCCTGCACCAGCGAAGACATCAATAACCTGTCCTACGCATTGATGCTGCGCGATGCGCGCGACCAGGTGCTGCTGCCCGCGCTGGACGGCATCATCGCCCAGCTGCGCGAGCTGGCTCATGCCAATGCAGGCCTGCCGATGCTCTCGCGCACGCACGGCCAGACGGCGTCGCCCAGCACGCTGGGCAAGGAGCTGGCCAATGTGGTCGCCCGCCTGGAACGCCAGCGCAAGCAGCTGGCAGCAGTGGAAGTGCCCGGCAAGATCAACGGTGCCGTGGGCAACTACAACGCGCACGCGATCACCTATCCGGAACTGGACTGGCGCAGCTTTTCGCAGCGTTTCGTGGAAAGCCTGGGCCTCGATTACAACGCCTACACCACGCAGATCGAACCGCATGACGGCGTGGCCGAATACTGCGACGTCGTGCGCCGCGCCAACATCATCCTGATCGATCTGGCGCGCGACATCTGGGGCTATATCTCGCTGGGCTACTTCAAGCAGGCCTTGAAGGCCGGCGAAGTGGGTTCCTCGACCATGCCGCACAAGGTCAACCCGATCGACTTCGAAAACGCCGAAGGCAACTTCGGCCTCGCCAACGCCCTGCTCGGCCACTTCGCCGAAAAGCTGCCGATCAGCCGCTGGCAGCGCGACCTCACCGATTCCACCGTGCTGCGCGCGCTCGGCACGGCGTTCGGCCACACCATGGTCGCGCTCGAATCGCTGAAGAAGGGCCTGGGCAAACTTACGGTGAACGCCGACCGCCTCGGCGCAGATCTCGACGCCAGCTGGGAAGTGCTGGCCGAAGCCGTGCAGACGGTGATGCGCCGCTATGGCCTGCCCGAACCGTACGAACAGCTCAAGGCACTCACCCGCGGCCAGGGCATCACCAAGGACTCCATGCGCAGCTTCATCACCGGCCTGGACCTGCCCGCCGATGCCAAGCAGCGCTTGCTCGACCTCACGCCGGGCGGCTATATCGGACTGGCCGAGTCGCTGGCCAAGCAGATCTGATCGCGGAACGTTGTCTCTGTTTCGCCACAAGGGCCGCGCATCGCATGCGCGGCCCTTCGTTTTTTTAGGCAGCCTTGAGCAGCCCTTCCGCCTGCAGCGCCGACTGCACCTTCGGACGCGACGCCACACGCTGCTGGAAGGCGACGATCGCCGGGAAGTCCGACAGATCCAGCTTCACGTGCTGTGCCCAGTTCGTCACGGTGAACAGATACGCATCAGCCGCGGTGAACTGATCGCCGATCAGCCAGTCGTGCTTGGACAGGCGTTGTTCCAGGAAGGCATAGCGCTTGCGCAGATAGGCCTGGCGCTCGTCGCGCACGGCGTCCGGCGTGTCGGGCTTGAACAACGGCGAGTAGCTCTTGTGCAACTCGGAGTTGATGTAACCCAGCATTTCCTGCAAGCGATAACGGGCGGTGGTGCCATGGGCGGGCGCCAGGCCGGTCTCGGGCTTCAGATCCGCCAGGTACTGCACGATGGCCGGTCCCTCGGTCAGCAACTCACCGCTTTCCAACTGCAACGCCGGCACATAGCCCTTGGGGTTGATCTGCAGGAAGTCTTCGCCGCTCGCGGTGCGCTTGGCCTTGTTGTCGACCTTGATCAGTTCCACAGGAATACCCGCTTCCAGGGCAACGATATGCGGCGACAGCGAACAGGCGCCAGCGGCGTAGTAGAGCTTCATGGTGGTTCTCCTTGAGGGGACGGGATCAACGCGATCCGGGTTCGCGAAGGCCACCGATGCTAGCCATCATGGTTACTGTTGGATACCACCTAACCGCCGGTAACCTCTAAAATCCGGTAACCGCCGAGTTACCGAAGCCCCCCAAGGAGCACCCCATGGGTCTGCCGCTACGCAAGAGCAAAGTCTGCCCAGCACCCACCTGCCCTCTCAGTGAAGTGCTGGGCCTGCTGCGCGGCGCCTGGGCGCCCAACGTGATCTGGCAACTCAGCGGCGAACCACGTCGCTTCGGTGAGTTGCGCCACGACATGCCGAAAATCTCCGCACGTGTGTTGAGTGCGCGTTTGCGCGAACTGGAAACGCGAGGGCTGGTGACGCGGCGCGTGCTCGATTCGTCGCCGCCATCCGCGGAGTACTCCCTGACGACGCTGGGGCGCGAGTTGCTACCGGCCATCGATGCGTTGGCGAATGTGGGGAGGAAGTTGATTGAGGAGTGGGAGATGCATCAGCGGAAGGCGGCGGTGCGCTGAAGCCATTACCTTCGCCCGCTGAGCGCCTGTGGCGCCTTAGAACAGAGGCGCGTCATCCCGCCTCTCCGTGGGGCGGCTATCTCCTGTGGGAGCGCACCCTGTGCGCGACAGCCACGCCTGGGTGTATCGCTCCGTCGGCTCGTCGCGCACAGGGTGCGCTCCCACAGATTTCTGCCCACGCCCAAGGCTGCGGGCAGACGAACACATCTTCACTCCACCTCGTCCGACCCTTCGTTGACACCCTCGAACAGGAAGGTCGACAAGTAGCGCTCGCCGGTATCGGGCAACATCGCCAACAACACCGTCCCCTCCGGCGCATCCTTCGCCACCTGCAGGGCCGCAGCCAGCGTGGCGCCCGAGGAAATGCCGACGAAAATGCCTTCCTTCTGCGCCAGATCGCGCGCCGTATCGCGTGCCAACACATCGTCGACAGGAAGGATTTGGTCGGCGACCTCGCGATTGAGCACCGCAGGCACGAAATCCGGCGTCCAGCCCTGGATCTTGTGCGGCTGCCATTCCTTGCCCGACAGCAGCGCGGCACCGACCGGCTCGCTGGCGATGATCTTCACTTCCGGGCGCGCCACCTTCAGCACCTCGCCCACACCGGTGAGGGTGCCGCCGGTGCCCCAGCCGGTGACGAAGTAATCCAGCCGCTTGCCGGCGAAATCGCGCAGGATTTCCGGGGCCGTGGTGTTGCGGTGATAGGCGGGATTGGCCGGGTTGTCGAACTGACCGGCCAGGAACCAGCCGTGCTTGTCGGCCAGCTCCTTGGCCTTGCGCACCATGCCGCTGCCACGTTCCGCCGCGGGCGTCAGCAGCAGCTTGGCGCCATAGGCGCGCATCAGCTTGCGCCGCTCGACCGAAAAGGAATCGGACATCACCGCCACGAACGGATAGCCGCGCGCCGCGCACACGGCCGCCAGCGCCACGCCGGTATTACCTGACGTGGCTTCCACCACCGTCTGACCGGGCTTGAGCACGCCGCGTTGCTCGGCGTCGATGATGATGGCGTAAGCAAGACGATCCTTGACCGAACCGGCCGGATTGAATGCCTCCACCTTGGCGTACAGCGTCACGTGCTTGGGCGCCAGACGGTGAATGCGCACGATCGGCGTGTTGCCAATGGTGTCGAGGATGCTGTCGTAGATCATGAAGTGACTCCGGTACGCGGCATGGATGAAGGTGGCACGAGGCGCGATGGTGCACCCGTCAAGGGAAAGGTTGTGTCAAGCCGCGACCGCCTTCGACGAGTGCGGCAGCGGCGGCGCGAGGCTACCCAGCGGCCGGCTGCCGTACCATGACAGCGAGGTGGCGAGGCTGGCCACCTCGCCGATGATGAGCAGCGCCGGCGACCGTACACCGTATCGCCCCGCCTGCTCCGCCAGGTTGGCCAGCGTGCCGACGATCACCCGTTGTTCCGCTCGCGTGCCGTTTTCCACCAGGGCGAACGGCGTGCTCGCTGCGCGGCCGTGCTCGACCAGCTGCTGCGCGATCAGGTCCAGCTCGCCGGTACCCATGTAGACCGCGAGCGTCTGCCGCTCCTGTGCCAGCGCCGGCCAATCGAGCGTATCGATGGACTGCTGGCAGTGCGCCGTCACCAGCCGCACGGACTGCGCATGATCGCGATGCGTCAGCGGCACGCCGGCGTAGGCGGCACACGCCAGGGCCGCCGTGATACCTGGCACCACCTCATAGGCAATGCCGTGGCGGCGCAGGAATTCCAGCTCCTCGCCACCGCGACCGAATACGAATGGATCGCCGCCCTTCAGGCGCACCACACGGCGACCTGCAGCGGCATGTTCCAGCATCAGGGCGTGGATCTGCTCCTGCGTGGTGTGATGGTTGCCCGCCTGCTTGGCCACTTCGATGCGCTCGGCGTCGCGGCGCGCCAGGCCTAACACCTCCACGCTGACCAGGCGGTCATGCAGGATCACATCCGCCTCGTTCAATGCACGCAACCCACGCAACGTGAGCAGGCCGGGATCACCGGGGCCGGCGCCAAGCAAGACCACCGAACCGACAGGCCTGGCTTCGGTCGCATCGAGCAAACGCTCGGTCGAGGCTTCGGCCAGCCCCCATTGGCCTCGACGCAGCAGGCTTTGCACGGGCCCGCTCAACAGACGCTCGTAGAAACGACGACGCAACGCGATATCCGGCAGTCTCGCGCGGATGCGGTGACGCATCCGCGCCAACAAGGTGGCAACGGAGCCGACCACCGGATCGATCAACACTTCAAGCCGTTCGCGCAGCAACCGCGCGAGCATCGGCGCGTGTCCACCGCTGGAAATCGCAATCGTCACCGGCGCGCGGTCGATCACGGCCGGCACGTGGAAGCTCGATTGCTGCGCGTCGTCGACGACATTGACGAAAATCCGTCGGGACTCGGCCAGGGCAGCGATATGCCGATGGAGCTCGGCATCCGGAGTGGCGGCGATCACCAGCCATGCCTGGTCAAGCCAGCCATCCTCGAAACGGCCACGCACCCATCGCACCCGCCCATCGTTGGCCAAACCGAGCAGCGCAGGCGTGAGGTCGGGCGCCCCCACCGTGACCTGCGCGCCGGCCTCCAGCAATGCGGCGACCTTGCCCTCACCCACCACGCCGCCGCCCACCACCAGGACCTGGCGGCCGGACAGATCGGCGAACAATGGGTAAAGCTTCATCGAACCTCAGGCTCCATGAGATGCACGGCTGGAGCACCCAAGCTAGGCACGCGCAGATGGCCGTACAAATGATTTCTGCGGCGCCAGACATGACGGCCCGTTATAAGGCGATCGGATCTACCGGCACGACGAAGTATTGACGCAACGCAGCAACCGCTGTATAGACGTCTAATTGTGACCGCCCCGTTACGGTAATCATGGACCATCATCGCCATTGGCTGAAAACCGCCCCGACCGCCTGCCAGTGCAGCGCATCGGCGGATGAGCACGCGCGATGTATCCGCAGCGCGACACCGAGTCCCTACTCTCTCGATTGCCTGTGGAACCCCAACCATGACGCTGACCCAATTACGCTATCTCGTCGCCATCGCTGATGCCGGCCTGAACATCACCCTCGCGGCCGAGCGGGTGCATGCCACCCAGCCCGGCCTGAGCAAGTTGTTGCGCCAGCTGGAAGACGAGCTCGGCTTCCAGCTGTTCCACCGCAAGGGCCGCAGCCTGCACGCCATCACGCACGCCGGCACGCACGTGCTGGAACGTGCCCGCACCATCCTGGCGGAAGCGGCCAATATCCGTTCCATCGCGGCCAACCTGCGCAACGAATCGCGTGGCACGCTGCGCATCGCCACCACACATACGCAAGCTCGCTTCGCGCTGCCTTCGGCCGTGGCGGTGCTCAGTCGCAGCTATCCGCAGGTGAGCGTGCACTTGCAGCCGGTGAACGATTCGGACGTGATCTCCTTGCTCGAGGTCGGCCAGGTCGATCTCGCCATCGTCAGCACGGCCGCCGGCGGGCCGCCACCGAACGGCATCGCCCTGCCCGCCTACCGCTGGAACCGCAGCATCGTCGTGCCCAATGGCCATCCCCTGGCGCGACAAAAGCAGGCGCCCACGCTGGAACAGCTCGCTGCCCATCCGCTGATCAGTTACGACTCTTCATTGAAGCCCGAATCCTCATTGACCCGCGCCTTCCAAAGCGCCGGGCTCGATCCGCAGATCGTCATGACCGCCAGCGATGCCGACCTGATCAAGACCTACGTGCGCGAGGGATTGGGCATCGGCGTGCTGGCCGAAATGGCCTATCAGCCGGAACACGACACCGACCTGTGCGAACTGGGCGCGGACCAGCTGTTTGCCGCGTGCACGACGTGGATCGTCTTGCGCCGTGAGAGTGTGCTGCGCGAATACACGCTCGATTTCATCAGTGTGTTTGCGCCGCACCTGGAGCGTCGTGCGGTGAGTCGCGCGCTTGCTTCCGGGGGCACGGGGACCTCGCATTGGGCGGGGGTGCCGCATTGGCGGGAGCGGAAGGCGGCGCACAAAGCGACGGAGACGCTGGTCGAGGCGCAGTAATACGTAGATGTTGTTGGGCCACAAAAGAACAACCATGGCCCCGGCTGCGGGTGAATAGGTGCGGAGCGCTCCTTGTGGGAGAGCACCCTGTGCGCGACCAGCCTACGGAGCAGTGCACCCCAGCGCTGCGGTCGCGCACAAGTGCGCTCCTACAAAAGAACAACCACGGCCCCAGCTGCGGGTGAATAGTTGCGGATCGCTCCTTGTGGGAGCGCACCCTGTGCGCGACAAGCCTACGGAGCAGTACACCCAGGCGTGGCTGTCGCGCACAGGGTGCGCTCCCACAGACAAACCAAAGGGCGCTGCCACGCCTAACTGCGCAACAACCCCCGCTGCTCCAGCAGCGCCACAATATGCCCCGCCAGCACCAGCGGCTGCGACGCGCTCCCGTCAATCCGCAACTCAGGCTGCACGGGCTCCTCATAGGGATCACTGATCCCCGTGAAATGCGTGATCGCCCCGGCGCGCGCCTGCGCATACAAACCCTTGCGGTCGCGCGCTTCGCAAACATCCAATGACGTCGCCACATGGATTTCGATGAAATCGCCGTGCGCTTCCACCAGGGAGCGCGCTTCGGCACGTGCATCCGCATAGGGCGCAATCGGCGCGCAAACCGCCACGCCGCCGTGGCGTACGATCTCGCTGGCCACATAGCCGATACGCGTCACATTGGCATTGCGATCCTCGCGCGAGAAACCCAGGCCGCGGGACAGATGCTTTCGTACCTCGTCGCCATCCAGCACGGTGACCGCGCGAGCCGTGCGTTCCAGCAACTGCGCGACTACCGCCTGCGCAATGGTCGACTTGCCGGCACCGGATAGGCCGGTGAAGAACAAGGCGAAGCCCCGAGACGCCTGCACGGGATGGCGCTCGCGCAGGATCTTCACCACGTCGGGGAAGGAGAACCATGCGGGAATATCGCTGCCATCCTGCAGGTGGCGACGCAGCTGCGTGCCCGAGATATCACGGACTTCGTCGCCGGGCTGGACCTCATTGGAGGGCATATAGGCGTCGCGGTTGGCCACATACACCATCGCGGGGAACGGCACGATGCGGATGCCGAGTTCGTCCTGGTGACGCTCCAGCAGATGTTGTGCGTCGAAGGGACCGTAGAACGGTTTGCCAGCGGAGTCGTTGCCAGGCCCCGCATGATCGCGCCCCACGATGAAATGGCTCGCCCCATAGTTCTTGCGGATGATCGCGTGCCACAGCGCCTCGCGGGGACCGCCCATGCGCATCGCCAGTGGCAGCAGCGAAAGCCGCGCGCTGTTCACCGGGTACTGCGGCAGCAAAGCCTGGTAGCAGCGCACGCGAGTGTAGTGATCGACGTCGCCGGGCTTGGTGCGCCCCACCGATGGCTGCAGCAGGAGTTTCGCACCCACTTGCTGGGCAGCGCGCAGGGTCAGTTCACGATGCGCGCGATGCATGGGGTTGCGCGTCTGGAACGCCACGATGCGATGCCAGCCCTGCGAAGTGAACCATGCTCGCAGACTGCGCGGTGTATCGCGCAGCGCAGCGAAGTCGTAGTGCGACGGTGACTGGATGCCGCGCACGCGTCCACCCAGATTCACCGGGCGATACCGATCCAGCAGGTCAGCCACACCGGGATGCCCGCGATCCAGCGTGCCGAACACGTGTTGTGCTTCGTGCTCGCGATCCGGGCGATAGATGTCTTCCACCTCGAGCACCGCGATGGGGACGCCTTCCACGTCGCGCAGGGCGACCTCGCTGCCTACGTTCAGGCGTTCGGCGAACGCCTCGCTCACATCCAGCGTGATGGGTATCGGCCACAATGTGCCGTCGGCCAGGCGGTATTCGGCAACCACCCGATCGTAGTCGCGCTGCGAGAGGAAACCTTCCAGGGGGGAGAACGCGCCATTGAGCAGCAGCTCCAAATCGCACAACTGGCGCGTATTGAGATCGATCGCCGGCAGGCCCGCGCTGCGCTGCTTGAGCACGGCGGCCTCTTCCGCCTGCAGATACAACTCCTTCAGCACGCCGCCGTGAGGCGCGATCAGCGAAACGGGGGCGTCGTCGAGCAGCGCAGCTTGGGGCTGCGCAAGGGCACTCTGGCTCATGGTGTCGTTCTTCTTCGGTCGGGGCGAAAACCGGCGGCGTGCGCCGGGGCGGTTCTTAGGGTGTTCGGTCAGGCCAGGCCGTGAAGCCCGCATTCGCGCTTCAGGCCAAAGAAACGGGTGGCATCCAGCTCGGAGCCAGGCTCCCAGCGGTGCGTGGTATGTACGTCGCCAATGGAGATGTAGCCCTGCTCCCACAATGGGTGGTACGGCAGGCCGTGCTTGCGCAAGTACAGGCCCACGTCGCGATCGGTCCAGTCCGCGATGGGATGGAATTTCCAGCGGTTGTCGCGACGCTCGGCATAGGGAATGGCAGCGCGCGTGCGTGCCTGGCTGCGACGCAATCCCGCGAACCACGAACCCGCTTGGAGTTCGCTCAGCGCTCGCTGCATCGGTCTCACCTTGCGCAGCTGGTTATAGCGATCGATGCCCGCCACGCCCTGCTCCCACAAGCGCCCTTCCCGCGCTTCGAGCCAGGCAGCACTTTCCGCCGCGCTGTACACCTTGACGTTAAGCCCGAGTCGCTCGCGCAGCTCGTCGATAAAGCGATACGTCTCGGGAAACAGATAACCGGTGTCGATCAGCACGATCGGAAGATCCGGCCGCTGCCGCGTCAACAGGTGCAGCGACACCGCCGCCTGCGCGCCGAAGCTCGACGACAGCACATGCGTACCCGGTGCATGGGCCAGTGCCCAGATCACGCGCTGCTCCGCCTGCAGACCGCCCAGCCACACATTCAATTCATCGAGAGCGCGCTCATCGTGCTGCGCATCCTCGAGCAGGGCCTGCTTCATGCCACCACCTCGAGAGGGATCTGCCGTGTCGATGCGGCGATCACGCCGCTGCGCAGCAGGAAATCACCGAAGCCCTCATCGACCACCCGCTCATCCGCGTAACGTGCGAACAGCGGCGACAGTGCATCGAGGATCGCCGGCTCGTCGACGTTCTCCCGATAGACCTGGTTGAGTCGCTGGCCACGAAAATCCGCGCCCAGTCGCAGGTCGTAGCGGCCCGGTCCGCGCCCGACCAAGGCAATCTCGCCCAGATACGGGCGAGAGCAGCCGTTGGGGCAACCGGAGAGTCGCAGCAGGATGGGCGCGTCGCGCAGACCGAAGGACTCCAGCAGTGCTTCCAGCCTGGGCAGGATATCGGGCAGATACCGTTCGCTTTCCGCCATCGCCAGGCCGCAGGTGGGCAGCGCCACGCAGGCCACGGCATGACGGCGGACACCGCTGTCGGTGCGATAACCATCCAGCCCATGCGCCGCGACGATCGCGTCGATGCGCGCACGCTGATCCGTACTCACGTTGGCGACAATCACGTTCTGGTTGCAGGTGAGGCGAAAATCGCCCTCGTGGATCTTCGCCAGCTCGCGCAATCCGCTGAGCCAGCGACGCTCGCCCACATCCGCAAGCCGACCCGATTCGATCTGCAGGGTCAGATGCCAGCGCCCGTCCTCGCCTTCGATCCAGCCGTAGCGATCGCCGTTGTGGTCGAAGCGATATTCGCGTTCGGCTTCCAGCGCAAAGCCAACGCGACGTTCCAGTTCCGCTTTGAAAACATCTACCCCGCGATGATCGAGCGTGTATTTCAGGCGTGCATGCTTGCGCTCGCTGCGGTTGCCCCAGTCGCGCTGCACCGTCACGATGGCTTCGGACACGGCGAGCAGGCGTTCCGGCGGCACGAAGCCGATGATGCTTCCCAACCTCGGATACGTGCTCGGATCACCATGGGTCGCGCCCATGCCGCCGCCGATGGCGACATTGAAGCCCTTCAGTTCGCCCTGCTCGATGATCGCGATCAGACCCAGATCCTGCGCGAAGACATCGACATCGTTGAGCGGCGGGACAGCCAGGCCGATCTTGAATTTGCGTGGCAGATAAGTGCGGCCGTACAGCGGCTCTTCGTTTTCCGGCTCATCGACCAGCGGTTCACCGTCGAGCCAGATCTCGTGATAGGCGCGTGTACGCGGCGACAGTTCTTCGGAGAGTCGCGTCGCCCACGCATAGGCGAGCGCGTGGGCGCTCGATTCCACCGGATTGGCGGTGCTCACCACATTGCGCACGACATCACCGCAAGCGGCGATCGTGGTCGCCAAGGCGTCGTGGATGGCGGCAATGGTGGGCTTGAGCTTGTGCTTGATGATGCCGTGCCATTGAAACGTCTGGCGCGTGGTGATGCGTAACGTGCCGTTGGCGTAGTCGCGCGCAAGACGATCGAACACCAGCCATTGCGTGGGCGTGACCACGCCGGACGGCAGCCGTGCGCGCAGCATGAAAGAGAACGCTGGCTCGAGCTTCTGCTTGCGGCGTTCCTCGCGCAGGTCGCGATCGTCCTGCTGATAGCTGCCATGAAACTTCAGCAACTTGTTGTCATCGTCGCTGATCGCGTTGGTGACCGGATCGCGCAGGCCTTCGACGATGCCGCCGCGCAATTGGCGGCTGGCAGCCTTGATGCGTTCGAAATCGGAGAGCGGTGTCGTCATATCAGTACACGTCGCGGGCGTAGCGGCCCTGCTGGAGTAAACCGGACAGCCATTCCTTCGCCTGTTCGTGCGATTGGCCGCCGTGCGTCACCGCCACGTCGATCAAGGCGGCATGAACGTCCTTGGCCATATGGTTGGCGTCGCCACACACGTAGATGTGGGCGCCCTCCTGCAGCCACGCATAGAGATCACGGCCCTGTTCACGGACGCGCTGCTGCACGTAGACCTTGGCGTCACTGTCGCGCGAGAACGCCAGGTCGAGCCGATCCAGTGAGCCATCGCGCAGCGCTGCCTGCCATTCGGTCTGATAGAGGAATTCGCTGGTGAAGTGACGGTTGCCGAAGAACAGCCAGTGGCGTCCACGCGCAGCCGTTTCGCGGCGCTCCTGCACGAAGGCGCGAAACGGCGCCACGCCCGTGCCCGGGCCGATCATGATCACGTCGCGGCTATCGTCCTTGGGCAGGCGGAAGCGCTCGTTCTCTTCGATGAAGATCGGCACGCGGCGTTCGTCGGTCGAAGCGGCAAGGAAGGAAGACGCCGCGCCCCAGCGTTGTTCGCCATGTGCCTGGTAATCGATCACGGCCACGGTCAGATGCACTTCGTCGCCGACCGCTTTCTGGCTGGAAGCAATCGAATACAGGCGCGGCGTCTGCGGACGCAGTGCGGCCACCAGTTCGTCCGCTGACCAACCCTCGGGATGGCGACGCCAGAGGTCGATCGGTTGTTCCTCCGCCAGCAGCGCGGCCAGGCGTGAGGATTGATCGGGGCGCAGCAGCCCCGCCAGTTCCTGATCGCCACTCACATCGGCCACCGCGGCGATCACCGGCCGACTCAGGCGCGTGAGCTCGCGCTCGTGCGTCAGCCACTGACGTAATGGCAACTCCCGACCGTCGTGGAACACCGCTCGCTCGCCGTCGAGCTTGAGCAGGTTCAGCCATCGATCGACCAGCGCAGGTGGGTTCTGCGGCCACACGCCCACGGCGTCGCCGGGCTCGTAACGCAGGCCCGATCCTTCGAGCGACAACTCCACATGACGTACGTCCCGGCCGGCGTCGCGCGCCACGATCGGCTGGTTGCCGAGGACCGGCGCGGCAAACGGACGATCCCGATGATGACTGGCGCGCGAAGGCACCGGTTGCAGCGTCGCTAGCCGTGCCGCCGGCTGGGTTGTACCAAGCGCCTGCCTGGCCTGTTCGAGCGTGCGCTCCGTCCATGGCACCGCGACCGCGTCGACGTCCACGTCCGCTTCGCCCAGCGGCGCCAGACGCGAGGCACCGAGTTCGGCAAAACGCTGATCGAGCTGCTGACCGATGGCGCAGAATTGCGGATAGCTCGAATCGCCCAGCCCCAGCACCGCGTAACGCAGGCCGGGCAACTTGGGCGCGCGCTTGCCCAGGATGAATTCCACCAGGCCGCGGGCATCGTCCGGCGGCTCGGCGTCGCCCTGGGTGCTGATCACCACGACCAGATGCGTTTCCCTGGCCAGATCGCGCTGGGCGTAGCCGTCGGCCCGCACCAGGCGCACCGCCAGCCCGGCAGCTTCCGCACGGGCGCTGAGTTGGGTGGCGATGCGCTTGGCCTGTCCGGTCTGGCTGCCGTACAGAATGGTCAGCCGCTCGCCAACGGCTTTGGCCGCCTGCAACGGCACGATGCCTCGCTGCAGCTGGTCGGCGCGAGCCGCGCTCCAGGCCGCGACCCAGTAGAGCTCGGCGGGACTCAGCCCCTCGGCCAGGCGCTCCAGTGCCGATAACTTGTCGCCATCGATGGAGCCCATACCGGCTTGCGTTGCGACGACCGCGTTCACTGTCCACCTTTGGACGTCCAGACACCTGGACACTCAAACTAGTCATCACCTCTTGTCATGTGAAAGGACGTGTTGGCATAACCATATGTCCGTCGGCTCATTTCCGGCAGGCAGGCCGCCCTGACCGACCCGCCGTGGCTTTTCCCCTGACGACGATCAACGGGACCGTCATCGCCTTCGCTTAGAATGGGCAGATGACCAAGTCCCCCGCCCTCCCCATCGAAGTCCGCGGCAGCGCCAAGCAGCCGCTGGGCATGAGTCCCGCCCAGTTCCTGCGCGATTACTGGCAGAAGCGCCCGTTGCTGATCCGCCAGGCCTTCCCCGGTTTCGTCTCGCCGATCGAGCCGAACGACCTCGCCGGCCTGGCGATGGAAGAGACGGCGCTGTCGCGCCTGATCATCCACGACGAAGGCCGTGATCGCTGGAAGGTCAAGACCGGTCCCCTGACCGAGAAGGACTTCGCCAGCACGCCCGACAAGAACTGGACCCTGCTGGTGCAGGACGTGGACAAATGGGACGCTGACGTCGCCGCGCTGCTGGAAGACTTCAACTTCCTGCCCAGCTGGCGCCTGGACGACATCATGATTTCCTACGCCGAGCCCGGCGGCGGCGTCGGCCCCCACGTGGACCAGTACGACGTGTTCCTGCTGCAGGGCCTGGGCCAGCGCCATTGGGCGATCGACACCAACCCCGAAGCTCCCAAGGATTTCCGCCCGGACGTGGAACTGAAGCAGCTCCAGGTCTTCGAGCCAGACCACGAGTGGCTGCTCGAACCGGGCGACATGTTGTATCTGCCGCCGGGCGTGCCGCACGACGGCATCGCGTTCGGGGGACCGTGCCTGACCATCTCGGTCGGCATGCGTGCGCCGTCGCAGGCCGAGCTGACCGGCGACCTCGCCGACTATCTGGCCGAACGCCTGCCGGATGAGCTGCGCTACACCGATCCCGACCTGACCCCGGCCAAGGCCGTCGGCGAAATCGACCGCGCCGCGCTCGCACGCCTCAAGCAGGCCCTGCCGTTTGCCGCAGCGCTGGACGACGCCACGCTCACCGACTGGTTCGGCCGCTTCATCACCCGCTACCGCAGCGCCCAGCAGCCGGTGCCGCCGGAAAAGGAACTGACCGAAGCCGCCCTGCGCAAGCAACTGGACGCAGGCGCCGCCCTGCTGCGCCACCCCTGGGCACGCATGGCCTGGGCGCGCGCCAAGCGAGGCGCCATGCTGTTCGTCAACGGGCATGCCTACCCGACGTCGGTGGATGTGGCCGAACGCCTGTGTGCCGAGCGCGAACTCACCCCGGGCACCAAGGTGCCGGAAGCCGAGCTCGCCTTGCTGCTCACCCTGGTCAACGACGGCCACTTGGTCGCCCACAAGCCGCGCCGCCGATGAGCGAGCGGGACGCCCACGACGATGCACCGAACGCGGGCGAAGGGCCGGCCTCGCCGCCCCTGCCCGTGCGCGATCGCACCGAACTGGCCGATGCCCGCCTTCGTCTGCTGACTGCAGCCCGGCGACGGATCGCCATCTACCAGCCGGTCCTGAGCGACGATGTCTATGGCGGCGTCGCCGAGCTGGCCGAGCTTCGGCGCCTCGCCACCTCCGGCCGCGGCGCCGAAATCCGGCTGATCCTGCATGCGCCGGAGGACGCACTGCGCGACAACCATCGGCTGGTGGCCCTGGCCCAGCGCCTGTCCAGCATCGTGCTGGTGCGCACGCCGCTGGAAGAAGTCGACTTGGCCTACGCCTCGTCTTACCTGCTCACGGATCAGGGCGGCTATCTGTTCCTTCCCGATGCCCGCCGCGCCGACGGCCGCGCCGCGCTTGCCGATCGCGCCGCGCAAGCGCCGCTGCTGCAGCACTTCAACGAAGTGTGGGAGCGCTCGGCACGCGCCACCGCCTGGCTGCCGCTCGATCTGTAACTGAACGGAAGCCTCCCGTCGCGCCGGGCGATGACATCGGCGCCAAACGCGCTTTCAACGATGCAAATCCGCGCTCTACGACGATCGTCGGTACCCGATAACTCGAAATATCGATCATCGACCCCACTTAGAGGTGCAACCTGGGTTGCCGCGTCGCAGCACCCCAAGGCTATAATTAACGGGATTTTTCCCAGCCATCCGGCCAACCCCGGTCGGAACGGCTGCTGCTTCCCTTCCTCACCGGTGGTGACGTGAGCACTAATCTGATCCGCGAGTTTTTCGAATCCTCCCAACTCGCCGGCGGTAACGCCGATTACGTTGAACAGCTCTATGAATCGTGGTTGGCAGACCCTTCGTCGGTCGAAGCTACCTGGAGCAAATACTTCGAGACTTTCAAAGGCCGCGAGTCAGGGGACGTTCCCCACTCTGCGGCCATTGCGCGTATAGAGGCCGCACAAAAGCAGCGCCGAAACGGGGTTGCCGTCGCCGGCGCTCCGGTCGACGACGCCCACGCCCGCAAGCAGGCCGGCGTCCTGCGCATCCTCACCGCCTACCGTTCGCGCGGCCACCTGGCCTCGAACCTCGACCCGCTCGGCCTGGCCGAGAAGCTGCCGGCTCCGGATCTGGAACCCTCGTTCCACGGTCTGTCCGATGCCGACCTGGACACCGAGTTCGACTGCGGCAACTTTGCCGGCGGTGGCCAGCGCATGAAGTTGCGCGAGCTGATTGCCCGACTGAAGAAGGTGTACACCAACACCCTCGGCGTCGAGTTCATGCACATCAGCAATCATGAGCAGCGCAACTGGATCTACACCCGCCTGGAGCAGGCCAACGGCACCGCCGGCCTCGACGCCGCGGGCAAGAAGCGCGTGCTCGCCGAGCTGACCGCTGCCGAAGGCCTCGAGCGCTACCTGCACACCAAGTACGTGGGCCAGAAGCGTTTCTCGCTGGAAGGCGGCGACAGCTTCATCCCGATGGTGGACGACATCGTCCGCGCCGCCGGCGACAACGGCATCAAGGAAGTCGTGATCGGCATGGCCCATCGCGGCCGCCTCAACATGCTGGTGAACATCCTCGGCAAGCCGCCGCGCACGCTGTTCAACGAGTTCGAAGGCAAGTTCGACCACCCGGACGATCCGGCGCACTCGGGCGACGTGAAGTACCACATGGGCTTCTCCGCCGACGTCAAGACGCCCAACGGCGGCACCCACGTGGCGCTGGCGTTCAACCCGTCGCACCTGGAAATCGTCAACCCGGTGGTAGCCGGCTCGGTGCATGCGCGTCAGGTCCGCCGCCGCGACACCGAGCGCAAGCAGTCGATGGCCGTGCTGGTGCACGGCGACGCGGCGCTGGCCGGCCAGGGCGTGAACATGGAACTGTTCAACATGTCCCAGGCCCGCGGCTTCAAGATCGGCGGCAGCCTGCACATCGTGATCAACAACCAGGTGGGCTTCACCACCTCCAATCCGCAGGACGCCCGCTCCACGCTGTACTGCACCGACCTGGCCAAGATGGTCAACGCGCCGGTGTTCCACGTGAACGGCGACGACCCGGAAGCGGTGATCCAGGCCACCCGCCTCGCCTACGATTTCCGCAAGCAGTTCCGCAAGGACGCCGTGCTCGACCTGGTGTGCTACCGCCGCCACGGCCATAACGAAGCCGACGAGCCGGCAGCCACCCAGCCGGTGATGTACCAGATCATCCGCAAGCGCCCGACCACCCGCGACCTGTATGCGCAGGAGTTGGTGAAGCAAGGCGTGATCGCCGAAGGCGACGGCCAGAAGATGTTCGAGGACTACCGCGCCCGCCTCGAGGCCGGCGAGCCGATGACCGAGCTGACCAGCTCGCTGGTCAAGGACATCGAAGTCGACTGGGACCGGTTCATCGGCGGCAAGCTGTCCACCGAGACTCCGACGGGTTACTCCAAGCAGCGCCTGGTGGAGCTGGCCAACCAGATCCTCAAGATGCCCAAGGATCTGACCCTGCAGTCGCGCGTGGCCAAGATCTACGAAGACCGCGCCAAGATGGCCGCCGGCGAGCAGCCGGGCGACTGGGGCTTTGCCGAAAACCTCGCCTACGCCTCGCTCATCGACGAAAACTACAACCTGCGCATCGTGGGCCAGGACGTCGGCCGTGGCACCTTCTTCCATCGCCATGCCGTGCTGCATGACCAGCAGACCGGCTACATCTATATGCCGCTGGCCGACGTGCGCGATGGCGCCGACGTCGAGATCATCGACTCGCTGCTGAGCGAAGAAGCGGTCATGGCGTTCGAGTACGGCAGCGCCACCGCCGACCCGTACACCATGCACATCTGGGAAGGCCAGTTCGGCGACTTCGCCAACGGTGCGCAGGTCGTCATCGACCAGTTCATCAGCTCGGGCGAATCGAAGTGGAACCGCCTGTGCGGTCTGTCGCTGTTCCTGCCGCACGGCTACGAAGGCCAGGGCCCGGAGCACTCCTCCGCCCGCCTCGAGCGCTTCCTGCAGCTGTGCGCGCTGGACAACATGCAGGTCTGCGTGCCCACCACGCCGGCCCAGGCTTTCCACATGATCCGCCGCCAGATGGTGCGCCCGACGCGCAAGCCGCTGATCGTGATGACGCCCAAGTCGCTGCTGCGCCACAAGCTGGCCGTGTCCTCGCTGGACGAGCTGGCCAACGGCAGCTTCCAGCTGGTGATCCCGGAGCATCGCGAGCTGGCCGCCAAGAAGGTCAAGCGCGTCGTGCTGTGCTCGGGCAAGGTCTACTACGACCTGCTCGAAGACGCCGAAAAGCGCGGCCAGACCGACGTGGCCATCGTCCGCGTGGAGCAGCTGTATCCGTTCCCGCGTCCGCAGGTCACCGCCGAGCTTGAGAAGTACTCCGCCGCCAAGGAAGTGGTGTGGTGCCAGGAAGAGCCGATGAACCAGGGCGCCTGGTTCCAGATCCGCCATCACCTGCAGGCTTGCATCAACAGCAAGCAGAGCCTGTCGTATGCGGGTCGCGCGCGTTCGCCGGCACCGGCGGCCGGCCATCTCAGCACGCACGTCGTCGAGCAGGCGGCGCTGGTTGAGCAGGCTCTGGTTACGCCGGTCGGCACCGACCATTCCGCGGAATAAAAAATCCTAAAAAGTGCGGCCACGGACGGCCGCTTTTTGACTCTTTAGCGTTCAGGGATGAGCGCACTAATCAAAGGAATATTTATGTCTATCGAAGTCAAGGTTCCCGTCCTGCCCGAGTCCGTCTCCGACGCCACCATCGCTACCTGGCACAAGAAGGCCGGCGAAGCGGTGAAGCGTGACGAAAACCTGGTCGACCTCGAGACCGACAAGGTGGTGCTCGAAGTGCCCTCGCCGGTCGACGGCGTGCTCAAGGAAATCAAGTTCCAGTCCGGCGACACGGTGAACAGCCAGCAGGTGATCGCGGTGATCGAGGAAGGCGCCGCCGCTGCTGCACCGGCTCCGGCCGCTGCCGCCCCTGCCGCTGCCCCGGCTGCTGCACCCGCCGCGCCGAAGGCTGGCGCTGCCGGCAATGCCGACCTGTCGCCGGCCGGCCTGCGCGTAGCCACCGAGCAGAACATCGATGCATCGAAGGTTGCCGGCACCGGCCGCGACGGCCGCGTGACCAAGGAAGACCTGCTCAACGTCGGCAAGGGTGGCGCCGCTCCGGCCGCCGCTGCGCCGGCTGCCAAGCCGACCCCGGGCTCGCGTCCGGAAGAGCGCGTGCCGATGACCCGCATGCGCGCCCGCATCGCCGAGCGCCTGATGCAGTCGAAGAACTCCATCGCCATGCTCACCTCGTTCAACGAAGTGAACCTCGCCGAAGTGGTGAAGATGCGCAAGGCGCTGGGCGAGTCGTTCGAGAAGGCCAACGGCGTCAAGCTCGGCTTCATGAGCTTCTTCGTCAAGGCCGCAGCCGAAGCGCTGAAGCGCCATCCGCTGGTCAACGCCTCGGTCGACGGCAACGACATCGTCTATCACGGCTACCAGGACATCTCCATCGCCGTGTCCACCGACAAGGGCCTGGTGACGCCGGTGCTGCGCGACGTGCAGGACATGAACTTTGCCGACGTCGAGCGCGGCATCGTCGATTACGCCAAGAAGGCGCGTGACGGCAAGCTGGGCCTGGACGACCTGCAGGGCGGCACCTTCACCATCACCAACGGCGGCACCTTCGGTTCGCTGCTGTCGACCCCGATCGTGAACCCGCCGCAGAGCGCGATCCTGGGCATGCACGCCATCAAGGAGCGCGCCATCGTCGAGAACGGCCAGGTGATCGCCGCCCCGATGATGTACCTGGCGCTGTCCTACGACCATCGCATCATCGATGGCAAGGACGCGGTGCTGTTCCTGGTCGATATCAAGAACCAGCTTGAGAACCCGCAGCGCATGCTGCTCGGTATCTGATCGCGCGTACGGATCGTCTCGGCGATCCGTGCAACCAGGTAACGAAGCTCTGGCGGCGAGTGGTGAAGTTGAATCCACCCTCGCCGCACATATATCCCGCTTTATATGTGGCGCGCTCCCCTAGCGCGTCACTCAGCTAGGAAACATCATGAGCGAAAAATTCGACGTCATCGTCATCGGCGCCGGCCCGGCCGGCTATGTGGCCGCGATCCGCGCCGCGCAGCTGGGCCTGAAGACCGCGTGTATCGACGCGTTTGTCGGCAAGGACGGCAAGCAGGCCCTCGGCGGCACCTGCCTCAACGTGGGCTGCATCCCGTCCAAGGCGCTGCTCGATTCGTCCAAGCAGTACTACAACATCGCGCACAACCTGCCGGTGCACGGC
Organism: Dyella sp. 05T440; assembly: GCF_056395965.1. Classification (NCBI taxonomy): domain Bacteria; kingdom Pseudomonadati; phylum Pseudomonadota; class Gammaproteobacteria; order Lysobacterales; family Rhodanobacteraceae; genus Dyella; species Dyella sp. 05T440. Next base: position 69,779 of record NZ_JBFTKN010000006.1, read on the forward strand.
ATCACGGTGGAAGGCGCCAAGGTTGACCTGGGCACCTTCATCGGCCGCAAGGACAAGATCGTCAAGCAGTTCACCGGCGGCATCGGCCAGCTGTTCAAGGCCAACAAGGTCACCCCGTTCTTCGGCACCGGCAAGCTGCTCAAGGGCAACGACGTCGAAATCACCGGCAACGACGGTTCCAAGCAGACCATCAGCGCCACCAACGTGATCCTCGCTTCCGGCTCGGTGCCGATCGAGCTGCCGTTCGCCAAGTTCGACAACAAGTTCATCGTCGACAACGCCGGCGCACTCGATTTCACCGAAGTGCCCAAGCGCCTGGGCGTGATCGGCGCCGGCGTGATCGGCCTGGAACTGGGCAGCGTGTGGAAGCGCCTGGGTTCGGACGTGACCGTGCTCGAAGCGCTGCCGGACTTCCTCAGCGTGGCCGACGCGGACATCGCCAAGATCGCCTTCAAGGAATTCGGCAAGCTGGGCCTGAACATCAAGCTCGGCGCCAAGCTCACCAAGGCCGAGATCAAGGGCAACGAAGTCGCCCTGACCTATGAAGACAAGGACGGCGCGCACGAGCTCACCGTCGACAAGCTGCTGGTCGCCGTGGGCCGCCGCGCCTACACCGACGGCCTGCTGGCCGCCGACACCGGCGTGAAGCTGGACGAGCGCGGCCGCATCGTGGTCGACGAGCACAACCACACCGGCGTGAATGGCGTGTGGGCCATCGGCGACGCCGTGCGCGGCCCGATGCTCGCGCACAAGGGTTCCGAGGAAGGCGTGGCCGTGGCCGAGTGGATCGCCGGCAAGGCTGGCCACATCAACCTCGACACCGTGCCGTGGGTGATCTATACCGAGCCGGAAATCGCCTGGGCCGGCAAGACCGAGAAGCAGCTGAAGGACGAAGGCATCCCGTACAAGGTGGGTACCTTCCCGTTCGCCGCCATCGGCCGCGCCGTGGCCATGAACGAGGCCATCGGCCAGGTGAAGATGCTGGCTCATGCCGAGACGGATCGCATCCTGGGCGTGCACATGGTCGGCCCGGGCGTGTCCGAGCTGATCGCCGAGTGCGTGGTCGCGATGGAGTTCAAGGGCTCCTCCGAAGACCTGGCCCGCATCGTCCACGCGCATCCGACGCTCTCGGAAGCCGTGCACGAGGCCGCCCTGTCGGTGGACAAGCGCGCCATCCACAAGGGCAACTGAGGACACCGCGCCGCGCCTTCACGGCAGGCGACACGGAATCCGCGGCCCGCTCGTGGCAACATGAGCGGGCCGTTTTGTTTTTTCCGTCATTCCGGCGCAGGCCGGAATCCAGGAGCCGCAACGCACGGTTATCGCGAAAAAGGGCCGACCAACGGCTACGCGACAACCCAACATTGCCGCCACTGGATTCCGGCCTGCGCCGGAATGACGAATTTATTCCCACAGGTTCGTCGATCCCCATGCCCCAACCCACCGCCCTTTGCGTCTACTGCGGCTCCAGCAGCGGCAGTCACCCTGAATACGTCCAACAGGCCCGTGCCTTCGGTACGGAAATGGCCCGCCGCGGCATCGCGCTGGTCTATGGCGGCGGCAAAGTCGGCCTGATGGGCACGGTGGCCGACGCGGTACTGGCCGCCGGCGGCAAGGTGATCGGCGTCATTCCGCGCCAGCTGGTCGATCTGGAAGTGGCCCACGTCGGCCTCAGCGAGCTGGTAGTCGTAGACACCATGCATCAGCGCAAGACGCGCATGTTCGAGCTGTCCGATGCCTTTGTCGCCCTGCCCGGCGGCTACGGCACCATGGACGAGATGTTCGAAATGCTGACCTGGGCCCAGCTGGGCCTGCACCGCTATCCCTGCGCCTTCTACGACGTACGCGGCTACTACACACAGCTGCGCGCCATGATGGATCACATGGTGACCGAACGATTCGTGCGCCCCGAACAGCGCGAAAGTGTATGGTTCGGACAGGACATGGCGCAGCTGTTCGACTGGCTGGACAGCTACGAGGGCGTCCACACGCCCAAATGGATCGACCGCAGCAGCGTCAAAGCCTGACCCCGGCACGACGCCTTTTAAGGATTGGCCATGAGTACACCCAGCGCCTTTCGCGCCTTCCGTATCCATAACGACGACGCCGGCTATCGCGGCGGCATCGAAACCCTCGCCGCCGATGCGCTGAGCCCCGGCGAAGTGCTGGTGCAGGTCGCTTATTCGTCGATCAATTTCAAGGACGCCTTGGCCGGCACCGGCAAGGGCAAAATCCTCCGCCAGTACCCGCTCAATGGCGGCATCGACGTGTCGGGCACCGTCGTCGCCTCGACCGACCCGGCCTTCAAGGAAGGCGATGCCGTGCTTTGCACCGGCAGTGGCCTGTCCGAAACGCGCGATGGCGGTTATGGCGAATACATCCGCCTGCCCTCGGCGTGGACCATCCACCTGCCCAAGGGTTTGAGCCTGCGCGACAGCATGATCATCGGTACGGCCGGCTTTACCGCCGCGCTTGCCCTGCTGCGCATGGAAGACAACCGCCAGACGCCTGCGTTGGGCCCGCTCGCCGTCACCGGCGCCAGCGGCGGCGTGGGCATGCTGGCCATCGATATCTTCACGCGCGCCGGCTACGCCGTGCATGCGATCAGCGGCAAGGCGTCCCATTTCGACTTCCTGCGCGACCTCGGCGCCGCCGAGTGCATCGATCGCCACCAGCTCGTTTTCAGCGGCAAGCCGATGGATTCGGCGCGCTTCGGTGGCGCGCTCGACAACGTCGGCGGCGCCATGCTGGCCGGCCTGCTGCCGTTGATCGCGCCCTACGGCAACGTCGCCATTTGCGGCAATGCCGGCGGCATCGGCTTCGAAAGCACGGTAATGCCCTTCATCATCCGTGGCGCCAGCCTGCTGGGCATTGCCTCCGCCGGCACGGCGCGCGACCTGCGCGACCGCGTCTGGGAACGGCTGTCCAGCGACTGGAAACCGCAACATCTTGAGCGCATCGCCACGCGCGAAGTCACTTTGGAGCAGTTGCCCGACGCATTTCCCCGCATGCTTGCGGGCGATTCGTTTGGGCGTACCGTAGTACGCGTAGGTAGCGCAAGCTGAGCTTACGCTCAGCTTGGAAGCTCTGGCTCCGCGTCATAGAATCCAACGAAACAACAAGGGGAATTCCACCTTATGGCACGCATCCTGATCGTCGACGATTCGCCGTCGCAGCTGTTGGGCATCAAGCGCATCGTCGAAAAGCTCGGGCATGAAGCGCTGACCGCCGAGGACGGCGCCGCCGGTGTGGAGGCTGCCCGGCGCGAGCGCCCCGACCTGATCCTGATGGACGTGGTGATGCCCAACCTCAACGGCTTCCAGGCCACGCGCACGATCAGCAAGGATCCGGACACCCAGCACATCCCTGTCGTGCTGGTGACCACCAAGGATCAGGAAACGGACAAGGTGTGGGGTCTGCGCCAGGGCGCGAAGGCCTACGTGACCAAGCCGATCCGTGAGGAAGAGCTGGTGAACACGCTGAAGGAACTGCTGCCGGCGTAAGCGCTGCGGCTGGCTTCATGAAAAACGGCGCCCTCGGGCGCCGTTTTTCGTTGGATCGCTGGGGCTCAATGCCGCGGATCGTAATCGCCAAACTCCTCACGCAAGGCTTCGTACGCCTTCTTCTGCGCATCAGTGTCGGCCAGCGGCGCGCGTATCGACAGCTCCACCAGCTGATCGCCGGGATGCGCGCCCGGAAGCCCTCGGCCTTTCAGGCGCAATTTGCGCCCCGACTGCGAGCCTGCCGGAATGCGCAGATCCACCGTACCGGCCAGCGTCGGCACCGGCACCGTGGCGCCCAGCGCGGCTTCCCAAGGCGCAATCGGCAGCACGTGCAGCACGTTTCGGCCGTCCAGACGGAAGCGGCCATCGTCGCGTATGCCCACTTCCAGCAGCAGGTCGCCGTTGGATGCGCCACCCGAACCACTATGGCCCTGCCCAGCCAAACGTATCACCTGACCTGGTTGGATGCCTGCTGGAATCTTTACTTCCAATACGCGCTCGCCACCGCTGCCATCCTGCAGCGCCAGGCGCGTGCGACCGCCGTCAAAAGCGGTCTGCAGATCGATCTGCACATGCGCATGCACATCGCCGCCACGACGCGCGCGTGGCGCGCCGCGCGGACCGGGGCCAGCTCCGCCGCGTCCGCCAAACAGGCTTTCGAAAAAGTCGCTGAAGTCGCCGCCGCCGTCGCCGCCGAAATCGAAGCCGTGGTTCTGGTTCCAGCCCGGCGGCGGCCGGAACTGTTCGCCGCCGCGGTAGCCGCCAGCGCGCAGCTCATCGTAGGCACGACGCTTTTCGGTGTCGCGCAGCACTTCGTTGGCTTCGTTGATTGCCTTGAATTTCTCTTCCGCTCCCGCGTCTTTGTTCTTGTCGGGGTGAAACTTCCTGGCCAGCTTGCGATAGGCAGTCTTGATCTCTGCCTCGGTCGCTTCCGGCTTCACGCCCAAGATGTCGTAATAATCTTTGAATTCCACTGCCACTCCCCGGCAATTCAGCCGCCCGGACTCACGGGCGGCACGTTCGATCTGCACCCATCGGCCGGCACCCTTCGCCCGGCTCGCATGGGTCACGCATGGCGAGGCCTCGCCTGCGTCGCTATGGTCGACCACATGGGTGCGAAAACGGCGTGATTCAAGGCGACAAGCCGGCCCCATGGCGCTAGCATCGCCTCCTTCCCCATCATCACAGGCACTCTGCCATGAGCATCCAGGTCGGCGACACCCTGCCCGACGTCGAGATCCGCGTCGTCCACGATGGCATCGAACCCGCCCAGACAGGCGCCCTGTTCGCGGACCGGAAGGTCGTGCTGTTTGCCGTACCGGGCGCCTTCACGCCCACCTGCTCCAACAAGCATCTGCCAGGCTATGTGAAGCATTTCGCCGAGTTCCAGCAGCGCGGCGTGGAAGTGATGTGCCTGGCCGTGAATGACACCTACGTGATGCAAGCCTGGGCCGCCTCGCAGAACGTGCCGGCAGGCATGTGGATGCTCGCCGACGGCAACGGTGCGTTTACCAAGGCGCTCGGGCTCGAACTCGATGGCAGCGGTTACGGCATGGGCCTGCGCGCGCGACGTTTCGCACTGTATGCCGAGAACGGCGTGGTGAAGCAGCTGCAGGTCGAAGCGCCCGGCGAATTCCGCGTTTCCACCGCGGAAGCCATGTTGGAAGCGCTGGGCTGATAACGGCGCCGCTGGTGCGGCGTCCCAGGTGTTGAACATCCGCTGCACTGTTTCTTGTCGTGACGGCGAGTAACGTTGGACCCTTCAGTTCCCATGAAAGCGGAGCCACGCCATGTCCAGCCGAGTTCAGCGCATTCCCGGACCCGATCATCCGATCGAGGTGACGCCGAGCAAAGACCACGTCGTCGTGCGCGTGGCAGATCGCGTCGTTGCCGATACGCGACGTTCGCTGAGCCTGCAGGAAGCGAACTATCCTGTAGTGCACTACATCCCGCGCGAGGATGTGGACATGTCCCTGCTCGAACGCACGGAACACAACACCTATTGCCCGTACAAGGGCGACGCTTCCTACTTCAGCATTCCCTCCGCAGGCGACCGCGGCACGAACGCGGTTTGGACGTATGAACATCCGTATGACCCGGTGACGCCGATCAAGGACTACGTGGCGTTCTACGGCACGCGTGTGGATGCAGTCGAAGTGACGCCGGGCTAACCAGGCAAAAAAAACCCGGCCGTAGCCGGGTTTTTTTCACCAAGCGAGCAAGGCTCACTCGCCGTCGGCAGGTGCTTCCGGAGCGGCATCGATCGGGCCTTCTTCGCCCTCGACTTCGCCGTTTTCCACTTCCGCATCGAGACGCACGACGCTCACCAGCTTCTCGTCGGACGGCAGGCGGATCAGCGTGACGCCCTGGGTGTTGCGACCCAGCTGCGAGACTTCCGCCACGCGGGTACGCACCAGCGTGCCCTGGTCGGAAATCAGCATCAGCTCGTGCGCTTCGCTGGCCTGGATGGCAGCGACCAGATTGCCGTTGCGCTCGGAGCACTGGATGCCGATGACGCCCTGCGTGCCGCGGCCCTTCTTCGGGAACTCGTCAAGCGTGGTGCGCTTGCCGTAGCCACGCTCGGTCGCGGTGAGGATATCGCCCTCGGCGGCAACGATCAGCGAGACCACTTCGGCGCCTTCGCCAAGCTTGATGCCGCGCACGCCGGTGGCCGTGCGGCCCATCGAGCGCACTTCGGATTCGTCGAAGCGTACCGTCTTGCCGTTGGATGCAAACAGCAGCACATCGCTGTTGCCGCCGGTGAGCGCGACGTTGACCAGCGCATCGCCCTCGTCGAGGTTGATGGCGATCTTGCCCTTCTGCAGTTGGAACGCGAACTCGGTGAGTGGCGTCTTCTTCACCGTGCCCTGCTTAGTGGCGAAGAACACGAACTGGTCTTCGGTGTATTCACGCACCGGCAGCACCGCCTGGACCTTTTCACCCGGACCCAGCGGCAGCAGGTTCACCATCGGCTTGCCGCGCGCGTTCGGGCCGGACTCCGGCAGCTGATACACATTGAGCCAGTACACGCGACCGCTGCTGGTGAAGGTGAGCAGCGTGTCATGGGTGTTGACCACCCACAGCTGTTCGACGAAATCCTCGTCCTTCAATGCGGAGGCCGAACGACCCTTGCCGCCACGACGTTGCGCGCGATATGTGCTGGCCGGCTGGCGCTTCACGTAACCGGTGTGCGACAGCGTGACGACCACGTCTTCCGGCGCGATCAGGTCGAGGACGTTGAGGTCTTCCTGCGAATGCTGGATCTCGGTGCGACGCTTGTCGCCGAATTCTTCCTTCACCGCTTCAAGCTCGTCGCGGATCACGGTCAGCAGGCGCGCCGGGTCTTCCAGGATTTCGATCAGGCCACGAATGGTCTCCAGCACCTGGCGGTACTCGTCGGACAGCTTTTCCTGCTCCAGGCCGGTGAGGCGATGCAGGCGCATGGCGAGGATTTCCTGCGCCTGCACTTCGGACAGCTGATAACCCTCGGCCTTGAGGCCTTCGCGCGGATCCATGTCTTCCGGACGCGAGGCTTCCGCACCCGCCGCTTCGAGCAGCGTGGCGACCATGCCCGGCTGCCACTTGCGGGCCAGCATGCGCTCGCGCGCTTCGGCCGGCGATGCCGACGTGCGGATCAGCTCGATCATCTCGTCGATGTTGGCCAGCGCAACCGTCAAGCCTTCGAGGATGTGCGCGCGGGCGCGAGCCTTGCGCAGATCGAAGATGGTACGGCGCGTCACCACTTCACGGCGGTGGCGAATGAAGGCCTCTAGGATGTCCTTGAGGTTCAACAGACGCGGTTGGCCGTCCAACAGCGCGACCATGTTGATGCCGAACGTAACCTGCAGCTGCGTCTGCTGGAACAAGTTGTTGAGCACCACGTCGCCCATCGAATCGCGACGGATCTCGATGACCACGCGCATGCCGTCCTTGTCGGACTCATCGCGCAGTTCGCTGATGCCTTCGAGCTTCTTTTCCTTGACCAGCTCGGCGATCTTTTCGATCAGGCGAGCCTTGTTCACCTGATACGGCAGCTCGTGGATGATGATCGTTTCGCGGCCGTTCGACTCGGTCTCGATCTCGGCGCGCGCGCGCACCAGGATGCGGCCGCGACCGGTGCGATAAGCCTCGACGATGCCCGACGAGCCGTTGATGATGCCGGCGGTCGGGAAATCCGGACCGGGGATGTAATGCATCAAATCGTCGATCGACAGCGTGGGCTCGTCGATCAGCGCGATGGTGGCCGACACCACCTCGGTGAGGTTGTGCGGCGGCACGTTGGTGGCCATGCCCACGGCGATACCGGCCGAACCGTTGATCAGCAGGTTCGGCACGCGGGTGGGCAACACCAGCGGTTCGTGTTCGCTTTCGTCGTAGTTCGGACCGAAGTCGACGGTGTCCTTGTCGATGTCGGCCAGCAGCTCCTGCGTGAGGCGCGACATGCGCACCTCGGTGTATCGCATCGCTGCCGCGTTGTCGCCGTCGACCGAACCGAAGTTACCCTGGCCGTCGACCAGCATGTAGCGCAGCGAGAACGGCTGCGCCATGCGCACGATCGCGTCGTATACCGACGAATCGCCGTGCGGATGGTATTTACCGATCACGTCACCGACCACGCGGGCCGATTTCTTATAGGGCTTGTTCCATGCATTGCCCAGTTCGTTCATGGCGAACAGAACGCGGCGATGGACCGGCTTCAGACCATCGCGGACATCGGGAAGGGCGCGTCCCACGATCACGCTCATGGCGTAATCGAGGTAGCTCTGACGCATCTCGTCTTCGATATTGACGCGAATGACTTCTTTGGCGAGTTCTGCCATCAATCGGCTTCCATGATGAAGGTAGAGGGCCCCGGCGCGCTCCCCCAGGAACTAGGCGCGGGCTGCCTTGAGATAACCTGTGAAGTGTACCACGTTTGACGCGGGATTCACAGTATTTTCACTATATGGATCAATGGCTTACGCGGACGTTTTGGCGCCCTTGAAAAGCATCAGGCGCGCTGTCGAGAAATTGAACACGGCAGCCACGAAAGAACCGCCCGCGGTGGCGATGGCAGGCCAGCGGTGCAGCATCGGAAAGCCCATCAAAAGCGCGGCATAGGTGCCGTAATTGACCAGGGCGCCCACGCCCATCAGCGCCATCCAATGCAGCCATTCGGAGAACAGCCCGCGCCCGCTTTCGCTGTGCTTGAAGGTCTGCCGGCGATTCCACAGCCACGTTGCGGTGGCCGCCAACGGAATGGAGACCAGACGCGCGTAATACGGATTCCAGCCATTCCAGCTCACCAGGGCCTGGGCGAGGCCGGCGTCAACGATGAAGCCGATGACGCCACCGATGGTGAAAAGGAAGAATTGCCGGGATAGCTTCATCGACCAAACAGCGCCTGCATGGCGATGGTGGTCGGACGCTCGATCACGCCGCGCTCGGTGACGATGGCATCGATGAGCTCGGCCGGCGTCACGTCGAATACCGGATTCCACGCATCGGCGCCTTCCACCACCGTGCGGCGGCCGGCCACCGCCAACAGCTCAGCCGAGTCGCGCAGTTCGATCTCGATGTCGTCGCCCGACGCGGTCGCCATATCGACCGTCGACGACGGCGCCACCACCATGAACTTCACGCCGTGATGGCGTGCCGCGATGGCGAGCTGGTAGGTGCCGATCTTGTTGGCGGTGTCGCCATTGGCGGCAATGCGATCGGCACCAACAATCACCCATTGCACCGCACCCGAACGCATCAGATGCGACGCGGCGGAGTCGGCGATCAGCTTGGCGGGAATGCCGTCGCGCACCAGCTCCCACATGGTCAGGCGCGCGCCCTGCTGCCACGGTCGCGTTTCGCCCGCAAACACTTGCTCGATGCGACCGCCAGCCACGCCTGCGCGGATGACGCCCAGCGCCGTGCCGAAACCGGACGTCGCCAGCGAGCCGGTATTGCAGTGCGTGAGCACGCCCGAATGCGGCGCGATCAAGGCCGCACCCAGTTCGCCCATATGGCGATTGGCGGCGAGGTCCTCGTCCTGGATGGCCTGGGCTTCGCGTTCGAGTGCGGCAGCATCGGCGCCCGCGGCGATGCGCGACTTCATCCGATCCAGCGCCCACATCAAATTGACGGCCGTGGGACGGGCCGCGCGCAGCATGGCCAGCGCCGGTTCCAGCGGTTGACCCTGCCTGGCCGCGAGCACCACACCCCACGCCGCCGCAATGCCGATCGCCGGCGCACCGCGCACGGCCAGGTCCTTGATGGCCTGGGTGACATCGGCGGCATTGGCGCAGTCGATCCAGCGTTCTTCCTGCGGCAGCAGGCGCTGATCAAGCAAACGGAGATGGTCACCCTGCCACTGTACGGCACGGATGCGGTCGTAACGGTCGTAATCCATAAAACACAAAACCCAGCGATGAAAACGAAAGTCGGCGGCGCGTCAGCGCGCCAACCGGGAGGTCAGGGGCCGTCGGGCATGACGAGCCAGAGAATCAGATAGGCCACGATGCCCGAGCCACCCAGGAAGGTGAGCACGATCCACAGCACGCGCACCAGGGTCGGATCCCAGCCGAGGTACTCGGCGATACCGCCGCAGACGCCGGCGATTTTGCGGTCCGTCAGTGATCGATGCAGGCGCTTTTCCATGACTGTGCCCTGTGGTCGCGGTGGATGAAGCTCAGTTTCTCGTACTGAGCCACTGATGGATAGCCGGCGGTACTTCGCGCTGTGCGCGTCCCGACACATAGATGCCGATGTGGCCGCCCTTGAACGCGATCTGCGTGTAGTCGGTGCTGCCCACATGCTGCTGCAGTGCGCGCGATGCATCCGGCGGCACGAGGTGATCCTGCTCGGCGAAAATATTCAGCACGGGGTGCGTGATCATGCCCAAGTCCACCGGCTTGCCGCCGATGATCAGGTCGCCCTTGATCAGCTTGTTCTGCTGATAGAAGTCCTTGATGAATTCGCGGAACGCTTCGCCCGCCTGGTCCGGCGAATCGAAGATCCAGCGTTCCATGCGCAGGAAATTCTGCAGCTCCTTGGGATTGTCGAGGATGTCGACCAGACCCACGTATTTCTGCTGATTCAGGCGCACCGGCTTGAGCGTCAGATACACCCAGTTGAGCAATTCGGCGGGAATATTGCCCATGGTGTCGACAAACAAATCGACGTCCATCTGCTGCGACCAGCTCGACAGCATATTGTCCGGCGTCTGGAAATCGACCGGCGTCACCATGGTGATCAGGTTCTTGACCTTCTCGCCGTGTGTGGCGGTGTAGCACAGCGAGAACGTGCCGCCCTGGCAGATGCCGAGCAGATTGATCGCGTCCACGCCCGCGTGCTTGCTCACAGCATCCACGCAACGGTCGAGATAACCGTTGATGTAATCGTCGAGCCCCAGCCAACGGTCAGCGGCGTCGGGATAGCCCCAGTCGAGCAGGTAGATGTCTTCGCCTTGCTCGAGCAGGTTGCGCACCATCGAGCGATCGTCCTGCAGATCGGTCATCCACACGGTGTTGACCAAGGCATAGACGATCAGCGTCGGCGACTTCGCCGTCGGCTTGCCCTGCCCCTTCATGTGCCACACCGAGAGTTTGTCCTCGCGGTACACCAGCTCGCGCGGCGTATTGGCGTATTCGGGCTCGAGCTGGCGCTTGAGATGCTCCATGCCCGCAGCCAGCTTGCGCTGGAAAGCGGTGATTTCGCCCATCAGCGCGGCCGGATCGAGGCGTAGCGGTGGTTGCATAAATAGTCCTTACTTGCGCGTGCGCTTGACGCCGCGCGCAACGGTCTTGCGGGCGGCCACGGCAGATGATTTCTTCGAGCCGCTGACGTCGATGCTTTCCGTGGCCCGCTTGGTGCCGCGCGACGGCGGCTTCTTCTCGACCGGCTTGACGGTCTCTTGCTTGGTCGCCAGCTGGCGCTTGAGCGCTGCCACTTCGGCGCGAAGGCTCGTCAATTCATCCTCGCGCTGCGGTGCACGGCCTTCACGCAGCTCGCGACGAAGCTCATGCAGGCGCTTGCCGAGCGCGGTGACCTCGCTGCGCGTCGGCATACCCATCTCGCGGCACAAGGCATCGAGCTGTTGTTGCTGCAACTGGCGCACGCGGCCCTGTGCATTGACCATCTCGCCATAGGCATGGCGGAATTCTTCCGACAGCGCGATCTGCGCATAGGCCTCTTCGGCCGCATCCACCCACAGGTCGTAGAGCGCCTTGAGCGATTCGATCTGCTTGGGCGACTCGGCCAGCCCGGCCAGCTTGGACTGCAGACGTTCAAAACCTTCTGTATTGGCGCGCTGGATCAGGGCCTGGTATTTGCCGGCCCACTCGGCGTAATCCTGCATCGCCGTCGCCAGCGCCTGCTGCATGCGCTGGCGTTCGCGGGTGTAGCCAAAGGCGGCCATATGCTCGACGTCGAACTTCATGCCGCCAAAGCTCGGCGGGTTGGTTTGCATCCAGCCCTGCCACATCTGAGCGAAGCTCTTGGCAGACTCGCTGTCGATGCTGGCAAAAGCATGCGCAAACGGCTGACCGCCCAGCGACGAAAAGAGCTGCTGCAAGGACTGCTGCCAATCGGCGGGACCCTGCCCAAGGCCACTGCTCGCGGCACCCTGCAACCAGTCGCCATAACCCTTGAGCGCGGCCATGCTGCGCGCCATCAAGTCGTCGCCGGCGCCCATCGATCCGAACGGCGAGGCTCCTGCACCGAATGGCGCCGAAGCGGCTGGCTGCTGCAGATAGCGTGTCCAGGCTTCCCAGGATTGCTGCGCCATCGCCTGGTAGTCCTTCAGAAAGTCATTCGCCGGGTCGGCCATGCCCACGTCCTCTTCATGCTCAAGCCATCGTAGCAAAAGCCTGTTGCGACGGACGCAAAAAGCGCATTAGTTCGGGCCCAAACTCGAGCGCATCGCAGCGCACCATCAGCGGGCAGTCATGCAGGGCCCAAGAGCCTGTTGACGCTCTCCGCATGGCCCGCGCCGGGAGCTGTTTGCGCTCAGGGCAAGGAAGAGCGAAGGAGTGTACGTCCGTACACGACTGAGTGATGACGCCGACCTGTGTGCAAACAGACCCGGCCCGGGCCATGCGGAGAGCGTCAACAGGCTCTAAAGCAAAAGCCCGGCTTTCGCCGGGCTTCTGTTGGTACCTTGGATCGACGACTTAGGCGTTGGTGCCTTCGTCCTCGGTCACGGCCTTCATGGACAGGCGGATACGGCCCTGCTTGTCCACTTCGAGCACCTTGACCTTGACGATGTCGCCTTCCTTGAGCTTGTCGGATACCTTTTCCACGCGCTCGCTGGAGATCTGCGAGACGTGCACCAGGCCGTCCTTGCCCGGCATGATGGTCACGAACGCGCCGAAGTCCATCAGCTTGGCAACCTTGCCTTCGTAAATGCGGCCCGGCTCGACGTCGGAGACGATCTGCTCGATGCGCGCCTTGGCGGCGTTGGCTGCTTCGCGGTTGACCGAGGCGATGATCACGGTGCCGTCATCGCTGATATCGATGGTGGTGCCGGTCTCTTCAGTGATGGAGCGGATGGTCGCGCCACCCTTGCCGATCACTTCGCGGATCTTGTCCGGATGGATCTTGATGGTGAGCAGGCGCGGGGCATACTCGCTCATCTCGGTGCGGGCGGTGCTGATCACCTTGGCCATTTCGCCGAGGATGTGCAGACGACCACGCTTGGCCTGTTCCAGCGCCACCTTCATGATCTCTTCGGTGATGCCGTCGATCTTGATGTCCATCTGCAGCGCGGAGATGCCATCGGCGCTACCGGCCACCTTGAAGTCCATGTCGCCGAGGTGATCTTCGTCACCCAGGATGTCCGACAGCACGACGAAGTCGCTGCCTTCCTTGACCAGACCCATGGCGATACCGGCGACCGGCGACTTCAGCGGGACGCCCGCGTCCATCATGGCCAGCGACGAACCGCACACCGAAGCCATCGACGAGGAACCGTTGGATTCGGTGATTTCCGAAACCACGCGCACCACGTACGGGAACTCTTCGATGCTCGGCTTGACGGCCTGCACGCCGCGCTTGGCGAGGCGGCCGTGGCCGATTTCGCGACGCTTCGGCGCGCCGAAGCGACCGGCTTCACCGACCGAGAACGGCGGGAAGTTGTAATGGAACAGGAACGGATCCTTCGACTCGCCTTCCGGCGCATCGATGATCTGTGCATCGCGGGTGGTGCCCAGCGTGGTCACGACCAGCGCCTGGGTTTCGCCGCGGGTGAACAGTGCCGAACCATGGGTGCGCGGCAGCACGCCGACACGGATGGAGATCGGGCGGACGTCGTCCAGGTTGCGACCGTCGATGCGGATCTTCGTCTTGAGGACGCCGTCGCGCATGGTGCGGTACTCGAGCTCGGCGAATTCCTTCGACAGCTCGGCCTTGTCCCAGCCCTTGGCTTCGACATCGGCAGCCAGCGAAGCGAGCACGTCGCTCTTGATGGCGGCGATGGCGTCGCGGCGCTGCAGCTTGTCGCGCACCTGGAAGGCGGCTTCCAGCTGGTTGCCGACGGCGCCGGTGAGGGCGGCGATCAGCGACTCGTTGCGGGCCGGAGCGGACCATGCCATGGACGGACGAGCCGCCTCGGTGGCCAGCTCGGCGATGGCGCGGACGGCCACCTGCAGCTGCTGGTGACCGAACACCACGGCGCCGAGCATCACTTCCTCGGACAGCAGCTTGGCTTCCGATTCCACCATCAGCACGGCGTTGGCCGTACCGGCGACGACCAGGTCAAGCTCGGAGGTCTTCAGCTCGGTGGCGGTCGGGTTGAGCAGGTACTTGCCGTTGGCGTAACCGACGCGGGCAGCGCCGATCGGACCCTTGAACGGGATGCCGGCGAGGCTCAGCGCCGCGGAGGCGCCCAGCATGGCCGGGATGTCGCCGTCGACTTCCGGGTTCAGCGAAACGACCTGTGCGATGACCTGCACTTCGTTCTTGAACTCTTCCGGGAACAGCGGGCGCACCGGACGATCGATCAGACGCGAGGTCAGCGTCTCCTTCTCGGTCGGGCGGCCTTCGCGCTTGAAGAAGCCACCCGGGATACGGCCCGCGGAGTAGAACTTCTCGACGTAGTCGACGGTGAGCGGGAAGAAATCCTGCCCTTCCTTCGCCTTGGCATTGGCCACCACGGTGACCAGCACAACCGTGCCGCCCATGCTGACCATGACGGCACCCGAAGCCTGGCGGGCGATTTCGCCCGTCTCCAGTGTGACTTCGTGATTACCGAACTGGAATGACTTGGTTACTTTCGCCACTGTCTTTTCCTGAATTGGGAAGTGCGGCCAGAGTTGGCCGCTTTTTGATCTTCGCGATCACGAATGAACGCGAACACCAACACTTAGCGACGGAGGCCGAGGCGCTCGATGAGGCCCTGGTAACGAGCCAGGTCACGATCCTTCAGGTAGGCAAGCAGACGCTTGCGCTGGTTGACCAGCTTCAGCAGGCCACGGCGGGAATGGTGATCCTGCTTGTGCTCTTTGAAGTGGCCGGTGAGGTGGTCGATGCGAGCCGACAGCAGGGCGACCTGCACTTCCGGCGAACCCGTATCGTTCGGCACGCGGCCGAAGTCAGCGATGATTTTGCCGGTCTGTTCAGCGGTAAGGGACATTGGTATCTCTTCCTAAAAAAGCGGTGCGAAGCTTGCGCAACATCACGTGGGTGACGTTGCGCAAGCTTCGCCTAGATGAATGAAAAGTCTGGAACAAGCTCCGTATTGTAGCGACCGGAGCCCTATGACAACAAGACCGTCATAGTCAGTGCTTATGTTTGCCATCTGCGGGCAGGTTAAAACCCCGCACGATGCACAGTTTCCCGCCCACCGCCTCGCTCAGGGCAAGCAGGCGACCGTCGTCGGCGAATACGGCATGCCGACCGGTCAGGGCCGGATCCACCGGAATCTGCTGGCCCTGTGAGACAGCCAGGCTGCGCTCGGCGTCCAGGTGCATGGCGGGCAGATCGGCCAGGGCCGCGGAAACCGGCAGCAAGAGCGGCAGCAGCACATCGTCGCCCTGCTCCAGCGCCGCCTGCAGCTGCTCCACCGTCACCATGGCCGGCTCCCGGAACGGTTCGACCCACAGCCGGCGCAACGCCGTCAGATGGGCGCCGCAGCCCAGGTCCTCGCCCAGGTCGACGGCCAGACTGCGCACATAGGTCCCCGAGCCGCATTCCACGTAAAGCGTGAGGCTGTCGTGGGTACGCGACACCACCTCCAGCCGGTAGACCTCTACCTCGCGCGAGGGCACATCCACGGCCTCGCCGCGACGCGCCTTCACGTACAGCGGCTCGCCGTCGAGCTTGATGGCTGAATAGATGGGCGGCACCTGGGTGATACGTCCGCGCAGCTTGGCCAGCGAAGCTTCGATAGCGTCGTCGGTGAGCGCGGGCACCGGCCGCTCCAGCACGATCTCGCCTTCGAGATCCGCGGTCGAGGTGGTGGCGCCCAGCCGGCACTCGGCCAGATAGGCCTTGCGCGAGCCCAGCAGCATGCCGGCCAGCTTGGTCGCCTCGCCGAAGCACAGCGGCAACAGGCCGGTGGCCAGCGGATCGAGCGCGCCGGTGTGGCCGCCCTTCTCCGCCCGGAAAATACCTTTGCGGACCAGCTGCAGGGCCGCGTTGGAGCTCAACTCCAGCGGCTTGTCCAATAGCACGATGCCGTGCAGGTCGCGAAATCGAATCTTCCGCTTCATGGAAGTTTTACTCATGGAGCCTGTTCTACATCTGGCATGTGCGCCGCCTATACCCTCACCGTCGTTCCGGCGCAGGCCGCAATGACGTGGGGAAGAGACGAATGTCGAGGCGAGATAGGAAGCCGACGCTCAGCCCTTCTCGCCTTCGCCCTCGCCTTCCTCATCGGCAGCCGGCATGCGTGCAGCCTCCTGCCGCAACAGGCTCTCGATGCGCTCGCCCTTGTCGACCGAATCGTCGTACTTGAAACGCAGCTCAGGCACGCGACGCAGGCGCATCGAGCGCGACAGCTCGCGGCGGAATTCCACCGCCAGCTCCTTCAGCGCCTTCATGGCTTCAACGGAACGCTCCGGCTGCAAGGCCGTGATCCACACCGTGGCCCAGTCGAGATCGCGGGTGACTTCCACGTCCGACACGCTCATCAACGGCAGGCCGTGATCGCGCACGGCGGCATGGACCAGCAGGCCCAGTTCGCGGCGCAGTTCGGCGCCGACGCGGTCGGTACGTTTGAAATCGCGTGAGGGCATGACGCACTCCTAGGTGTTTGCGTTCATCCGTGAACGCGAAGGTCAAAAAGCGGCCGTCCCTGGCCGCACTCATCCATTTAGAGCACGCCAGCACGGCGTGTCCTGAAAAACAAAGCGAGCGATGTGGTCATCCACACCGCCCGCCTCAATACCACCACTGCGAGGGTCGGCCCGACGTGCGGACCGGCCACTGTTACAGCGTGCGGGCAACCTCGATACGCTCGAAGCATTCGATCTGGTCACCGGCCTTGACGTCGTTGTACTGCTTCACGGCGATACCGCATTCCATGCCGTTGCGCACTTCGTCGACCAGGTCCTTGAAGCGACGCAGCGATTCCAGTTCGCCCTGGAAGACCACCGTGTTGTCGCGCAGCACGCGGATCGGCTTGCTGCGCTTGACCGTGCCTTCGATGACCATGCAACCGGCCACTGCACCGAACTTGGAGCTGCGGAACACTTCACGCACCTGCGCGATGCCGATGATCTCTTCGCGAATCTCCTTGCCAAGCAGACCCGAAGCGGCCTGCTTCACCTGGTCGATCACGTCATAGATGATCGAGAAGTAGCGGACATCCAGGCCCGAGGTATCGATCACCTTGCGCGCCGAAGCATCCGCACGGACGTTGAAGCCGATCACCAGCGCCTTGGAGGCGGCGGCGAGCGTGGCGTCGGACTCGGTGATGCCACCGACGCCGGCGGCGATCACATTGACCTTCACGTTCTCGTTGCCGATCTGGCTGAGCGATTCGCGCAGCGCCTGCACCGAACCCTGCACGTCGGCCTTGACCAGGATGTTGAGCGTCTGCTGCTCGGCGCCCTGGGCCATCTGCGCCATGATGTCTTCAAGGCGGTTGGCCTTGCTGACCATGCGCGTTTCGCGACGCTTGAGCTGGCGCTCGGCGGCCACTTCACGGGCGAGGCGTTCGTCTGCCACCACCACGAAGTCGTCGCCGGCTTCCGGCACGCCGGACAGACCCAGCACCTGCACCGGAATCGACGGACCAGCTTCCTGCACGGTCTTGCCGGCTTCGTCGATCAGCGCACGCATGCGGCCGTACTCGATACCGCAGACGACGAAATCGCCGCGCTTGAGCGTGCCCTGCTGCACCAGCACCGTCGCCACCGGGCCGCGACCGCGGTCCAGGCTGGATTCGATCACCACGCCGGAGGCGGGGCCATCTTCCACGGCGGTCAGCTCCATCACTTCGGCCTGCACCGAAATGGCGTCGAGCAGGTCGTCGATGCCCATGCCGGTCTTGGCCGAGACGGCCACGAACGGGGTGTCACCGCCCCACTCTTCCGGAATCACTTCCAGATTGCCGAGGCCTTGCTTGACGTGGTCCGGATTGGCGTCGGACTTGTCCATCTTGTTGAGCGCCACGATCAGCGGCACCTTGGCGGCGCGTGCATGCTGCACGGCTTCGGCCGTCTGCGGCATGACGCCGTCGTCGGCTGCCACGACCAGCACCACGATATCGGTGGACTGGGCGCCGCGGGCACGCATCGACGTAAACGCCGCATGGCCCGGGGTGTCGAGGAAGGTGATCACGCCCTTGGGCGTTTCCACGTGGTACGCGCCGATATGCTGCGTGATGCCACCGGCTTCGCCCGAGGCGACCTTGGTGCGGCGGATGTAATCGAGCAGCGAGGTCTTGCCGTGGTCGACGTGGCCCATGATGGTGACCACCGGCGGACGCGGCTTCTTCTCGCCCTCGAGCTCGGCGTTCTGCGTGTGGGCAGCCAGCGCGGCTTCGGCGTTGTTCTCGCTTGCCGCCACCGGGGTGTGGCCCAGCTCTTCGACCACCAGCACCGCGGTGTCGTGGTCGATGGTCTGGTTGATGGTGGCCATCACGCCCATCTTGAAGAGGGCCTTGACCACTTCCGAACCCTTGACCGCCATCTTGTTGGCCAGATCGGCCACCACGTTGTGGTCACCGATCACGACTTCACGCACCACCGCAGCGGTGGGACGGGTGAAGCCATGCGGGCCGCTGGAGGACGGGCTGCTATACCGCGAGGTATCGCGGCTCGGGCCACGGCCGGACTTGCCGCCACGCTTGTTGTTGCTGGAGCGGCGCGCACGGTCGGCGTCGCTCAGGTGCATCTCGCCTGCCGCAAAGCGCTTGCCACCAGGGCCTTCCTCGCGCTCGCGGGCATAACGGGTCTTGTTGCTGCTGCCGGCCGGTGCCGCGGCGCCAGCCGCAGCATTGGGGGCACCCGGCGTGCGGGCTGCAGCTGCGGCGGGCGCTGCTGCCGCCGGAGCGGGCGCAGGGGCCGGCGCGGGCGCGGGGGCCACAACCACGACCTTCTTCTCGCGACGACGCGGCTCGTGGATGGTCGGCACGATCATGCCCAGCGCACTGTGATCGATGCGCTGGACCGACTGTTCGACCGGTGCCTGCTTGTCGGCAGCCTCGGCGCTGACCGGCTCGGCCACCATCGGCGTCGGCTCGCTGCGTGCGGGGGCAGAGGCAGCTTCGGCGGCCACCTGGCGCTCCTGCTGTTCCCTGGCGCGTGCAGCGGCCTCAGCCTCGGCCTGCTGGCGACGCTGTTCTTCTTCAGCCTCGCGCTGGCGCTGAGCTTCGTCGGCGCGCTGCTGGGCTTCTTCCTGGCGGCGGCGATCCGCATCCAGGCGCTCGGTTTCTTCGTGGTCGCGCTGCGTCTGAGATTCCTGCAGCTTGCGCACGGCGTCTTCGCGCTCGACGTCATTGCCCGCTTCTTCGGCGATGACGCTGCGCTTGACGTAGGTTCGCTTGGCGCGCACTTCGACGTTCACCGTCTTGGCGCTGGCAGCGGCACCGCGGCCGCCCGGCGTGGCGACTTTGAGCTCGCTGACCTTGCGGCGCTTGAGGGTGATCTGGCGGGGCGAGCTGTCGTCCGCTTCCGCGGGACTGATCTCGGTTTTGCCATGGGTACGGCGCAGGAAGCCCAGCAGCTTCACCTTTTCGGTGCTGCTGATGATCTGCTCCGGATCGGAGAATTTCATACCAGCTTCGCCCAGCTGCCCAAGCAGCCTGTCCACCGGCATGCCAAGTACCTTGGCAAGTTGTTTGATCGTTACGTCCGACATCGTGTTCTTTCTCCGCCGTTCCCGCGCTTAACGTCCGTGCGGCTTCGCCTGCACAGCCAACCCATCCATGGTGGAGGCATCTCAGCCCTCCTCGGTGCGCTCTTCCAGAGCGCTACCGCCCGCGGTTAGCCACCTTTCTCCAGACGAGCGATCATCGGCGCACGTGCTGCCATGATCAGCGCCGCAGCGCGTTCCTCGTCCATGCCATCGATGTCGATCAGGTCATCAACCGCGAGGTCGGCCAGATCGTCCACCGAGACCACTTCACGCGAAGCCAGCGCAAATGCGGTGGCCTCGTCCATGCCCGGCAGATGCAGGAGTTCATCGGACGGCTGATGCTCGTCGATGCCCTCTTCCACGGCCAGTGCTTCGGTGAGCAGCGCGTCGCGGGCGCGGGCGCGGAGCTCTTCAACAATGTCTTCGTCGAAACCTTCCACGGCCAGCAGCTCGGCGCTCGGCACATAGGCGATTTCTTCGACGCTGGAGAAGCCTTCCTGCACGAGGATGTTGGCGATCTCCTGGTCCACTTCCAGCTTTTCCATGAACAGCTGGCGTGCGGCTTCCTGTTCGGCCTCGCTCTTGGCGGCGACCTGGTCCTGCGTCATCACGTTGAGCTGCCAGCCGGTGAGCTTGCTGGCGAGGCGCACGTTCTGGCCACCGCGACCGATGGCCTGGGACAGCTTGTCCTCGGCGACGGCGATGTCCATCGAGTGCTTCTCTTCGTCCATGATAATGGACTGCACTTCGGCCGGCGCCATCGCGTTGATGACGTACTGGGCCTGGTTTTCGTGCCACAGGATGATGTCCACGCGCTCGCCATTGAGCTCGTTGGACACGGCCTGCACGCGCGAACCGCGCATGCCGATGCAGGCGCCGATGGGATCGGTGCGGGTGTCGTGCGCAACCACGGCGATCTTGGCGCGGTCGCCCGGATCGCGGGCGCAGCCCTTGATCTCGACCAGGCCCTGGCCCACTTCCGGCACTTCGAGCTTGAACAGCTCGATCATGAATTCCGGTGCGGCCCGCGAGACGAACAGCTGCGGGCCGCGGGCTTCGGAGCGCACCTCGTAGAGGTAACCGCGCACGCGGTCGCCGACACGGGCCGATTCGCGCGGAATGGTGCGGTCGCGCGGGATGAAGGCCTCGGCATTGCTGCCCAGGTCCAGATAGACGTTGCCGCGCTCGACGCGCTTGACGATGCCGGTAACCAGCTCGCCCACGCGTTCGCGGAAGGCGTCGACCACCTGCATGCGCTCGGCTTCGCGCACGCGCTGCACGATCACCTGCTTGGCGGCCTGGGCGGCGATGCGGCCGAATTCGGCGTTCTCGACCTGCTGCTCGATGTATTCGCCGACCTCAGCGTCTTCGCGCTCGTCGACGGCGTCCATCAGGCGCACCTGGTGGTAAGGCGATTCCATCTCACCGTCGTCGGCGATGATTTCCCAACGACGGAACGTTTCGTAATCGCCGGAGTGGCGATCGATGACCACGCGGACATCCGGATCTTCATCCGGATAGCGCTTCTTGGCGGCGGACGCGAGAGCCGCTTCCATGGCCTGGAAAATCACTTCACGCGGCACGCCTTTTTCATTGGCAACCGCGTCAACCACCAGCAAAAGTTCTTTGCTCATTGCAGCAACTCCGTAGACGCCGCCGGCGCCCCATCGGTTTTAAGTTGATTTACTTCGCGGCCTTCTTGCCCGGGGCTTTACCCGGCTTGGGCTGCGGCACATAACCGAGCGCCACCCAGTCGGGCACCACGCGCGCGCTTTCCACCGCGTCATGGTCGAACTCGAAGGTCTTGCCTTCGGCTTCCAGCGAGATCCGCTCGCCTTCGACCGAGATCACCTTGCCGCGCAAGCGGCGACGTCCTTCCATGGGCGCCTTGAGCAAAATCTTCACTTCCGTTCCCGCCACCTTGGCGAACTGCGCCGCGGTAAACAGCGGACGGTCGATGCCGGGCGACGAAACTTCCAACACGTAATGCCCCGGAATCGGATCTTCCACGTCGAGCATGGCCGAGATTTCCCGGCTGGCCGCCTCGCAGTCTTCGACGTTGATCTCGCGGCCCTCGGTGTCGAGGAAGACACGCAGGGTACTCTGCCCCTGCGACGGGGTGAACTCCACGCCGATGCATTCCAGGCCCAGATCGGCCAGAACTTCCGTAAAGCGTTGAGCCAGTGCCTGCGTATCCATGATTGCCCTACCGTTACTGATCGCCAGAAACAAAAAATGGGCTCAAGCGGCCCATTCCATGCTCTAAAAATAGAGCGTCTCGCCGATGTCCCGACCCATCCAGACTCTTTCGGGGCACCTGGGGCGCAGCCAGCATCTAAGCGGCTTGTGACGCACGTGCGACGCTTCCTTGCGCCCAACAAAAAAGCCTCACGAGGAGGCTTTCTTGTTCTAAGAAAGATCTGGTAGCGGGGGTAGGATTCGAACCTACGACCTTCGGGTTATGAGCCCGACGAGCTGCCAGACTGCTCCACCCCGCATCAGAGTCCGCAAAGATTAGCGAGATGGCCGAATTCTTGCAAGCCTTTTCGCTAACTAATTTCACTTCATCGACAAGAAAGCGTCACGGAGATGCGGCCGCGACGCCCAAAAATCAAGCAATCATCAACCGACGAAAACGCTCTGGCACCAGCCGAACAGCGGGCCCCAGACGATGCCGAGCACCAGCAGCGCAAGCACGTTCAACGACAGTACCAGACGCACCGAGACGTCCTTCTGCAGATGCACTTCGGTGCCTTCCACCGGCTTGTCGAAGTACATCACCTTGACCACGCGCAGGTAGTAATAGAGGCCGATGATGGCGAACACCGCGCCGACCAGGGCCAGCCACAGGAAGCCGGCATGGATCGCCGCCTGGAACACCAGCAGCTTGCCGAAGAAGCCGAACAGCGGCGGCACGCCGGCCAGCGAGAACATCACCAGCATCATCAGGAACGCCGCCCACGGCGAGCGCTGGTTGAGGCCCTTGAGATCGTCGATCTCTTCGCACTCAAAGCCGGCACGCGCCAGCGCCAGGATCATGCCGAACGCTGCGGCGCTGGTGATCGCATAGCTGATCGCATAGAACAGCGACGAGGCATAGCCTTCCGGACCGGCATTGACCAGGCCGACCAGCAGGTAACCCATGTGCGAGATGGTCGAGTAGGCCAGCAGGCGCTTGAGGTTGGTCTGCACGATGGCAACGATGTTGCCGATCGCCAGCGACAGCACCGCCAGGCACGCCAGCATCAGCTGCCAATGCTGGGACAGGTCGCCCAGGCCCGACGCCAGCAAACGGTAGGCCATACCGAACGCCGCGAGCTTCTGCGCGGAACCGATGAAGACGGTCACCGCGGTCGGCGAACCCTGGTACACATCCGGGATCCACATGTGGAACGGCGCGGCACCGAGCTTGAAGCCGATACCCACGATCATGAAGATCAGGCCGAACACCAGCAGATGCGGCATGCCCGTGTGGCCGGCGGCCATGTGCAGGCGCACGAGGTCGAGCGTGCCGGTGGCACCGTAGACCATGGACATGCCGTACAGCAGCATGCCCGAGGCCAGTGCGCCCAGCACGAAGTACTTGATGGCCGCTTCCGAGGACAGGCGCGAATCACGGTTGAGTGCGACCAGCGCGTACGACGACAGCGTAAGCAGTTCCAGGCCCAGGTACACCATGATCAGGTTGCCGGCCGAGACCAGCAGCATGATGCCGATCACTGCGAAGATGGTCAGCGTGTAGAACTCGCCCACGAACAGCTTGCGGTCCTGCAGATAGGGCTTGGCGTAGAAGAACACCAGGACGGTGGTGAGCAGCGAGAAGACCTTTAGGATCTCCGAGACGCCGTCGCGGATGAACATCCCGTTGAACGCGGTGACCGCCTGGCTGGGCTGGCCGGCGACCACCAGGTAGATGGCCACCAGCAGCACGGCAATCGACAGCCAGTGCAGCACCGGGCGCTGCTCGGGCTTCATGAAGGCATCCAGCAATAGCAGCAAACACGCTGCCGCCACCAGATAGAACTCCGGCAACAGGATCAGTATGTCATTGAAATTCGGCATGATCAGTCCTGCTTAGATCTTGTGGTTGCCAAGCTGGGTCACCAGCTGCGTGACCGACGAATCCATCAGATGGATCAGCGGCTGCGGCCAGATGCCCAGGGCGAACACGGCTGCGGCGAACGCGCCCAGTACAAACCATTCGCGTCCGTTGAGGTCCTTCATCTCCGCCACATGCGGATTGGTGATGTCACCCCACAGCACGCGCTTGACCATGTACAGCGTGTAGGCGGCGCCGATGATCAGGGTGAACGCGGCAAAGAACGCGATCAGCGGATTGGCCTGGAAGCTGGCCAGGATCACCTGGAATTCGCCCACGAAACCGCTGGTACCCGGCAGGCCGCTGTTGGCCATGGCGAACACCACGTAGAAGAAGCCAAACCACGGCATCACGTTGATGACGCCGCCGTAATCCTTGATCTGGCGCGTATGCATGCGGTCGTACAGCACGCCGATGCACGAGAACATCGCGCCCGAGACGAAGCCGTGCGAAATCATCTGCACCATCGCACCCTGCATGCCCAGCTTGGCGGCATCGAGGTTGTTGCTGCCGCGCACCAGCATGAAGGCGATGAAGATGCCCAGCGTGACGAAGCCCATGTGCGCCACGGACGAATACGCCACCAGCTTCTTCATGTCCTCCTGCACCAGCGCGATATAGCCGATGTAGACCACCGCGATCAGGCTGAGGCCAATCACCACCCAGGCATACGCATCGGCGGCGTCCGGCGTGATCGGCAGCGAGAAGCGCAGGAAGCCGTAGCCACCGATCTTCAGCATCACCGCGGCCAGCACCACCGAACCACCGGTCGGCGCTTCCACGTGGGCGTCCGGCAACCACGTATGCACCGGCACCATCGGCACCTTCACGGCAAACGCGATCAGGAACGCGAAGAACAGCCAGGTCTGCTCCTTCATGCTGAGCGGCAGCGCCGCCAGCGTGGCGAGGTCGAACGAGCCGGCCTTCAGGTACAGATAGATCAGGCCCACCAGCATGAAGATGGAGCCAAAGAACGTGTAGATGAAGAACTTCAGCGTGGCGTACACGCGACGCGGACCACCCCAGACGCCGATGAGGATGAACATCGGGATCAGCATGGCCTCGAAGAACACGTAGAACAGCAACGCGTCGGTGGCGCAGAACACGCCGATCATCAGGCCTTCGAGCACCAGCATGGCGGCCATGTACTGGTGCGGATTGGTCTGGATGACCTCCCACGCGCCCACGATCACCAGGATGCCGACGAAGCTGGTCAGCAGGATCAGGGCCACCGAAATGCCGTCGACCGCCAGGTTGTAGTGGACGCCCAGCGAGGCGATCCATACATGGCTTTCGCCAAGCTGCTTGGTGGCGTCTGCCGCGTTGTACATCGGCAGCATGTAGAGGCTGAGCACGAAGGTGAGCACGGCGACCGCCAGGGCGATCCAACGCGCGGCGTTGGGTCGACCGGAGCCGGCGAGCAACACCGGGATGGCACCCACCACGGGGAGCCAGATCAGCAGGCTGAGCAAATGATTGAACATGGAGCAGGTTCCCTTATTGCCCGACCAGCCAATACCCGCCAAGCAGCAGGATAAGGCCGAGAATCATCGCGAAGGCGTAGTGATAGAGATAGCCGGACTGCAGGCGACGCATACCACCTGCAATACGGTCGACCAGACCCGCCGAACCATTGACCAGCACGCCGTCGATAACCGCCGCATCGCCGCCCTTCCACAGGGCACGACCCAGCGCCATACCGCCGCGTGCGAAGACGATGAAGTACACCGCGTCGAACCAGTACTTGTGGTTGAGCAGGTTATAGATCGGTTTGAGCGCGTTCTTGATGCGATCGGCCACGGACGGGTTGAACAGGTAGATGTAGGTCTGGATCGCAAACGCGGTCAGCACCAGCAGGAACGGCAACTGCGTGAAGCCGTGCAGCGCCATGCCCAGCGAACCGTGGAACTCCTTGGCCAGCTCGCCCAGGACGTTGTTCGCCTCATTGACGTGGATGGCCGAACCGAACCACTCGCCAAAAAG
This sequence comes from Dyella sp. 05T440, assembly GCF_056395965.1. Lineage (NCBI taxonomy): Bacteria > Pseudomonadati > Pseudomonadota > Gammaproteobacteria > Lysobacterales > Rhodanobacteraceae > Dyella > Dyella sp. 05T440. Next base: position 95,633 of record NZ_JBFTKN010000006.1, read on the forward strand.
CAGCGGCTGGATGGCGATGAAACCCACGATGATCGACGGGATCGCCAGCAGGATCAGCGGCAGCCACACCACCCACGGCGACTCCTTCGGCGTCTCGTGCATGATGCCCTGCTCGTGATGACCGTGGTCATCCTTGTGCGAGACATGATGGTGCTCGTCGTGCGCGGCGTGCTCGTCGTGGCCGTGAGCGTGATCATGACCGTGGCCATGATCGTGCACCACCACGAAGCGTTCCTTGCCGTGGAAGGTCAGGTACATCTGGCGGAAGGTGTACAGCGCGGTCACGAAGGCGCCGGCCATCACGCAGAAGTAAGCGTAGGTGGCACCCCAGCGATGCGACTCGCCCACCGCTTCGATGATCGCGTCCTTGGAATAGAAGCCCGCGAAGAACGGCACGCCGCACAGCGCCAGCGAACCAATCCACATGGTGATCCAGGTGATCGGCATGTACTTGCGCAGGCCGCCCATGTAGCGCATGTCCTGCTCATGGTGCATGGCGATGATCACCGAGCCGGCACCCAGGAACAGCAGCGCCTTGAAGAAGGCATGCGTCATCAGGTGGAACACGGCGCCGGCATAGGCCGACACGCCCAGCGCCACCGTCATATAGCCCAGCTGCGACAGCGTGGAGTACGCCACGACGCGCTTGATGTCGTTCTGCACGATGCCGATCAGGCCGGTGAACAGCGCACCGGTGGCGCCGATGATCATCACGAAGCTGAGTGCGGTTTCCGACAGTTCGAAGATGGGCGACATGCGCGCCACCATGAAGATGCCGGCGGTCACCATGGTCGCGGCGTGGATCAGTGCCGAGATCGGGGTGGGACCTTCCATCGAATCGGGCAGCCACACGTGCAGCGGCACCTGGGCGGACTTGCCCATCGCGCCGATGAACAGGCAGATGCAGATGACGGTGGCGGCATCCCAATGCGTGTTCTGGGTGATCTGCAGGGTCTTGCCCACCAGGCCCGGCGCCGCGGCAAACGCCGTGGTGTAGTCCAGCGTGCCCAGGAAATACAGCACGCCGGCGATGCCGAGCAGGAAGCCGAAGTCGCCCACGCGGTTGACCAGGAACGCCTTGAGGTTGGCGAAGATCGCCGTCGGGCGCTTGTACCAGAAGCCGATCAGCAGGTACGACACCAGGCCTACCGCTTCCCAGCCGAAGAACAGCTGCATGAAGTTGTTGCTCATCACGAGCATCAACATCGAGAAGGTGAACAGCGAGATGTAGCTGAAGAAGCGCTGGTAACCCGGGTCGTCGGCCATGTAGCCGATGGTGTAGATGTGCACCAGCAGCGACACGAAGGTTACCACCACCATCATCATGGCGGTCAGGCGATCGATCATGAAGCCGACGTGGGCGCTGTAGTTGCCGATCTCGAACCAGGTGTAGATGTTCTGGTTATAGATCGGCGCGCCGCCCGTAGTGAGCTGGTACAGCACGTAGAACGACAGGCCGCAGGCGATCGCCACGCCCAGGATGGTCACGCTGTGCGAACCGGCGCGACCGATGAAGCGACCAAAGAAGCCCGCCAGCAGGCAGCCGACGAGCGGTGCCAGGGCGATGGTCAGCAGAATGGAGGTAGACAATTCCATCGGGTCAGCCCTTCATGCTGTCGATTTCGGCGACATTGATGGTGCTGCGGTTGCGGAACAGCAGGACCAGGATCGCCAGGCCGATGGCGGTTTCCGCCGCAGCCACGGTGAGGATGAAGAACACGAACACCTGCCCCGCCACGTCGCCCAGGAAACGGGAGAACGCGACGAAGTTGATGTTCACCGCCAGCAGCATCAGCTCGATCGACATCAGCAACACGATGACGTTCTTGCGGTTGATGAAGAGACTGGCCAGCGCGATGCAGAACAGCACGGCGCCGAGCACGATGAAGTGCGAAAGCGTGATCATGGGGTGGTCTCCTTGCCCGGTGCCGACTGGGGCGCGACGGGAACTTCCGCGGCCATCTTCACCACGCGGACGCGGTCACGCGGGTTGACGCGAACCTGCTGCGAGGCCTGCTGGTGACGCACACCGGTGCGCTGGCGCAGGGTCAATACCACGGCAGCCACCACACCCACGGTGAGGATCAGTGCGGCCACTTCGAACGGCAGCAGGAACTGCGTGTAGAGCGCAGTGCCCAGCCAGGCGGTGTTGGACATGCCAGCCACGGTGGCCGGATCGGCGCCCATCACGGCCTGGTGCATCGCACGCACGCCGATCAGCGCGAGCATTTCGCCCAGCATGACCAGGGCCACGATGATGCCGACCGGCAGGTATTTGATGAAACCCTCGCGTACGTGTTCCTGCTTGATGTCCAGCATCATCACCACGAACAGGAACAGCACCATCACCGCGCCCACGTAGACCACGATCAGGGCGATGGCGAGGAATTCCGCTTCGGCCAGCAGCCAGATGCAGGCGGTGCTGAAGAAGGTGAGCACCAGCGACAGCACGGCATGCACCGTGTTGCGCAGCGTGATCACGCCCAGCGCCGCCACCACGGTGACGGCCGCGAAGGCGTAGAAACACACGAGTTGGAACATATTCGTATCGATCATGATGTCCCGTCCTCAGCGATACGCGGCGTCTTGAGCGCGGGCAGCCGCGATGTCCTGCTCGAAGCGATCGCCGATGGCGAGCAGCTGCGGCTTGGTCACCACGTTCTCGCCACGCTGCTCGAAGTGGTACTCATGGATATGCGTTTCGACGATCGAGTCGACCGGGCAGCTCTCTTCGCAGAAACCGCAGAAGATGCACTTGAACAGATCGATGTCGTAACGCGTGGTGCGGCGCTGGCCGTCGCTCTCGCGCGGGGCGGAGTCGATGGTGATGGCGAGCGCCGGGCACACCGCCTCGCACAGCTTGCACGCGATGCAACGCTCTTCGCCGTTGGCGTAGCGACGCAGCGCATGCAGGCCGCGGAAGCGGTTGGACTTGGGGATGTGCTCCATCGGATAGCGCATGGTGTACTTGGGGCTGAACATGTAACGCATGGTCAGACCCAAGCCCTTAAACAGCTCGATGAGCAGCAGGCTTTTGAAATAGTGAGTTACGCGGGACATGTTTCTTCAGCCTCCCGTGCCGACGGTGACCCAGCCGAAAAACTTCATGCAGCCGGCGACGAGGACCCAGACGATGGTGATGGGAATGAATACCTTCCAGCCCAGACGCATGATCTGGTCGTAGCGGTAACGCGGGAAGCTGGCGCGGAACCACAGGAACATGAAGGCGAAAACGAACACCTTGACGAACAGCCACAGCACGCTCGCCTGCCCCACGATGCCCCACGAAGCGGGCAACGGCGACAGCCAGCCGCCCATGAACAGGATCGGCGCCAGGAAGCTGATCAGGATCATGTTGGCGTATTCGGCCAGGAAGAACAGCGCGAAGGCCGAGCCCGAATACTCCACGTGGAAGCCCGCGACGATTTCCGATTCACCTTCCGCCACGTCGAACGGCGCGCGGTTGGTTTCGGCGACGCCCGAGATGAAGTAGATGATGAATACCGGCAGCAGCGGCCACATGAACCAGTCAAGGATGCCCTTGCTGCCGGCCTGCGCGTGCACGATGTCGGTGAGGTTCAAGGAACCGGCCAGCACCAGCACGCAGACCAGGCACAGGCCCATGGCCAGCTCGTACGAGATCACCTGCGCCGCCGAACGCATCGCACCCAGCAGCGCGTAGCGCGAGTTGGACGCCCAGCCGGCCAGGATGATGCCGTACACGCCGAGCGAGGTCATCGCCAGCAGGTACAGCAGGCCCGCGTTGACGTTGGCCAGCACCATCTTGTCGTTGAAGGGAATCACGGCCCACGCGGCCAGCGCCGGGATCAGCGCCAGCAGCGGCGCCATGTAATACAGGGTCCGGTTCGCGCTGGTCGGAAGAATGACTTCCTTGATCAGCAGCTTGGTCACGTCCGCAAAGGCCTGCAGCAGGCCGAACGGGCCGACCTTGTTGGGCCCCATGCGCACGTGCATCCAGCCGAGCACCTTGCGCTCCCACCACACGTACAGCGCCACCGTGATGACCAACGGCAGGACGATGCACAGGATGTAGATGACCGGCATGACCACCTGGTTGAAGATCTGTTCGCCCATGTGCTTACGCCTTGCTCAGGGTGAGGGCTGCGCCGTAGGGCGGCAGCGAGACAGTGTCGTCGTGTGCGGCCTCGATCCAGGCCGCGCCATCGGGCACGGTCGCATCGATCGCCAGCGGCAGCACCGCATCGGCCACGCGCACCGCATCGCCCTCGCCCAGACCCTGGCGCTTGGCTTCGTCCGCATTGATGCGAACGGCCGGCGCACGGTTGAGCGGGTGCTTGCTGAGTGCGGTCGCACGACGGAGCACGGCATCGGTACGGTAGATCGGCCAGGTGGCGAGGCGGCTCAAGCCAACCGCCGACGGACGCGAAGCCAGCTCGGCGCGCGGCTGATGCGCACGCTCGCTGATGCCTTCGCGCAGACCGGCCAGGTCGTCGAACTCGAAACCGGCGAGCTTCATCACGCCGCCCAGTGCACGCAGCACCTTCCAGCCCGGACGCGCATCGCCCGGCGCCTTGGCGCCGGCAGCCACGCTCTGGGCGAGGCCGTCGACATTGACCAGGGTGCCGTCGATTTCCGGCAGCAGACCGATCGGCAGGATCACTTCGGCCACTTCGCGCAGCGCGTCGCTGGCATAGGCGGTAAACGCCACCACCTTCTGCGCGCCCTTGAGCGCCTTCAGCAAGGCAGCGCCATCGGCGACGTCCTGCGGCTCGACGCCGTACAGCACATAAGCCTTGCGCGGCTGGGCCAGCATCGCCTGGGCATCGAGGCCGCCGTTACCCGGCAGCACGCCGACGCGGCCCAGGCCGATGGCATTGGCACCGACCGGCAGCTCGTTGTAACCGGCACCCGTCGCCTGCGCGATGAACTGCGCCACGGCGCGCAGCCACGAGGCCTGCGGATGCGTGACGGCGGCTTCGCCGAGGATGACGACCGCACTGCCGCTCTTCAGATCGGCAATCGCGTCCTTGTCGCCCTCGTCGCACGACGCAGCGTGGATCGCATCGGCCAGTGCGGCCGGCGCGGTGGCACCCGCTTCGACCACGCCCTTGGCCAGCGACAGCAGCGCATCGACCAGGGCCTGCGGCGCCACGATGGCTTCGCCGGTCAGCTTGTAATTGAAGTTGAAGCTCGCCGGATTGACGGCGTAAACCTTGGCGCCCTTCTTCACCGCCTGATGGATGCGGTGATTGAGCAGCGGCATCTCGTGACGCAGATCCGAGCCGACCAGCAGCGCAGCCTTGACCTTGTCCAGCTCGGCGACCGGCTTGGCGAATGCCGTGGCGATCGCGTTGTCGGCGAAGTCGAGCTGACGCACGCGGTGATCGATATGCGCGCTGCCCAGGCCACGGGCGAGGCGCACCAGCAGGTCGCCTTCCTCATTCGTGGTGGCCGGATGCACCAGCACGCCCAGCTCGCTGCCCGGCACTGCCTTGAGCGATTCCACAGCGGCGCTCAGCGCGTCGTCCCAGGTGGTGGTGACCCACTGGCCGTTGCGCTTGACCTGCGGCGCGCCGACGCGATCGGCCGCGTACAGACCTTGATTGCTGTAGCGGTCGCGATCGGAGAGCCAGCACTCGTTGATCGATTCGTTGTCGCGCGGCACCGTGCGCAGCACCTCACCGCGGCGCGTGTGCAGCCACAGGTTGGAGCCCAGCGCATCGTGATAGGCAACCGACGGCTTGGCGATCAGCTCCCAGGCGCGCGCCTGGAACTGGAACGGCTTGTTGGTCAGCGCGCCCACCGGGCAGACGTCGATGATGTTGCCCGACAGTTCCGTCTCGATGGTCTTGCCGATGTAGGTACCGATCTGCAGGTTGTCGCCGCGGCTCATGCCGCCGAGCTCGTACGTACCGGCGATTTCGCTGGTGAAGCGCACGCAGCGCGTGCACTGGATGCAGCGGGTCATCTCGGTGGCGACCAGCGGACCGAGGTTTTCGTCGGCGATGGTGCGCTTGCGTTCGGTATAGCGCGACACGCTGCGGCCATAGCCCAGCGCGACGTCCTGCAGTTCGCACTCGCCGCCCTGATCGCAGATCGGGCAATCCAGCGGGTGGTTGATCAGCAGGAACTCCATCACGTCCTTCTGGAACTTCAGGGCGGAGTCGGAGCGCGTGGTGACCTTCATGCCTTCGGCCACCGGGGTGGCGCAGGCCGGCTGCGGCTTGGGCATGGGCTTGCCGCCCATTTCCACTTCCACCAGGCACATGCGGCAGTTGGCGGCGATCGGCAGCTTGCGGTGATAGCAGAAGCGAGGAATGTTGATGCCGATGGCATCAGCCGCCTCGATGATCATGGCGCCCTTGCGGATCTGCGTGGGCTTGCCATCGACCTCGATGTTCACAAGGTCGAGATTGGGTGCTGCGGGCTGCGCACTCATGCGGCGGCTCCAAGCTTGTCGTCGACAATGGAGCGGCCATTGACGATGTAGTACTCAAATTCATCCCAGAACTGGCGCAGGAAGCCCTGCACCGGCCACGCCGCGGCTTCGCCGAACGCGCAGATGGTGTGGCCTTCGATCTGGCCGGCAATGGCCTTGAGACGATGCAGGTCTTCCATGGTGCCCTGACCTTCCACGATGCGATCCAGCACGCGGTGCATCCAGCCGGTGCCTTCGCGGCACGGCGTGCACTGACCGCAGCTTTCCTTGTGGAAGAACTGCGAGATGCGGCGGGTGAAGCGCACCGTGCAGACGGTGTCGTCGAGCACCACGATGGCGCCCGAGCCGAGGCCCGTCTTCAAGTCACGCAGCGTGTCGTAGTCGAACGGCAGACCCTTGAGCTGTTCGGCGCGCAGTACCGGCATCGACACGCCGCCGGGAATCGCACCCTTCAGCGTGCGGCCCGGACGCAGGCCACCGGCCATTTCCAGCAGCTCGTCGAAGGTGGTGCCCAGCGGCACTTCGAAGTTGCCGCCCTTCTGCACGCAACCGGAGACCGAGAAGATCTTCGGACCGCCGTTCTTGGTCTTGCTCTGCGCCAGGAACCAGTCCGCACCCTTGCGCAGGATGGCCGGCACCGAGGCATAGGTTTCGGTGTTGTTGATCGTGCTGGGCTTGCCGTACAGGCCGAAGTTGGCCGGGAACGGCGGCTTGAAGCGCGGCTGGCCCTTCTTGCCTTCCAGCGATTCCATCAGCGCGGTTTCTTCGCCGCAGATGTAGGCACCGGCGCCGAGTGCGCCATAGATGTCCACATCGAGGCCGGTGCCCTGGATGTTCTTGCCCAGCAGACCGGCGGCGTACGCTTCCTTCAGCGCCTCTTCGAAATGCTCGAAGGGCTCGTGATGGAACTCGCCACGCAGGTAGTTGTAAGCCACGGTGGAACCGGTGCAATAGCACGCGATCGCCATGCCTTCGATCACCGCATGCGGGTTGAAGCGCAGGATGTCGCGGTCTTTGCAGGTGCCCGGCTCCGATTCGTCGGAGTTGCAGAGGATGTACTTCTGCATGGTGCCCTTGGGCATGAAGGACCACTTCAGGCCGGTCGGGAAGCCTGCGCCGCCGCGGCCGCGCAGGTTGCTCTTCTTGATCTCGTCGATCAGGGCAGTCGGGTCGGGCTTCTCGGCGAGGATTTTCTTCCACGCTTCATAGCCACCCACCTGGGTGTAGCTGTCCATCGCCCACGGCTTGTCGAAATGCAGCGTGGTGTAGACGACCTGATGTTCTTGGGGTGCGGGTCCGTAAGCCATTGCGCCCAGCCCTTACTTAAGACCATCGAGGATTTCATCGATCTTCTGGATCGAGAGTCGCTCGTGGTAGTGACCATTGACGGTCATCGCCGGCGCGCTGGCGCAGGCGGCGATGCATTCTTCTTCGCGCTTCAGATACACGCGGCCATCGGCGGTGCTTTCGCCCAGCTTGATGCCCAGCTTCTGCTCGCAGTGCTTCACCAGGTCGTCGGCGCCATTGAGCCAGCACGAGACGTTGGTGCAGATGGCCACGTTGTTGCGGCCCACCGGCTTGGTCTCGAGCATCGAGTAGAAGCTCGCCACCTCGTACGCCCACACGGCGGGCAAGTCGAGGTACTTGGCAACGGCGGTGATCAGCTCGTCGGTGAGGAAGCCTTCGTTCTGCTCCTGCGCGGCAAACAGCGCCTGGATCAGCGCCGAACGCTTGCGGTCAGGAGGAAAACGGGCAACCCACTCTTCGATGTGATGACGAGTGTGTTCGTTCAGTACGACGAGCGGGTCGACATTCTTGACCTGCGCGTAATTTCCGGTGGCTTTCATGTGTGGTTTCCTCCGGGCTCAGCGATCGACTTCGCCGAACACGAGGTCATAGGTACCGATCATCGCCACCACGTCGGCCAGCATGTGGCCGCGCACGGTGACGTCCATCGAGGACAGATGGGCGAAGCCCGGCGCGCGCAGGTGCACGCGGAACGGCTTGTTCGCACCATCGGATACCAGGTAGCAGCCGAATTCACCCTTCGGTGCTTCCACGGCGGCATAGGTCTCGCCCGCAGGCACGCCATAGCCTTCCGTGAACAGCTTGAAGTGATGGATCAGTGCTTCCATGTCCTCCTTCATGCTTTCGCGATGCGGCGGCGCCACCTTGTAGTTCTGCACGATGACAGGACCCGGGTTGGCCTTCAGCCACTTCACGCACTGCTGGATGATCCGGTTGGACTGGCGCATTTCTTCCACGCGCACCAGGTAACGGTCGTAGCAGTCGCCGCCCACGCCCACCGGGATGTCGAAATCGACTTCGGCGTACTTGGCGTACGGCTGCTTCTTGCGCAGATCCCACTCGATGCCCGAACCGCGCAGCATCACGCCTGTCATGCCCCAGGCCTGCGCCTTTTCCGGCGGGATCACGCCGATGCCGACCGTGCGCTGCTTCCAGATACGGTTGTTGGTGAGCAGTTCTTCGTACTCGTCGACCTTGGTCGGGAAGTCGCTGGTGAACGCTTCCAGATAGTCGAGCATGGAGCCTTCGCGCCAGGAGTTGAGGCGCTTGAGGTCCTTGCCCTTGTGCCAGGGCGACTCGCGGTACTGCGACATGTGATTGGGCAGATCGCGGTAGACGCCGCCCGGACGGTAGTAGGTCGCGTGCATGCGCGCGCCCGACACCGCCTCATAGACGTCCATCAGTTCCTCGCGCTCGCGGAACGCGTACAGGAACACCGCCATCGCACCCAGGTCGAGCGCGTTGGAACCGATCCACATCAGGTGATTCAGGATGCGGGTGATTTCGTCGAACATGGTGCGGATGTACTGCGCACGCTCCGGCACCTCGATACCCATCAGGGTTTCGATGGAGCGCACGTAGGCGTGCTCGTTGCACATCATCGACACGTAATCGAGGCGATCCATATAGCCGATCGACTGATTGAACGGCTTGGACTCGGCCAGCTTCTCGGTGCCACGATGGAGCAGACCGATATGCGGATCGGCGCGGACCACCGTTTCGCCGTCCATCTCCAGCACCAGGCGCAGCACGCCGTGCGCAGCGGGATGCTGCGGGCCGAAGTTCATGGTGTAGTTGCGGATCTCTTGCATGATCAGTTATTCCGCCAGTTATCGGCCGCTTCAGCCTTGGCCTGCTGCAGGTCGGCATCGTCACGGATGACGCGCGGCACCAGCACGCGCGGCTCGATCGACACGGGTTCGTACACCACGCGCTTCTGCTCGGGGTCGTAACGCACCTCGACATTGCCGATCAGCGGGAAGTCCTTGCGGAACGGATGACCCACGAAGCCGTAGTCAGTGAGGATGCGGCGCAGATCGGGGTGACCGTCGTAAATGATGCCGTAAAGGTCGAACGACTCGCGCTCAAACCAGTTCACGCCCGGCCAGATGCCGGTCAGCGAAGGCACGATCGGCAGCGAGTCGTCGTCGCAGAACACGCGCAGGCGCAGGCGCTGGTTGTTCTCCAGCGACAGCAGGTGAACGATGGAGGCGAAGCGGCGCGGCGAGGAGTCGGCGTGCGGGCGGTCGGCCCACTTGAAGCGGCCCATCGCCTCGCCTTCCACGCCGCGCGAGAAGCCGGTGCCGGACACCGTTTCGGTGTCCCATTCGGTCTGGCCGTAGCCGAGGTAATCGATGCCGCAGACGTCGATCGGCACGCCGAAGCGGAACGAGGCTTCGTCACGCAGCGCGGTAGCCACCGCGAGCAGGTCGGCGGCAGCCACTTCGGCGGTGACTTCGTTGCGGACGACGCTGATCGTCAGCATTTCGCCGAATCGCGCGGACAGACGCTCGGCCAGCGAGTTGAAAGAGGTATCAGTCATGCTCTGCTGCGCCTTTGTCAGGAACGCGCGATGGTGTTGGTGCGGCGGATCTTCTTCTGCAACTGCAGGATGCCGTGGATCAGCGCTTCGGCCGTTGGCGGGCAGCCCGGCACGTAGATGTCCACCGGCACGATGCGGTCGCAGCCACGCACCACGGAATACGAGTAGTGGTAGTAGCCGCCGCCGTTGGCGCAGCTACCCATCGAGATCACCCACTTCGGGTCGGGCATCTGGTCATAGACCTTGCGCAACGCCGGGGCCATCTTGTTGACCAGCGTGCCGGCCACGATCATCACGTCGGACTGGCGCGGGCTGGGGCGGAACACCACGCCGTAGCGGTCCAGGTCCAGGCGCGCGGCGCCGGCATGCATCATTTCCACGGCGCAACAGGCCAGACCAAAGGTCATCGGCCACATCGAACCGGTGCGCGCCCAGTTCATCAAGGCGTCGACGCTGGTCGTGGCAAAGCCGCGCTGCATGACAGGGTTGTCTTCGGCCGGACGCAGGATGTCGTCCACCAGGTTCAACGGCTGCGGGTTGTGCATCACCCGGTCAAGCGACGAGATCACTCCCATTCCAGTGCTCCCTTCTTCCACACGTAAGCAAAGCCGATGACCAGCAGCAGCAGGAACAGCGCCATCTCGACCAGGGCAATCAGGCCGATCTTGGTGAACACCACGGCCCACGGAAACAGAAACGCGATTTCCAGGTCGAAGATGATGAACAGGATCGCCAACAGGTAATAGCGCACGTCAAAACGCATGCGCGCATCTTCAAAGGCTTCGAAGCCGCACTCGTACGGCGAGAGCTTCTCGGACTCGGGGCGACGCGGGCCGGCCAGCAGGCCGATGACCAGAAGCACCACGCCTAAGCCGGCGGCAACGCCGATGAAAAGCAGAATGGGCCAGTATTGGGCAAGCACGATGAAACGTACCTCCGCGCCTTCATTGGCGCATCAGTGACCGTCGGGGAAACGGTCCGCGGAACTTGGGTTCGGCATGACCCGCGAGGGCCAAGGGCTAGGCGCCACGTTCACGTGCATTGGGGGGCAGCGAGCGTCCGACTTCCCTCGATCTGAATCGAGGGATCGCGACATTGTATCAGTGCGCTTAACAACAACAAGCCTTGACGGCTGTTTGGAAGGAGATTTGCAGGGGTTTCTTCCAGCGGTCGTAAGCCATTGCGACCAAGGTCTTAGAGCCTGGCTCTACATCGTGTGCGTCGGGCGCTCGGACCCGGTCAGGCCGGCCAGGATGTTCTCAATGCGGGTACGCGCCACTTCGCCATCGGACGACTCGTTGAACTGCACGCCAATCCCGGCCGTGCGGTTGCCCTGCGCACCGACCGGGGTCACCCAGACCACCTTGCCGGCCACCGACAGGCGCTCGCCTTCATCGGTGAGGTTGATCAGCAGCACCACTTCGTCGCCCAGGGCGTACTTCTGGGCGGTAGGGGCGAACAGGCCGCCGTGCTTCAGATAAGGCATATAGGCGTTGTAGAGCGACGCCGTGTCCTTGATCTTCAACGAAATGATGCCCTGGCGGGCGGCAATGGCCGGATTCATGACTGCTCCTGTACACCGCTGATGCAGTGCCCCTCAGCCGCATCGTAGCGAGCGGTCGGCCATTGCCACAAGCGAGATGTCGACGGAATGTGACGGCGCTAGAGCTCGCACCAGCCCCAGCGGTCGAAGATCCAGGGCGATGGCAGATTCATATGCAGCTTGAGGAAGCGCGGCCCAGGCGCGGCCGGGTCCAGGCCATGCAATACGTAACGCCCCTGCCCGTCCATGGTCAGTGGCGCCTGGCGCCACGGCCACTGGCGAACGCCCCGCTCGTCGACCAGGGTCAGGTGCAACCAGCGATGGAGCGAAGGAGATGGCTGCCATGGCAGCACGGCCGACTCGGTGGAAACAGCGGTTCCCCGCACCGACTGATACCGCTCGCCACGGTCCGCCAGACGGCGCATCCGCTTGCCGCTCAAGGCCATCTGGCTGCGATGACAGGCCAGCGCGGCCATCTTGGTGGCATGGATGCCGACCGAGGAGTCGAGCTTGACCCGGCCTTTGCCGGTGACCTCCTGGCCGTGCACGAGGTAGGCCAGCATGCGCGGCGTCTCGAGGTTGGCGCGGGCCACCGCCAGGCGGGTCAGGACATGGGCGGCGCCGTGATCGGGGTGGTGATCGCCCAGCGCGGGCAAGGCGACCAGGTTGGGGCGAAACGCCTCCAGGTGCCGGCTCACCATCTCGACGCTGGCATCCAGCTGGTCGCAAAGGCGGCTGGTGATGCCCATGTCGGGCCAGCCCAGGGGCAGCAACGCCTCGCCCGTCACACCCAACTGAGCCAAGGCCTGGGTCACTTCGGTACGTCGGCGCTCGCCCCAGCGGCGGCGCTCATCGGCGCCGATGCGCAGCCGGCGCTCCACCCAGCGTTGCGGCCAGGGATTGTTGTCGCCATTGGTGAGCAGGAGGATCTGCACCTCGCCGCCGGCCTGCCGTACCTGCAGGATCAGCTCGCCGGTGGCGATCGATTCGTCATCCGGGTGCGGCGCGACGACCAGCAGTCGCGTCCTGGCATTGAGGCTCAAGCTCACGTCAGCCCCCTGTGACAGGAGGCGCCGGACGCCAGCCGCGATCGAAGGCCTGCGACCACACGAAAGCCACAGGCGTGCCGCCGCTCACCACCAGATGGTGGGTGCCGCGGCTCAGGAACCAGTGGTCCGCCGGCGCGGCGCCATCGAGGCTGCCGCTGAGGCGCTGGTGTCCATCGGTCACCACATAGTCTCCGGGTACGTTCACGTCTATCGTCTGCTGGGGCTGGTGATCGGCAAGCATACGGCCCGCGATCCAGATATCTCCGCCAGCCTCCACATAATTGAGCATCACGAAGCGCGCGCTCGAGGGCGGCAGGCGCCGCAACACCACCAGCATGGTCCGGTGATTGACCAGGTCGTCGACGATGGTGTCCGCCATCTGCCCACGGCGCAGGCGCCGCATGGCCAAGCTTTCCAGCACGGGATAGTAAGGGCGCATGCGGAATATCGTGTCGCCCTTGGGGTCCATCACCGTGTCGGTTTCGTTCGTGTAACGCAGCACGGTCGACAGTTCATTGCGTTGCGCGGCGAGATCGTCCTGCCATGGCGGCGCATCGGCAATGACGGCTGCCATTTCCGCCACCAGCAAAACCATCAACAACACGCCGCGCAGTCGCGGACGGGAGTTCAGCCATTGCCACGTCGCTGCCAGGCCGGCCGAGGCGATCGCGAGCGTCGGCAACACAGGGAGAAAATCCTGCTTGGTGATGAGCGGCCAGATGAACCAGATCAGCAGCAGGTACAGACCGCCCTGCAAGGCAAAGAACACGGTCCAGTCGAAACCGCCTTCCGAGCGCTGGCGCGCTTCACGCACGCACATCACCACCAGCACCGCTGCAAAAATCAGAAACCACAAACCTTGCTGCGCCGCATGCCGTTTGTTGGCGCCGCCGATGTTGTACTCGGCCAGCCCGTACCACGCGTCTTCGAGCAAACCGTGCGTGCCCAACCAAATGGCAAAAATGGCGGGCACCAGCAGTACGCCCAGCAACGCGGCGATCCAGCAACGCACACCGGCCCGCGGCGCGTGCGAGGGCCGCATCATCCGCACCACGCCGGCCGCGACGACGGTGGTGACCAGCAGCACCAGTGTTTTCTGCGATACCGACAGTGCACAGCCCATCGCCAGGCCGGCCACGAAGTAACGCCACAGGCGCGGCGGTGCGCCCGCCACGAACGCCAGGCCGAGCAGCCACATCGCCATCCACATGTCGTCGGTGCGGAACTGTCCGCTGACGACGAAGAACCGCGGGAATAGACCGGCCACCAGCACAACCACCGCAGCGACGCGCCAGCCGTAGAGGCGTTGCGCCATCCAGCCCGCCGAACCCAGGGCGATCACATACCAAAACTGCATGGCCAGGCGCAGCCAGGTCAGCACGTCGGGACGGTTGTCCAGCCACTTCAGCAGCGGCGAGTGCAGCCATCCGAACAGTGGGCCGTGGTTGTCGAAAACATCACGGTAAGGCAGCAGCCCTTGCGTCCACGCCCATGCGACGTGCGCGTGCTGCGCTTCGTCGGAGTTGAGCGTGTACGCATTAAGCCATGCCAGTCGAAGGACCAGCAGGAACAAGAGCGAAATCCACGGCCAAATGGGGAGCTGGCGTTGGGAGGAAAACTTCATCGGAGCAGCGTAGGCAGGCGGCCTGTCAGCGGCCTTTCCCTGGGGAAAACGCGGCGCCGGTCATCAGGTTGTCAAGATCGGCTCAATGCCAGCGGGCGAGCAATTCCAGCAAGAGCAGATCGCCACGCAGGGGGCCACGCAGTGATTCGCGCGTGCGATTGGCCGCCATATACCACTGGTCGAGGCCTTCAGCGTCCAGCTGGCTGGCCAGCGGCCCCTGCCCGGCGGTGGCACGCATTTTCAGCTCTTCGGCGGCAGCCTGTGCCGCAAACCACAGACGCTGTTGCGGCTCGTTGTCCAGCCAGCGACGCGCCACTTCCATGGCCTCGCCACGTCCGGCCGCCAGTGCACCAAGATCCTTGCGAACCTCTTGCCTGCGCGCGAGCGCGCCTTGTTCCGCCCAGACACGCGCCAGACCAGGATTGCCGCCCGCCGCATCGAGCGCAGCGGCGGCGTCCTTGACGCCCTGCTGCTGCAGCCAGTCCAGCGCCTGCTCGCGCGGCGGCAAGTGAAATTCAATGCGCTGGCAACGACTGCGGATGGTTTGCGGCAATCGCCACGGCGCATCGGCTACCAGCAACAGCAAGGTCTGCGCCGAAGGTTCTTCCAGCGTCTTGAGCAAGGCGTTGGCTGCCGCGGTATTCATGGCATCGGCCGGATCGATGCACACGATCTGCCATCCACCGAACTGGCTCGACATGGCAAGACGGGCGGACAGCTCGCGAACCTGGTCGACCACGATCTCGCTGCGCTGCACGCCATCTTTGCGCAGGCCAAAACTCAACGTGGCGAAATCCGGGTGCGTGCCCGCTGCAAACAACAGGCAGCTGCGGCACCGGCCGCACGGCTCGCCGTGTTGCGGGTGCTGGCACAGCAGGCCTTCGGCGAAGCGACGCATGAAGTCGCGCTTGCCCAGGCCTTCGGGCCCGCACAGCAAGAGCGCGTGCGGCATCGCGTTGCGCTCACGCCTAGCCTGCAGGCGTTCCCAATGCTCGCCATGCCATGGCATCAGATTCATGCCGGAGTCCCAAACAGGTGACGGGTGGCATCGATGGCGGCCGCCAGCACTTCCGGCGGCGTCAGCGTGGCGTCGATGATGCGGAAGCGCGCCGGCTCCGCGGCGGCACGCGCACGATAAGCCGCACGCACGCGCTCAAAAAATGTATCGCCTTCCACTTCGATGCGATCCGCTTCGCCGCGGCCGGCAGCGCGCGCACGCCCGGTCGCCACGGGAAGATCGAGCAACAGGGTCAGGTCAGGCGTCAAACCATGTGTAGCCCACTGCTCCAGCGTGGCGATGCGCTCATTCGGCACCCCGCGACCACCGCCTTGATAGGCGTAGCTCGCATCGGTGAAACGATCGCACAACACCCACTGCCCCGCCGCCAGCGCAGGCTCGATGCATTCGCGCACGAGCTGCGCCCGCGAGGCGAACATCAGCAGCAATTCGGATTCGGCGCCCATGCCGCGATGCGCCGGATCGAGCACGATGGCGCGCACCGCCTCGCCCAGCGGCGTGCCGCCGGGTTCGCGCGTCTGCACCAGATCCACGCCCTGCGCGCGCAAGTGCTGCTGCAGGCCGGCGAGCAGTGTGCTCTTGCCGGCCCCCTCGCCACCTTCGAGCGTGATCAACTTGCCTCGTGTCATTGGCATCGCTTCAGCTGAAAACAGGCCACGTTGTGATTGTGTTCGTCCAGCGTACTGGAGAACACGTGCGTGCCGTCGCCACGCGCGACAAAGTAAAGCTCCGACCCGGCTGCCGGATGCAGCGCCGCCTCGATGGCGGGCTTGCCAGCCATGGCGATCGGCGTCGGCGGCAGGCCGGCGCGGGTATAGGTGTTGTACGGCGTGTCGGTGGTCAGGTCCGACTTGTGGATGTTGCCGGTGTAGGACTCGCCCATGCCATAGATCACGGTGGGGTCGGTCTGCAGCAGCATGTGCTCCTGCAGCCGACGCACGAACACGCCGGCGATGCGCGCACGCTCATCGGCGCGGCCGGTTTCCTTTTCCACGATGGACGCCAGGATCAGCGCGTCATACGGCGTGGCCAGCGGCACATTCTTGTCGCGTTGGGCCCACAGCGTGTCCAGCATCTTGGCCATCGCGGCATGCGCGCGGCGCAGGATGTCCAAGTCGCTGTCGCCCTTCACATAGGCGTAGGTCTCGGGAAGAAAACGTCCCTCGGGCATTTCGCCAGGCACCCCGATCCTGGCCATCAGCGCGGCGTCGTCAAGACCGGCGCCTTCCTGCTTGAGCCGGTCCGCCTTGGCCAAGGCTTGGCGCAGGTCGCGGAAGTTCCAGCCATCGACGATGGTGAAATTGCGCTGCAGGACCTTGCCCGCAGCCATATTGAGCAACAGCTCGCGCGGCGTCATGCCCGCGCTCAACGCATATTCGCCCGCATGCAGGCGACCGGCCACACGCAACTGCTCGGCCAGCACACGCCAATACAGCGTGCGCGAATTCGTCACGTGCTGCTCGCGCAACTGGCCAACCACATCACGCAGGCTGCTGCCCTTGGCCACATCGACGCTGGGCGTCTGCGGCGACACCGCCAACGGCGTGCCGACGAAGCGCTGATAGTCCATCCATCCATAGGCGACGCCGCCGGCTACCGCCAGCAACACCAGCACGATCAGGCTGCGCCAAAGCGCCCGCCCCTGCATCTTGTGTCCACTCATGCCTGCTCCATCGGGAAACCCAAGCCGCGCCAATGCTGCTGCAAAGCGCGGGTGACCGGCCCGGCAACATACACGGTATCGCCCACGGCCTGAACAGGCAGGATGCCGCGTACGCTGGAACTGAGGAAGACCTCGCTGGCACGGGCGAGCTCCGCCGGGCGCATGCCCTGGATGCGCACGCCTGGCCGGCTGGCGAGAATCTCGGCGCGAGCCACCCCCGCCACGCCGCAGCGATCCAGCGCCGGTGTGATCAGGACGCCATCGAGCACGGCGAACAGATTAGTCATGGTGCCCGAGATGAGCTGTCCCTCGGCATCGCAAAGCAGGCCCTCGCCCAGCGCGGGGTCGGACCATTCGGCGCGCGCCAGCACCTGCTCCAGCCGGTTGAGGTGCTTCATGCCCGCCAGCAGCGGCTGCGCGGCCAGACGCGTGTCGCACCAACGCACGCGCAGGCCTGAGCGATACACATCACCCGCCATGGACGGCGCCTCGAAGCCGGCCACGACACGGGTGGGCGCAGCAGCCTGAGGCGGTGCATAACCGCGCTCTCCAACGCCGCGAGTGAGCGTGATGCGAACGACAGCATCGTGCATGCCCTCGATCACCACCGCCGCTTCGCGTGCCAGCTGCGGCGCATCGGGCGCAGGCAAGCGCAAGCGGATGCAGCTCTCGCGCAACCGGTCCATATGCCGCGACCACAGCGGGGCCACGCCACTGACGAAACGAATGGTTTCGAACAAGCCGTCTCCGTAGGACAAGCCGCGATCAAACGCGGAGACGGTGATCGACGGCGATCCGTTGACGAACACGCGGTCTGCCATCAGCCCTGCACTCCCAGCGCACGCAGCAGGCCGCGCGCTTTGGCACGCGTCTCGTCCAGCTCCTTATCCGCCACTGAATCGGCCACGATGCCTGCGCCCGCGCGCAGCGTGACGTCGGAACCGGCCAGCGTGAACGTGCGTATGAGGATATTGAGATCGAGATCGCCGTTGCGGTCCAGATAACCGAGCGCGCCGGTATAGGCGCCACGCGGCGCATCTTCCAGCGCAGCGATGATTTCCATGCAGCGCACCTTGGGGCAACCGGTGATGGTGCCGCCCGGGAACGTAGCTGCAATCACTTCGCCCGGCGTCACCTCATCGCGCAGGCGACCACGCACGTTCGACACGATGTGGTGCACATGCGCGTAACTCTCCACCACCATCAGCTCGTTGACCTCGACCGTGCCCGGCACGCAGACGCGGCCCAGGTCATTGCGTTCGAGATCGATCAGCATGACGTGCTCGGCGCGTTCCTTGGGATGCGTGCTGAGCTCAAGGATGCGCGCGGTGTCGTCATCACCCGGTGTGCGCGGCCGCGTGCCGGCGATCGGACGCGTCTGCGCCAGGCCATCGCGTACTTCGACCAGGCGCTCAGGTGATGAACTCACCACTGCCCATTCGGGCTGCTGGAACAAGCCCGCGAACGGCGCCGGATTGGCTTGGCGCAGCGACAAATACAATTGCGCAGGCGTCACAGGATTCGCGTAATGCGCGTGCCAAGCCCGCGAGAGATTTACCTGGAAGATGTCGCCGGCATGCAGATGTTCGTGGATGCGCGCCACGCCATCGAGAAACAGCGCCGGCTCGTCCTCGCTGCAGGCATCGGGTGCAGGCAACGCAGGAAGCTCCATCGGCGCGGAGAGATCGGCCTCCATCGCATCGAGCAAGGCTTGATGCCCCTGCTCCGCCACCAGCACCGTGCAGCCGCGCGCATGGTCCACGATCACCGCCGCCGGACAACGCAAGGCAACCGCGGTCGGCAACACCGTCGACGAGCGAAGCTGGAGGCGCGTTTCGATCTCGCCGACCAGTTCATAGGCGAGCAACAGCAGCCAGCCACCGTGGAACGGCAAGTCGCTGGCGCCATCCCGCGACAACCGCGCCGCACGCCATGCGTCATCCAGCGCGTCGAGAAAACCGCCTTGCAGCGACTCGCCGCTACCGTCGATAAGCTGCCCATCGGCACGCAGGGTCAGCGCTTCCTGTGGAAACGCGAACAAAATGTCGTAGCGCGACTGCGGCGTACCGTGCGTCACGCTCTGCAGCAGGCCGGGATAGCGCTCCGGAAATGCAGCGGCCGGCGCGAGTAGATCGCGCCGGCCGTGCAGGGTCTTGCGATGTAGCGCGGTCACTTCGCTCAAATGCGACGGAATGCCAGCGTACCGTTGGTGCCGCCGAAGCCGAACGAGTTGGAGATGGCTACGTCGAACTTCGCTTCGCGCGCGGTGTGCGGCACGAAATCAAGATCGCAGCCTTCGCCCGGCTCGTCCAGGTTGATGGTCGGCGGCAGCACCTGTTCGCGCAGGGCGAGGATGGTGAAGATCGCTTCGACACCGCCAGCCGCACCCAGCAGGTGACCGGTGGCCGACTTGGTCGAGCTCATCGCCAGCTTGTAGGCGTGATCGCCGAACACGCGCTTGGCGGCCAGCACTTCACCCAGGTCGCCCAGCGGCGTAGACGTGCCGTGCGCGTTGACGTACTGCACGTCAGTCGGGTTCAGATGACCATCCTTGAGTGCGGTGTCCATGCTGCGCGCCGCACCTTCGCCACCTTCGCTCGGGGCAGTGATGTGGAAAGCATCGCCGCTCATGCCGAAGCCGACCAGCTCCGCATAGATCTTCGCGCCGCGTGCCTTGGCGTGTTCGTATTCTTCCAGCACCAGCACGCCGGCGCCGTCGGACAGCACGAAACCATCGCGGTCCTTGTCCCACGGACGACTAGCCTTGGTCGGCTCATCGTTGCGCGTGGACATGGCCTTGGCCGAGCAGAAGCCCGCCATCGCCGTGCCGGTGGTGGCGAACTCGGCGCCGCCGGCGATCATCACGTCGGCATCGCCGTACTGGATCATGCGCGCGGCCAGGCCGATGTTGTGCGTACCCGTGGTGCAGGCCGTGACGCAGGCGATGTTCGGGCCCTTCAGGCCGTACATGATCGACAGGTGACCGGACACCATGTTGATGATCGACGAGGGCACGAAGAACGGCGACACGCGACGCGGCCCCTTGTCGTGCAGCTCGATCGACGTATGTTCGATGGTATGCAGGCCGCCGATACCGGCAGCCACGGCCACGCCGATGCGCGGTGCGTTCGCTTCCGTCACTTCCAGGCCGGAATCGCGCAGGGCTTGCGTGCCCGCGGCGATGCCGTAGTGGATGAACGGATCCATCTTCTTGATTTCTTTCTGGGCGATCCACTGCGCCGGATCGAAATCACGTACCTGACCGGCGATGCGCGTGGCATAGGCGGTGGCGTCGAAATGGGTAACCTCACCGATGCCGCTGACGCCCTTGAGGATGTTGTCCCAGGCGGTCGCGACTTCGTTGCCGACCGGGGAAATGATGCCCAGCCCGGTTACAACCACACGTCGTTTGCTCATGCTGATCTTCCCTTGTGTATCCGTGGCTCTATCGATGGCGGCAGGCAATCTGCGTCATTCGTGGCCACGTCATCCGGGCCGTGCAGTGCGCCGTGCGCACCATACGGGATCGGACGTTGCAAAATGCAGAAACGAAAACTGCGCCAATGTGGCGCAGCTTCCGGTATCGCTAGTGGACAGACGCATGGCGTCGTCGCAGCAGAGCGATCACTCCTTGGTGTGGGCCTTGATGTAGTCAACAGCCTGCTGCACCGTGGTGATCTTCTCGGCCTCTTCGTCCGGAATCTCGGTCTCGAACTCTTCCTCGAGGGCCATGACCAGCTCGACGGTGTCCAGCGAATCAGCGCCCAGATCGTCCACGAACGAAGCGTTCGCCGTGACTTCCTCTTCCTTCACGCCCAGCTGCTCGATGACGATTTTCTTGACGCGCTCTTCGATGGTGCTCATGTTGCCAATACCTCCCAAGGAGTAGTTACCTGATCAACGCCGGACATAAGCCCGACATATGGCCGGCGGATTGTAGTGGTTAAGCCGCAAGGCCGCCATGATCCGCCAGCAATGGTGATACGCAGGCCACGGGGCCGGCGCGAAAGAAGCAATTGTCGCCTAAAACGATGTAGCTTGCGACAACTCCGTGTTAAGCCGGCCCGCGCCGGCGCACCGGACTGCCCGTCCCCATAGATGGAGGGCAATTCGGCCGTTTCAAACAATTGGGGGCCAACAGAAGGGCTTGCCGCCCTTTCTTGAGGGCTTACGGCATGTACATGCCGCCGTTCACATGCAGCGTCTCGCCGGTGATGTAAGCCGCCGACGGGGACGCCAGAAAGCCCACGGCCTTCGCGATATCGGTCGCCTGACCCAGGTGCCCGAGCGCAATCTGACCCAGCAGCGCCGTACGGGCGTCTTCAGGCAGCGCACGCGTCATATCGGTATCGATGAAGCCCGGCGCCACCACGTTCACGGTGATGCCGCGCGAACCGATCTCGCGCGCCAGCGACTTGGAGAACGCAATGATGCCGGCCTTGGCCGCCGCATAGTTGGACTGGCCCGGATTGCCGGTGACGCCGACCACCGAAGCGATCGAGATGATGCGGCCCTTGCGTGCCTTCATCATGCCGCGCATCACCGCCTTGGAGGCGCGATACACCGAGGTAAGATTGGTATCGAGAATGGCCTGCCAGTCTTCATCGCGCATGCGCATCAGCAGCTGATCGCGCGTGATGCCGGCATTGTTGACCAGGATCGAGACCGGGCCGAATTCCTTGGCGATGCTGTCGATGAGCGCATCGATGGACGCGCCATCGGTCACATTGAGCATGCGGCCATGGCCGCCGTGCGCGGCAAGACGCTCGCCGATCGCCGCCGCACCGCTGTCGCTGGTGGCGGTGCCGATGACCGTGGCGCCCTGCGCCGCCAGTTCGTCGGCAATCGCCGCACCGATGCCGCGGCTGGCGCCCGTGACGAGGACGATTTCACCTTGCAGTGTCTTGCTCATCTGTTATTTCCTTTGGATGGCTAAACGGCAATCCGTCCAGCCGCATGAATCGGGAAAGTGCCGGGAATCAGGCCCACTCGGTACGGGCGGCTTCCAGCTCGGCCGGCGTACCGATGGCGCGCGCTTCCACGCTCTTGTCGATGCGCTTGATCAGGCCTGCCAGCACTTTGCCCGGACCAGCTTCGGCCATGCGCGTCGCACCGCCTGCGACCAGCGCCTGCACGCATTGCGTCCAGCGCACCGGCAGATACAGCTGGCGCTGCAGCGCGCCGCGAATATCGTCCAGGTTGTCGTAGCTGCGCGCTTCGGCGTTCTGCACGACCGGCACAGACGGCAATGCCCAGTTGATGGACGCCATGCGCTCGCCCAGGCGATCGGCCGCGTCGCGCATCAGTGCGCAATGCGAAGGTACCGACACGGCCAGCTTGATGGCTTTCTTCACGCCCTGCTCCGCCAGCTTGGCCAACGCGCGATCCACCGCTTCGGCATTGCCCGCGATGACGAGCTGGCCGGGCGAATTGAAGTTGGCCGGCGACACGACCTGGCCCTGCGCGACTTCTTCGCACACCGCCGCAATCTGCGCATCGTCGCCACCAAGGATGGCCGCCATCGCGCCCACGCCCGGCGGCACGGCGGCCTGCATCAGGCGACCGCGCTCGGCGACCAGTGCAGCAGCGTCATGCAGCGACAACGCGCCGGCACATACCAGAGCGCTGTACTCGCCCAGGCTGTGGCCGGACATCTGCGCAGGCGTCGCGCCACCCAGCTTCTGCCACACGCGCCACACCGCCACGCTGGCGGCGAGCAGTGCCGGCTGCGTGTTCTCGGTGCGGTTGAGGTCCTCTTCCGGACCCTGCTGGCTGAGCGCCCACAGGTCGATGCCCGCGCCCTGCGATGCCTCGTCGAACGTGGCCTTCACTTCCGCATGCGCAGCGGCCAGCTCGGCCAGCATGCCCACGGATTGCGAACCCTGGCCAGGGAAAACGAAAGCTAGCGTGGCGGCGGTATCGGTCATGGATAGGGGTTTTCTGAAATCGAAAAACGGAATGGTGCCAGTAATCAGCGCCATACGCAGCTGTATTCAGTCATTTCGACACGCGACACCTGTAGGAGGGCACCTTGTGCGCGACCACAACGCCCCTCGGTCAGCCCTGAGGCCAGTCGCGCACAGGGTGCGCTCCCACAGGAAAGACAAAGGCCGCCCGGAGGCGGCCTTGTATCTCGTGCAACTGGACAATCAGTAGCGCAACAGCGCCGAAGCCCACGTAAACCCGCCACCAAACGCTTCCAGCAGCAGGTTCTGACCACGCTTGACCTTGCCCGAACGCACGGCGTAATCGAGCGCCAGCGGCACCGAGCCGGACGAGGTATTCGCATGCTCCTGCACGGTGACGATCACCTGCTCCATCGGCATCTTCAGGCGCTTGGCCGTGGCCTCGATGATGCGCAGGTTGGCCTGGTGCGGAATCAGCCAGTCGATCTGCGATTCGTCCATGCCAGCGGCCTGCAACGTTTCGTCGACCAGCGAGTCCAGCGTCTTCACGGCGACCTTGAACACTTCGCGGCCCGCCATGTTGATGCGCACGCCGTGGTTGGGCTCGTCCTTGAAGCCGACCGAGACGCCCACCGGGTTGTACAGCAGATGCTTGAAGCCGCCGTCGGCATGCAGCAGCGTGGCGTAGATGCCCGGCTCTTCCGAGGCTTCCAGCACCACCGCGCCGGCGCCGTCGCCGAACAGCACGCAGGTTTCGCGCTCAGTCCAGTCGACCATGCGGGTCAGCGTTTCCGCGCCGATCACCAGCACTTTCTTGGACTGGCCGCTGCGGATGAACTTGTCGGCAATGCCCAGCGCGTAGACGAAGCCCGAACAGGCCGCATTGACGTCGAACGCGGCGCAACCGTTGGCGCCCAGGCGATGCTGCACGAGGCAGGCGGTGGACGGAAAAATGATGTCCGGCGTGGTCGTGCCGAGCACGATCAGATCAATCTCTGACGCCTTGACGCCGGCAGCTTCGAGGGCGCGCTCCGCGGCTTCGGTGGCCAGGTCGCCGGTGGTCTGGCCTTCGGCGGCGATGTGGCGGCGCTGAATGCCGGTGCGGCTGACAATCCATTCGTCACTGGTCTCGACGATCTTCTCGAGATCGGCGTTGGTCACCACTCGCTCAGGCAGTGCGCTGCCGGTGCCGGTGATGCGGGCGTAAATCTGGGCCATTAACTTTCCATGCGACGGGTTGGGAAAAGCAGCCTCAACAGCTCAAGCCAGCTTCCAAACCGCCAACGTTACGTGGGTGATCGCATAAACGCAAAGCGGCGCGAAATCGCGCCGCCATGCGGAACCGTATCCCTTGCGGGAAACGATTAATCCTCTTCGACCACCGCGCCGGCGGTCTGGATGACCTTCTTGCCGCGGTAGTAGCCGTCCTTGGTGACGTGGTGGCGCAGATGCACCTCGCCGCTGGTCGGATCGGTCGACAGCTGCACGGTCTTCAGCGCATCGTGCGAACGACGCATGCCGCGGGTGGACGGGGTCTTGCGGCTCTTGGCAACGGCCATGGCGAATCTCCAGCTAAATCAGTTTTTCTTGAGTTCGCGCAAAACCGCGAACGGGTTATCGGAACGCCCTTCGCTGGAGACTTCCTCCGGCGTGGGGCCTACTACGTCTTCAGGCAATGTGCTGTCCGGATTGACCGGGACCAGCGGCAGCGCCAACAACAATTCGTCTTCGATGACTTCCAGCAGGTTGAGCTTGCTGTCGTCGGCGATCAGCAGCGGCTCGACGTTGGGCGGCAAGGCCGCTTCATCGCGCTCGGAGCGGATCAATCCCAGCCGGCTATCAACCGCCATGGGCAGTACAAACGGCTCCAGGCTGCGCTGGCAGGTCAGCGTGACAGGAACCTGGACACGCACGTCGAGGTACGCCGTACCAAACTCGTCCCGGCCAAAATCCAGCTCGTAGTGCGCCGTCCCTTCCGTACCGGCCAAGGCCTCGCCCAATCGCTTCATGGCGACTATGGGGAACTCCCCCTGGAACGAACGCCGCGCCGAGACCATGCGCCAAGCGTCCACGGACTCTGGCAGTGTCACGGACATAGACCCGAAATCATAGGATTACAACCCATTGAAGTCAACGGGCTGGCGGGTCCGCGAGCGCTGACTTGGCCAATTTTGCCTGAACGGCCCCGGTACGGCAGACTTTGACCACCTCTCCTGCGAGCTGGCCGCCCGTGAACCCCTACCTGACGCTCGGCATCGCTGCGCTGCTGATCCTTGCCGCTGCCCTGGTCGGGGCCATCCTGGCCTATCGGCGTCGTGCCGATCGCCGGACGCTGAGCCTGCTTCAGCTGCTGGAGCTGGCCGACAAGGTGGAAGCGGATCTCAAGACCTGCCGAGCCGGCCTGCAACAGGCCCACGCCGTCATGTCGCTCAATCCGGATCTGCCCGCCAGCAGCGAACAGGAGGCGCGCCACGCGATCGACGCGGGCCTGCGCTCCCTGCTGCAACAACGCATCTGGATCCGCGACGCCGCACCGAAAGCCTCGCAGGAGGAACTCGATAGAGCCGTCGCATCCATGAATGATACCCGCGATCGCCTGCAGCCGCTGCTGGCAGCCCTGGATCGCGCCCAGCACGATCTGGACAGCGCCATGCGGGAACACCTGCGCCGCGAGCACGACGCATGAGTCTGCCCACCCTGGTGCTGGGCTCGACCTCGCGTTATCGGGCCGAACTGCTACGCCGCATCGTCGACGATTTCGAGCAACGCGCTCCCGGCACCGACGAGACCGCCCTGCCCGATGAAACGCCACGCGATCGCGCCAGTCGGCTCGCCATCGCCAAAGCGCGCGCCGCAGCCGCCGGACTGGACGATGCGCTGGTGATTGGTTCCGATCAAGTTGCCGAACTGGGCGGCATCGTGCTCGACAAACCCGGCACGGCCCAGCGCGCCCGCGAACAGCTGCTGGCGAGCTCCGGTCGCGAGGTGCATTTCCATACGGCGCTGTGCCTGCACGACACCCGCACGGGTGAGGATCGCGTGCATGTCGACCACACCGTGGTGATGTTTCGCAGCCTGACTGTGGACGAGATCGATCGCTACATCGAACGCGAGCAGCCGCTCGATTGCGCCGGCAGCTTCAAGTGCGAAGGACTGGGCATCAGCCTGTTCGAGCGGATCGACAACGAGGATCCGTCGGCCTTGATTGGCCTGCCGCTGATTGCACTTGCACGCATGCTGCGCGAAGCAGGCATCGCCCTGCCCTGACTCAGGGTTGTTCGTCGTTCGCCGCGGCGATTCGCCAAATCGGGCAGGCATCGCTGGTCGTCGCCATGGCTGGCAGCGACAACGGGACCGTTCCTGCATAAAAAGCGATCCGGCGGCGCCCGTCGAACAGATCCAGCCGCGTGAGCGGTGCTGGCTGGTTGATGCGGCCGCACAGCGCACGCAACCAGTCCGCCCGCTCATGCACGCGCAGCGCTTTTTCATCCACCGCGAGCAACATGAGTTCGCCACCATGCCTTCGGCCCAAGGCAGTTTCGTCCAGTTCCCACCAGGCCAGCTGCGGTGCGCGCCCGTGCTTGACGTTGAGTGGACTGTCGAGCACGTAGACCGGCACGCTGCCGCCCAACTGGAAATCGATTTCTGCCGCCAGCATGAAGTTGTCGGCGACCACCACGCCTGGATGCGAGGCGAGCAGTTCGCGCGCCATGTCGCCACTTTCGCGCCAGCCGACGAAACGCGCCGGGAACGCCTTGAAGCCGGCCAACACACGCGCACCGTTGTTGCTGGCGGCCAGGCCGAGATACGCAAGGCCGCCAAGCAGACCCACCGCCGCCAGCACGAACGCAGCGGTCAACCAGGCCTGGCGCCACGGCCGCCGTTCGCGCAGCAAGACAGGCAATGCGGCCAACAGCGGCAGATAGCCGGGCAAAGGCCAGTGCGCCCGAAAGCGTATGTCGTCCGCAAACAGGCCTAGCGCGAAATAGACGACGAGGAAGCAGCCGGACACGATCGCGATGAGGTCCCACGGCCGCCCCTCCTCACGACGCCGCCAGCTCACCCATGCCGCCCACAGCAGCAGCAGGTATAGCAACGGCGTGCAGGCCACCGCCTGCTCCAGCGGCTGCACCAAGGCGTCGGCATGAAATTGCCAGGGATTGCGTTCGACCAGTTGAAAGGCCAGGCCTGCAGCGTGGTGCTGCCAATTGGAAATGACCAGTGGGATCAGGCCCAGCGCAGCCACCGCCAGGGCCAGCCACAGACCTGGACGGCGCCACTGCGCCCGACCACGCGGGGTCATCACGCAAAACAGCAGGCCGGCCAACATCGGCATGGCGGCCCGGTAATGGGTCAGCCAGCACACGCCCAGCGAGAGGCCGAGCAGCAGCCAGTCGCGCAAATAGTCGCGATCCAGCGCCCGCACCAGGCCCAACAGAGCTGCCATGATCGCCACGGTCAGCGGCACGTCCGGCAAGGCGAGCACGCCCAGGCTGCCCGCCAGCGGCAAGACCAGGCACAACAGGCCGGCCTGCCAGCCGGTGCGTTCGTCGAAGGCCTCGCGGGCAAAGGCGCGCACCAGCCATGGCAGGAGGCTGCCGATCAGCAGGAAAGGCCAGCGCATGCCGAACACGCCGTGCCCGGCGATGTGCTCGCCAAAGTGGATCAGCAGGGCCGTTAACGGCGGCAAGTCGCTATAGCCCCAGGCCAGGCGGCGACTCTCTTGCCAGTAAAACGCCTCGTCACCAAACGGTGACAGGCTTGCAGCAAGCATGATCTTGAGCACGCAGAGCACTGCGAAGGCGATCACGAACACCGCTCGCCAGCGCGAGAAACCCACGGCTACACTGGGGGTGTCACGCATGAGCTCTGTTCCGCATCACCCTTCCCCGCTGCCAGAAACCCATGTCCGCCATTACTCCGCTACACGAAGAATCACTACGCACGCGGCTGGAGGCCAGCATGGCCCAGGTCAATCGCGTGCTGCTTGGCAAGCCGCGCCAGGTCAAGCTGGCCTTCACCTGCCTGCTTGCTGGCGGCCATCTTCTACTGGAAGACGTGCCCGGCGTTGGCAAGACCACCCTGGCCCATGCCCTGGCCGCCAGCTTTGAGCTGGATTTCCAGCGCGTGCAGTTCACCAGCGACCTGCTGCCCTCGGACATTATCGGGGTGAGCGTCTACGAGCGCGAGACAGGGCAGTTCCGATTCCATCCCGGTCCCATCTTTACCGGCCTGCTGCTGGCCGATGAAATCAATCGCGCCACTCCCAAGACGCAGAGCGCCCTGCTCGAGTCGATGGCGGAAGGCCAGGTCACGGTGGACGGCCAGACGCATATCCTGCCGCAGCCCTTCTTTGTGGTGGCCACGCAGAATCCGCTCGATCTGGCCGGCACCTTCCCACTGCCGGATTCGCAGCTGGACCGCTTCATGTTGCGTGTGTCGCTGGACTATCCCGACGCCGCCGCAGAACGCGCGCTGCTGACCGGCAGCGACCGACGCGACCTGCTAGCCCAACTCACGCCGCAACTGGATGTGGCCGGACTGGCCGAACTGGCGCGGCGAGCGCAATCGGTGACGGCGAGCGCCGCACTGCTGGATTACCTGCAGGCCTTGCTGGCCGCCAGCAGGCGTCATGCGGACGTTCGCGTCGGCCTGTCGCCGCGCGCCGGCCTGGCGCTGCTGAGCGCCGCACGCGCGTGGGCCATGCTGAGCGGCCGCCAGCATGTATTGCCGGAGGACATCCAGGCGCTGTTCGTACCGCTGGCGGCCCATCGCCTGGTCACCACCCGGGGCGCGAGCGGCGACAGCCTCGCGCGCAGCCTGCTTGCCGACGTCGCGGTGGATTAATGCTCGCCGCGATTCGTCGCGTCCAGACCTGGGCAGAACGACGCCTGCCCGCACTCACTCGCTACAAGCGCCCCGAATCCCTGCCGATCGTGCTGCATCGGCGGCGCGTCTACATCGTGCCGACCGCCTTTGGCGCTGCCTTTACGGTGCTCCTGCTGATCATGCTGGTGGGTGCGTTGAACTACACCAACAACGCCGCACTGATGCTCACCTGTCTGCTCGGCTCGGCCACCTCGGCAAGCATGCTGATTGCGTTTCGCAGCCTTGATGGACTGAAGCTCACCGGCATCCGGCAAGGCCAGGCGATCGCGGGCGAGCCCATGGCGATCACCCTGGTGTTCAGCGGCAGCGGCCACGCGCATACCTCGGTACACGCGGACATGAACGGCCAGGCCGAAGCCTTTGCCGTCGAGGCACACGGCGAAACCCTGGTCTCCCTGCAGCTGGATACCCGGCGTCGTGGCTGGCGCCCCATGCCGCGCATCAAACTGTGGAGCAACTGGCCGCTCGGGCTGTTCCATGCCTGGAGCTGGATTCATCCCGAGCAGTCCGTGCTGGTGTGGCCGCACCCTGAAACCGGCGGCCCACCGCCGCTGTTGCCCGGTGATGCCAGCAAGCAGCAACGCCTGCATCAGGGCGAGGATATTGCGGCCTTGCGCGCCTATCGCGCCGGCGATCCCCAGCGGCATATCTCGTGGAAGCACAGCGCACGCCACGACAGCTTGCTGGTGAAGGATTTCGAGCAACCCGAGGCGCAGGAGGAGTGGCATCTGGACTGGCGCCAGCTCGCCCAGCTCAGTCCCGAAGCACGCATCGAACGCCTGGCCCGCTGGCTGGGCGAAGCGGAGACGGTGGGACGGCCCACCAGTTTGTGGCTGCCCATCGAAGACATCGGCCTGGGGCATGGCCGCAGCCACTACAGCCACTGCATGAATGCGTTGGCCCGGATGCCGTGATGCGTCTTTCCCTGTTCCGGCACAAACACCAGGCGCCGCTGGAGCGACGCCCGTTCGACCTGTTGTGCATCACCGTCACCGTGGTGCTCGGCGTACATGCTCCTCACCTGCCGGCGTGGTTCACGCTCGCGCTGGCAGTGATGCTTGGACTGCGCTGGTGGCAACGCCGCCAGCGACCGGGACGCGCGCCGGCCTATCTGAAACTGTCGCTGCTGGCGCTGCTGACCGCGGCGGTAATCTCCCAATACAGCACCTTGTTCGGGCGCGAGCCTGGTGCGGCGCTGGTGGCGGGCCTGCTGGTGCTCAAGCTGTTCGAAACGGAGACACCTCGTGACGCGCGCGTCGGTGCGGCGTTCTCCTGTTTTGCATTGATGACGGCGCTGCTGTTCGATCAAGGCATGGTGGCCACGGTGCTGGTGGCGCTAGGTTTGCTGCCCGCCTTGGCTACGCTGCGCGCACTGCAGCCCGCACGGCCGGCAAGCAGTCTTCCGCGCGAACTGCTGCCCGCGCTCAAACTGCTGGCCGCATCGTTGCCGCTGGCCTTGCTGGCCTTTGTCTTCGTTCCGCGCCTGAGTTCGCCGTTATGGGGAGCCCCCGGTAGCACGCAGGGCCGCACTGGCCTGAGTGCTGACATGTCGCCCGGGGACTTCGCCGCACTGTTCGAGGATGAGCGACCCGCCATGCGCGTGGCCTTCGCCGGTACGCCGCCGCCCAATCAGCAGCGCTACTTCCGTGCGTATGTGCTGTGGAATTACGACGGTCGCACCTGGAACGGCAGCGAGCGCAACGGCAGTCCGGCAACCGTCGAACACGGCCCAGTCACCCAGTACACCGTGACCTTGGAAGCGACCGGTCAACGCGTGTTGCCTGCGCTCGACGTGCCGCTGGAAGCGCCGGCCCAGGCAAGCATGAGCGCGGACCGCGAAATGCGTGCCGATCGTCCGGTCAACGATCCCCTCGTCTACTCGCTGCGCTCGGCGCCCAGCTACCGCATGCAGGGGCAGCTCAGCGAACGCGATCGGCGACGCGCCCTGCAACTGCCGCCGGGTTTCGATCCGCAGGCGCGGGCACTGGGGCAACGATGGCGCAGCCAATACGGCAGCAACGATGCCGCGATCGTCCAGGCCGCGATGACGCTGTTCCATGACGGCGGCTTCAGTTACACGCTGACGCCCACCCCGCTGGGACACAACACGGTCGATGATTTCCTGTTCGGCACGCACGAAGGATTCTGCGAGCACTATGCCTCGTCCTTCGTGGTGCTGATGCGTGCGGCCGGCATTCCCGCCCGGGTCGTCACCGGTTACCAGGGCGGCTACTGGAACAGCATGGGCAACTACCTGCTGGTGCGCCAAGCCGATGCCCACGCATGGAGCGAAGTCTGGCTGCCCGAGCGTGGCTGGGTACGCATGGATCCCACCGCTGCCGTGCGTCCGGAACGCGTGAGCCAGGGGTCCGCGGCAGCCAATGCCACGGCAGCTGACTGGGCACCCAACCAGTGGTGGCTGTCATGGCGCAACCGTTGGGACATCGTCAACCAGTGGTGGAACCAAGGCGTTATCGGCTTTGACACGCTGCGGCAGCGCGGCCTGCTGACGCCGTTCGGTGTGCAGGACACCAACGTCGGCATGCTGGGTTTGTTGCTCGCCATCGGCGGTTCGCTATTTGCTGTAGGCGGTTTGCTATGGGCCATGTGGCAACGTCCGGAAGCGGATCGAGCACATACAAGCATGCGGTTGTTGGAGAAACGACTGGCCGCGGCGGGCGTGACCCGTCGCCACAGCGAAGGACCGCAGCACTACTTCAGCCGCGCCGCGCGGGCCCTCCCCAGCCAACGCGACCAGCTGGAACACTTGAAGAGGACGTATCTGGAACTGCGTTACGCGCACGACGAACCGCCAGCTGACTTGCTTAAAAACTTTCGACAGGCTGCGCGGGACTTTCGACCGCGTCGCGTGGTCAAATGATATTGAACCGTGGATGCGCCGCATCCACCACACGATGGAGAAGCGTCATGTCCATGTACAAGCCGTTGATTCTCGCGACCGCCGTGGCCACGCTGGCGGCCTGCGCAACGGTGCCGCAACCGCTGCAGGGCACGTTCACCCAGGTCAACTCCGTTGCCGCCCAGCAGGAAGGCAATGGCGCCGCTGGCGCCCAGGTTCGCTGGGGCGGCCAGATCATCGAGACCAAACCCGGTCCGCAGGAAACCTGCTTCTACGTACTGCAGCGCCCGCTGGATGACCAGGCCCGCCCGGAATCGGCGAGCACGGACGGCCAAACGCAGGGCCGCTTCGTAGCGTGCCGAGCCGGTTTCTACGATCCGGAAGTGTTTACCGCTGGTCGCGACATCACCGTCACCGGCGTCATCCAGGGCACGATGTCGGAGAAGATCGGCGAGTACAACTACGCCTATCCGCGCATCGAAGCCAACGTGGTGTACCTGTGGCCCAAGCGCGTGATCGTGAACTACGGCCCGGGCTATTACGACCCGTTCTGGGGTCCCTACTGGGGTCCGGGCTGGGGCCCGTGGGGTGGCTGGGGTGGTTATTACGGCGGTTACGGTGGTTACTACGGCGGCTACTACCGCACGCGCGTGATCGTGCGTCCGCCTCCGCCGCCGCACCACTGATCGCGTCCAGAGAAAACGCCGGCGCAAGCCGGCGTTTTTTTGTGCCCGCAACCGCGCAGGTTCAGCCCGGCGGCCAATGCATCCGACGTCCGCCCAGCAGGTGCACGTGCAGATGGAACACCGTCTGGCCGCCATGCTCGTTGCAATTGATCACTGTGCGATAGCCCTCATCGGCCAGGCCCTCGCGACGCGCATACGCGGCGGCAGCCAGCAGCAGTTTTCCCAGCAGTTCCGCATCGGCCGCCGTGGCGCCATCGAGCGTGGCGATCGGCTTCTTGGGCACGAACAGCACATGCACCGGCGCCTGCGGATTGAGATCGCGGAATGCCAGCACGTCATCGTCCTCATAGACGATATCGGCGGGAATTTCACGACGGATGATCTTGCCGAAGATGGTGTCGCCCATGACTGGTTCCTTAGCTTTTATGACAGCCGCAACAGCATACCCTGTGCGCCTGGCGCCACCAGCTTGAATCCGAACTTGGCGTAAAGCTCGTGCGCCGTGCCATCAGCGATGAGGGCCACCATGGTGCGCAGCGGAGCGCGCGCATGCACTTCATCCATCAGCGCCTGCATGATGCGTCGCCCCAGGCCTTGGCCCTGCCACGCCGGCGCTACCGCGATATCGACCACGAACAGGAACAGGCCGCCATCGCCCACGACGCGCCCCATGCCGATCAGCTCGCCCTCGTGGCGCACGCACACCGAGCACCAGCTGGCCGGTAGACCGATCGCCGCACCTTCTTCGGACATCATGCTCAGGCCGGCTGCGCTGCGCAGCGCCCGGTATTCCTGGTTGCCGGGAATCTCCAGGCTGAGCGTGGGCGTCATCGCTCAATCCAGCTGCTGGCGACTGCCGAAAGCGTGGGCCAGCGTGCCGCGATCGACGTACTCCAGCTCGCCACCCAGCGGCACGCCATGGGCCAGTCGCGTCGGCCGCACGTTTGCCGCACGCGCAAGCTGCGCCAGATAGTGCGCGGTGGCTTCGCCTTCGACGGTGGGATTGGTAGCGATGATCAGCTCTTCGATCTCGCCTTCGCCCAGGCGTTCGGCCAGGCGATCCAGACCGAGCTCTTCGGGACCCAGGCCGTCGAGCGGCGACAAACGACCCAACAGCACAAAGTACTGCCCGCGATAGCCGGTAGCCTGCTCGATGGCGGCCAACTCGGTGGGCGACTCCACCACGCACAACACCTGGCGATCGCGGCTGCTGCTGGAGCACAGATTGCACACCGGCGTCTCGCTGAAATTGCGGCAGCGCGAGCAGTTGCCGATCTCACGCATGGCCTGTTCCATCACCTGGGCCAGACGCTGGCCACGTTCGCGGTCGCGCTCCAGCAAATGGAAGGCCATACGCTGCGCACTCTTGCCGCCCACGCCAGGCAGGCAACGCAGCGCTTCGATGAGATCGGTGAGTAGCTTGCTCATGATTCCAAAGTCATTGTGGGAGCGCACCTTGTGCGCGACCGCGGCGATGATGCGCAAAACCAGTAATCGGCTTTCGCGACAGCATCCCAGCTCCGTAGGCTGTCGCGCACAGAGTGCGCTCCCACAGAAGAGCGTTAGAACGGCATCTTGAAGCCGGGCGGCAGATTCATGCCCGAGGTCACGCCACCGAGCTTGTTCTTGCTGACATCCGCCACCTTGTTCACCGCGTCGTTGATCGCCGCAGCGACCAGGTCTTCGGCCATTTCCGGATCATCGGCAAACAGCTTGCGGTCGATCTGTACGCGGCGCACCTCGTGCACGCCCGTCATCAGCACGGTGACCAGGCCACCGCCGGCGCTGCCGGTGACTTCGAGCTTGGCGATCTCTTCCTGCGCACGCTTCATTTCTTCCTGCATGCGCTGGGCCTGCTGCATCAGCTGACCGATCTGTCCTCTCATGGGTAACTCCGCTATCTCGTTCAGTGTTCAAACGGCTTGATCGACTGTGGCACCACTCGCGCGCCGAATTCGCGCTTGAGCGACTGCACCAGGGGATCTTCCTCGATGGCCTGCTCGGCAGCCGACTGGGCTGCGACGCGGGCGGTGGCGGCGCGTGCCGCAGGGGTCTGGCCGGCGGCGCCGTGTTCTTCGACGAAACGCAGCTTGATGCGTTCGCCCAGCGCCTGGCCGACGCGATCTTCCATCTGGCCAATCATCGGCTCGACGGCAAGATGCATATGCATGGGCTGCAAGGCCAGCACCAGGGTGTGGCCCTCGCGGTCGCGCAGCACGGCATTCTGGGCAAGCTGCCCCAGCGGTCCGCGCAGGTTGGCCTGTTCGATCAGGCTTTCCCAATGCGGCAATCCGCGTGCATCGACGGCCACCGGGGCACGCGGCGCGGGCGCAGCGGCAACCGGTGCAGCCACGGGCGGCGCCGGCGCAGCGCGCGCGGGCGACGGCTCGGCGACGCTGGCCATGTGCATGCGTTCGTTGGCCACCGGTGCGGCGGCACGCGGCGGCGGCGTGGCCACGCGCGCGGCGACGCCCGCCGAAGGCCGTTCAGCCGGTGCGCCACCGCCATCGGCCGGACGAAACGCCAGCATGCGCAGCAGGGACATTTCAAAACCGGTACGCGCGTCGGGCGCCAAGGCCAGGTCGCGGCGACCGCTGGTGGCGATCTGGTAGTACAGCTGCACGTCTTCCGGCGCCAGCTGCTGGGCCAGATCGACCAGCGCGCTGTCGTCGTTGCCGTTCTCTTCCGGACGATAACCCGGCACCAGCTGGACCAGCTGGATGCGATGCAAGACGCTGGCGAGATCGTCCAGCACGCCGCCGAAATCCGGCGAGAACGAGGCGATGCGCGTGCACTCGGCCATCAGCGTGTCGCCATCACCGGCAGCCAGCGCCTGCAGCAGGCCAAGCACCTGTCCGCGCGCAACGCTGCCCAGCATGGCGCGCACGTCGTCGATGCGCAGCGAGCCACCGCCGTAGGCAATGGCCTGGTCGAGCAGCGAGAGACCGTCGCGCAATGAACCATCCGCGCCGCGCGCGAGTTCGACAATGGCTGCGTCTTCGTACGCGATGTTTTCCGCGCCAAGGATGTGGCGCATCTGGCCTGAGATCTGTTCCGGCAGCAGGCGCTTGAGATTGAACTTCAGGCAGCGCGACAGCACCGTCACCGGCAGCTTCTGCGGGTCGGTGGTGGCGAGCAGGAATTTGACGTGCGGCGGCGGCTCTTCCAGCGTCTTCAGCAAGGCGTTGAAGGCCGGCTTGGAGAGCATGTGCACTTCGTCGACCAGGTAAACCTTGAAGCGGCCGCGCGCCGGTGCGTACTGCGCGTTCTCGATCACCTCGCGCACATCGTCAACGCCGGTGTTGCTGGCCGCGTCGATCTCCAGCAGATCAACAAACCGGCCCTGGTCCACTGCCGTGCAGACCGCGCACTCGCCGCAGGGATCGGCCGATTCGCCGCGCTCACAGTTCAGCGACTTGGCGAAAATGCGTGCAATCGTGGTCTTGCCCACGCCGCGGGTGCCGGTGAACAGATAGGCGTGATGCATGCGACCGGTGTCGAGCGCATTGGTGAGCGCGCGCACCACATGCTCCTGCCCGACCAGTTCGGCGAACTTGCGGGGGCGCCACTTGCGAGCGAGTACCTGATAAGACATACCGTGCCTATCTTTGGGCGAAAGTCGATTGTGCCAAGTCGCGGACAGCAAGTCAGTAACGGCCGGCTCATCCAGCAGTATGACGCGACGGGATCGAAGGGGACTGAAAGATCGATGGGCCTGAAAAGGCGGCGGCCCTGCCAGCCACACCCCGGCACCCGAATCATTCGCTACCGTTGCTCCCTTCCGGGCCTGGCGGAATTTACGAACTATCGTCGCGGGGGGACCGACAGGGCCACCATAGAGACGTACATTGTGCGTCGGCTCAAGGCCGGCGCCAGGTTTCACTCACTGGCGGAGAGGGCGGGATTCGAACCCGCGATACGGGGATAAGCCGTATACACACTTTCCAGGCGTGCTCCTTCAACCACTCGGACACCTCTCCGCAATGGTGAAACCCCTTGCCAGCACCCTTGGGCCCCGGCAAAGAAGCGAGAGGATAGCGGGGCCGGGCCGTTCATACAAGATATCGACCCACCGCCAGGTTCATTCCTGGGACACATCCCGGAAGAAAACGGGCAAGTCGGTCGCCGGCGGCTTCACGGGCACCTGGTAGAACATATCCGCCACAAAACCGCGGTGATAGGTGGCGTGATTGACCACGTGCAGCACCATGTCCTCGCGGCTCATGCGCCCTTGCACGCCACCAATGAACTCAAAAGTGACGACCTCGGCGGCTTGCGCCGGCGTGAGCGAACTGGCGTACTCCAGATACCAGGCATTCATGGCCTGCTGGCGCGCCCGCAGCTCGTCGAACGGCAGCGGCTCGGGCGTGTTGCGACTGGTGTAGCCGTGCGGACGCCCCTGCAGGTGGGCCTGGAAGATGTCGTCAACCACCCAGCTATGACTGAGCGTGCGCAACATGTTCCCGAAAATGGTGGCGCGGGGCGCGGTGGAGGCGCCTTCCGGCAGTGCGGCCACGGCGTCATAGATCAGCTCGTCGGCCCAGGCTCGATAACGCAGCAGCTTGCGCAGGTGTGGCGTGGACATGGATCGGAAAGTCCTGCAGTGGGGTCAACCGGCTTCGGGACGCGGTGGCATCGGCGCAGGCAGGGCGACTCGCTCGCCTGTACGAGCCACGGTGTATCCCCGTGCAGCCAGTGCCTGTCCATCGGCCTGGCTGCCGTAGTGATACAACCGCAACCGCGCTTGCCATGCTTGTGGATATTCGCGCTCGATGTCGTCGATGCCGGTATGGGAGGGGTTGCCTACTAGACCGCAATCGTGGGCAATGAGTTCAGTGCCGGCCGCAACGCGGGCAAGCACCTCGGGAATCGGACGCGTATCACCCGTATAGGCAAAACTGCCCGCCAGCGCCACGCCGTAGGACGTGCCAGCCATGTGGTGGCGCGTGCCAAACACATCGAACCACAGCCCATCCAGCCAGAAGCCGCGCGTGCACGGAACCAGCCGGAAGGCCTCCCAGAAATTGACGCCGCCTTCGGCCAGCACGTTCGGATAATCCGCCACGCGCGCCTGCAGCCAGGGCAGCAATGCGGCATGCACGAACACCTGCGTGCGTCCCCGCCACTGCTCGTCGAACCACAGGCGGAAGAACAGCCGCTCCATGCCGCCAATGTGATCCATATGCGTATGCGTGATGTAGAGCGCACGCGGCGGCTCCCCATACGCGGCGACGTAACGATCCAGCGTGTCCGGACCGCAATCGATCAGCAGCAGCGGCTTGCCGTCGCGCTCAAGCACGACCGCCGAGGAACCAAGTTCCACGGCATGCGCCGCACCCACACCCAGGAAATGCAGGGACCAGTTCATGCTCTCAGCGTACGCTCGTAGCGATAAATCAGGGGTTTCCACAACTGCTCGTCGAATGCGGCCTCGCCTTGTGCGGCCGCACCCAGCTTCAGCAGCGAACGGCGCAGGCGTTGCAGATTGGCCTGCTGCCAGCTCTCGGCGGGTTCGCGCAGACAGCCGCGGTCAAAATCGATCAGGTAAAGCTCATCGCTCGTCACCAGCACATTGTGGGCATTGAGGTCGGCATGCCAGATGCCGGCGCGATGAAAACGCGCCACCAGCGCGCCCACCAGCTCGGCCATTTCACCGTCCAGTTGCCCAGCTGCCAGACACTCGGCCAGCGTTTGCGCATGGGCGATGCGGCGGGTGATCAGGTCGGCGGTATAGAACCAGCCATGACGCTGGTAACGGCAGGCGACCGGCTGCGCGCTGGGCAGTCCGCGCGAGGCAATGAAGCCCAGCAGGCGGAATTCCGCGAAGCAACGCGTGTGCTGCGCGCCGCGCCAGAAGTAGCGGTCGCCCATCAGCTTGGCCACCATGCCGCCGCGCCGATAGTGCCGCAGCACGCATTCACCCGCCGAGGTCTGGATGATGGCCACGCCGCCGCGACCACCCGCTTGCTGGCGCAAGCCACCGCGTTCGCGCCATGCTTCGGGCTCGAACCAATCGTCTTCGACTTGTGGGGACACCGCGGCGTCGAACAGAATCACACCAGCGGCGTTCTCGCGAATTCGTTCCTGCATCGCCCTCTGCGCTTCAGACGCCCGCCCCGAGCCCTAAGTCCGATGATTCTAGCCTAATGCCCACGCCTGCCTCGATCTGCCTGCTCCGCACCTCCGCCATCGGCGACGTCACCCACGTCGTGCCGCTGGTGCGCACCCTCCAGGCGGCGTGGCCCCAGGCCGAGCTGAGCTGGATCGTGGGCAAGCTCGAGCGCAAGCTGGTGGGCGACCTGCCCGGCGTCAACTTCGTCACCTTCGACAAGGGCGCGGGCCTGGCCGGCATGAGGGCCGTCGGCGCGGCTCTGAAGGGGCAACGCTTTGACGCCCTGCTGCAGA
This sequence comes from Dyella sp. 05T440, assembly GCF_056395965.1. Classification (NCBI taxonomy): domain Bacteria; kingdom Pseudomonadati; phylum Pseudomonadota; class Gammaproteobacteria; order Lysobacterales; family Rhodanobacteraceae; genus Dyella; species Dyella sp. 05T440. Next base: position 134,547 of record NZ_JBFTKN010000006.1, read on the forward strand.
TGCAGGTGGCGCTGCGCTCCAACCTGCTGAGCCTGTTCATCAAGGCCGATCGCCGCATCGGCTATGACCACGCCCGCGCCAAGGATGGTCACGGCCTGGTGATCGGCGAACGCATACCCGCTCGCACCGGCGAACACGTGCTGGACGCGATGGGCAGCTTCTGCGAACCCCTGGGCCTCAAGCAGACCCAGGTGCGCTGGGATATTCCCATCCCCGAGGAAGCCCATGCCTGGGCCGCCCAACAACTGCCCGGCGATCAACCAACCCTGCTGGTCAGCCCCACTTCCAGCCATACGGTGCGCAACTGGCGCCCCGAGCGCTACGCCGCCGTGATGGACCACGCCGCAGCAAAAGACTGGCGCGTAGTGCTGGTAGGCGGGCCATCTGCTCTCGAGCGCAGCATGGCCGACGCCGTGCTCGCGGCCTGCCGCCATGCGCCACTCGACCTCACCGGCAAGGACACGCTGAAAAAGATGATGGCCATGCTGGTGCGCGCACCGATCCTGCTGACTCCCGACTCCGGCCCCATGCACATGGCCAATGCCGTCGGCTGCAAAGTGCTGGGCCTGCACGCCGCCAGCAACCCGAACCGTTCGGGGCCTTATTCCGACCGCCGCTGGTGCGTGGACAAATACAACGAAGCCTCGCTCGCCTTTCTCGGCAAGCCCGCCAGCGACATACCCTGGGGCACCAAGATCGAGAAACCCGGCGTGATGGATCTGATCGCCGTCGATGAGGTGATCGATCGATTCGAGGCGTGTACAGAGCACCTTCGCCTGTCCTGAGGAACCCGCCCCTCCCTTGTAAGAGCGCACCCTGTGCGCGACGGCCCGATCGCGCCCGGCGGTCTGCCCGCAGCGGTCGCGCACAGGGTGCGCTCCTACAAGGGGTGATGTGCGATCCATTGGCGTGGCGGATCCGGGGCATTCTCCGGCAGATCCGCCGGAAATGACTGATGGCGCCGTACGGTCGAGGCAGACAAGGATGTAGCCGCCCAACCTGAAGCTGCCTGCACACCTCATTCCAGAGGTGCTCTGCACCCAGCCAAGGCACCTCACCGTATGGACGAGTCGCACACGGATGTCCCGCATCGCTGTTTTGATCCCCTGCTACAACGAAGTCCTCTCCGTCCCCGTCGTGATACGCGACTTCCAAGCCGCGTTGCCCGAAGCCCGCATCTACGTTTACGACAACAACTCCACCGACGGCACATGGGCCGCCGCGCGTGCAGCCAATGCTGTCGTCCGGCAACAGGACCTGCAGGGCAAGGGACATGTCATTCGCCGCATGTTTGCCGATGTGGACGCCGATATCTACGTGCTGGTCGACGGCGATGCCACCTATGACGCTGCTGATGCGCCCGTCATGATCCGGCGTTTATGCGACGAGCAGCTCGACATGATCGTGGGTTCGCGCGTGAGCGATGAACTGGAGGCCTATCGGCGCGGACATCGCTTCGGCAACTGGCTACTGACCCAGCTGACAGGACACATCTTCGGGCGCACTTTCACCGACATGCTTTCGGGTTACCGGGTGTTCTCGCGGCGCTTCGTGAAATCTTATCCAGCTCACGCCAGCGGATTTGAAGTGGAGACCGAGCTGACGGTTCATGCGCTTGAGCAACATATGCCCGTGGCCGAGCATCCGACCCGCTACGTGTCGCGCATGGATGGATCGCAAAGCAAGCTTAGTACCTGGATGGATGGTGGCCGCATCCTTTGGACCATCGTAAAGCTCACCAAGAACGGCAAACCTTTGGCCTTCTTTTCGATAGGCGCTGTCGCCTGTGCCGCGCTGTCGTTGGGTCTGGCCATCCCACTGTTCAGAACATTTCTTGAAACCGGCTTGGTCCCTCGTTTTCCGACGGCCGTGCTATGCGCTGCACTGGCGTTGCTGGCCGGTGGCCTGCTCGTCTGTGGGCTCATCCTTGATACGGTGACGCTGGGTCGACGAGAGCGGAAGCACTTGACGTATCTTGCCTATCCGTCGCCCCTTGGTAACGAAGAGCCGCGCTGAGATGGCCGCCCTGCTGAATCGAGGGCGGCGTCAGCTGCTCGTTTTCGCCTTGTGCCTGGCCTTTGGCGCAGGCCTTTCGGTTGGCCTCGGCCAGGATGCTCTCTGGGACACCAAGAACTATCACCTGTACAACGCCTGGGCCTTCCTTCACGACCGCTATGCCCAGGACATTGCCCCGGCGAGCATGCAGAGCTACTTCAATCCGCTCGCTGATCTGCCTTATTTTTGGCTGGCTCAAGGCCCCCTCCACGCCTGGCCGCGGACGCTTGCTGCCGTACAAGGCCTTTGGTTTGGCGCCTTGGTTTATCTGATTGCTGGAATCGCCCGTCAGCTTGCGCGGTTGCAGGAAAGGCCGTTCGGCCTGGCAGACATCTGTGCCGCACTGATCGGCGCCACAGGCACGATGGCGGTGTCGCAGGCAGGCAGCACCACCAACGAAATCCAGTTGGCGGTGTTGGTGCTGCTGGGTTTGTATGTACTCATCCGGGCACTGCCGCAGTGCGAAAACGCGGTTCGTCTAAAACCGGCGTTGTTCGCGGGCCTTTGCTGCGGCGTGGCCGCGGGCCTCAAGCCTACGGCGATGGTGTATCCACCGGCGCTGGCATTGGCACTGTTGGTCACGCTGGGCGTCCGGTCTCGAGTGGCCTGGCAAGTCACGGTCGTCTTTGGTGCAGGCGTCGTTGCCGCCTTCCTGGTCGCTTATGGCCCCTGGGGTCTACACCTTTATCGGGAGACCGGAAATCCCACTTTCCCCATGTTCAATCAGCTGTTTCATTCGGCACTGACGGCTGCAAGCGACGGGACCGACGGACGATTTCGACCGCGCACCCTGCTGCAATGGCTGTTCTATCCGTTCTTCTGGCTAAAGAAGCAGCGCGATATCGTGACGGAAGCAGCCTTCGCCGACTCGCGTTATGCACTTGCCATGCTTGCGCTGCTTGCCATCGGCCTTGCCCGCTGGTTTCGTCGATCACTTCGTTCAAAACAACACGATCGCGGCCTGCATCTGCTGGTCACCTTCACCAGCGCAAGTTATGTCCTCTGGCTAGCTTCGTTTTCCATACTTCGCTATGCGATCCCCATCGAGGCGCTCACCGGCATCCTGATGCTCAGCGCCATGTGGTCCTGGCGCCCTGCGGGAAGCCGCAGGATGCCGCTCCACCCTGCGGCAGGATTGCCACTCCTCCTGGCCATCCTCGCCATGACGACATACCCGAACTGGTGGCGCACCGCCTATGCCCAGCATGTACTGGAAGTCGATACCGGCACGGTCGAGCCGAATAGCCAAATCATCCTGGCGGGAACGCCGGACGCTTATCTCGCCCCCATGTTCCCGGGGAACGAAACGATCAGCTTTGTGGGGCTCAGTTGGTTTGTCCGCGCATCACAGGGATATGGCTTGTGGAGCCGGGTTCAGCAACGGCTTCGCGATCACCCGGGTCCACGCTATGTCGTGCTTCGCGACGACCCTTCGAACACGCTGGAGGAGGCTTTGATAGTGGAGATGCTTCCGGACTATCGCATCGCCGACTGCAGGGATATCCCGTCGAACCTGGAGATGGGTCGCAAGGGGAACAGCTACGCCCAGGGACTGCGCTTGTGTCGGCTGATTCGGGGATGAAGCCAGCGCCTTAAGCGATAGGAGAGGTGCGAACCCCGGTGGCATTAGGCAGATGTAGGAGCGCACCCTGTGCGCGACAGCTGCGGGCGAGCGGCGCGGCGCAGCGGGCCGGTCGCGCACAGGGTGCGCTCCTACAACAAGGCGGAGGCGGATTATTTCGCCTTGTAATCCTGGTACGACTTTTCTTCCACCAGCTGTGAGCCCAGCTTGAGGTTGATCTCACGCTTCACTGCAGCGCGGTCGTCGTTCTGAAAGTACACCGCGCGGGCCAGTTCGATGAACTCGGCGTCGAAGGCCTGGGCTTTTTCCTTCAGGCGGATGCGATCCTCGATGTCCCACAGCGACTCGTTCACCGCCAGAAGGCGGGCGCGTTCGGCGGTGATGTCGGTCTGCGAGGCTGGATGGCTGGCCCAGGTGGTGTTGAGCAGGTCCAGCTCGGTGCGCACGTTGGCCAGCTTGGCCGCGTCGGTGATCTGCTTGGATTTGATTTCCAGGATGGTGATCTTGTCGATCAGCTCGCCGTAAGAAACCGGGACTTGGATAAGGCTCATGACAGCTCCGATGGTGCAGGGCTTTCGCAACGTGCCGCAGGGGTCACGGCAGTCGGCCGGAAAAGTGCACATGATAGAGGGTCTTTGTCGGATCATTCAGTTCGCCATTCAGCCTGCCTCGCTAGACTGGTGACGCAACGCCCACCCAATGGAGAGAGAGAGTCCATGTTCACCCCCCGTATCGCCGTGTTGTCCCTGGCAGCCCTGCTGGCTATCAGCCCGTTTGCCGCCAGTGCCCAGTCCCAGCAGCCGGCGCGCAACGGCGTGCTGGTTCGCAACGACGGCATCTATATCCGCTGTGACCAGTGCGGCACGGTGGAGTCGATCGACCAGAACATCACCCAGGGCAACGACCACAGCATGGCCGGCACCATCATCGGCGGCATCGCCGGCGGCGTGCTGGGCAACCAGGTCGGCAAGGGCAAGGGCAACACCCTGGCCACGGTGGCCGGCGCCGTCGGCGGCGGCTATGCGGGCAACCGCATCGGCGCCAACAGCGGCCGTCCGAACGCCAGCTACAGCTTGCGCATCCGCATGGGCAATGGCTCCTATGCCAATGTGACGGTGCCCGATGCCAGCGCAATCCGCACCGGCGATCTGGTGCAGATCGATCCGCAGGGCAATATCACGCGCATCCAGTAAGTCGCTGCACGATTCAAACAAAAAGCCGGTCTGCGAAGACCGGCTTTTTTCTTGGCTGACGTCAGTAAGGTCAGCGGCGCAGGCGCGCGTCGATGTCGTCGAAGAAGGCTTTCGGCAATACCGCCCGCACCGGCACCGACCACCAATGGGCCTGCGCGAAAGTCCGGCATTTCACGGCATCCTTTTCCGTCATCAGGACTGGCTTGCCGTCGAACGGAAAATCGTTTGGCACAAAGGCGTGGTGATCGGGAAACGGATGCTCGATCACCTGCAGGCCCTGCGCACGCAGGCTTGCAAAAAATCGCGCCGGGTTTCCGATCGCGGCGATTGCATGCACGGTCTGGCCGGCGAAATCCGCCAGTGGCTGTGCGTGATCGTCGACCAATGCGCGTGCCATGCCGCCGTGCAATTCCATCGCGATATCGCCGGGCGCCACGGCACCACCGTTGCAGACGCGATAGTCGACCTTCTGCAGACGCGACATCGGCTCGCGCAAAGGACCGGCCGGCAACAAGCGGCCATTGCCGAAGCGACGCACGCCGTCGATGACGCAGATCTCCAGGTCGCGCGCCAACGCATAGTGCTGCAGACCGTCATCGGCGATCACGACATCGCAACCGGCGTCGATCAGCAGCTTCGCCGCTGTGGGTCGATCGCGCCCCACGGCCACCGGCACGCCACTGGCGCGGATCAGGCAGGGCTCATCGCCGACTTGCGATGGCTCGGCCGATGCATCCAACAAGAGGGGAAGTTTTTGCGTGCCGCCGTAGCCGCGACTGACCACGCCCGGCGTGTAACCGCGCTCGCGCAGACCTTCGGCCAGGGCAATCGTCAAGGGTGTCTTGCCGGTGCCGCCCACGCTCAAATTGCCGATCACGATCACCGGCACGGTCAGTCGTGTGCTGCGCAGAACGCCGATGCGATACAGAGAGCGCCGCAATGCAGTGAGCGCGCCGTAAAGCCACGACAGCGGCCCCGTCCACCATGGCGCAGGCACTGCGCCGTACCAAGCCGATTGGAGACGTTCGGCCGTCGTCATGCCATGGCCTCAGTCACTGGCCTGGCTGTGGAACTGCATGCGATGCAGCGCTGCATAGTGGCCGTTCAAGGCCAGCAGGTCGGCGTGCGTGCCGCGCTCGACGATGCGGCCCTGGTCCATCACGGCAATCTGGTCGGCGTGTTCGATGGTGGACAGGCGATGCGCGATGACCAGCGTGGTGCGGTCCTTCATCAGGCCCTGCAGCGCTTGCTGGATCAATCGCTCGGATTCGGTATCCAGCGCGCTGGTCGCTTCGTCCAGAACGAGGATGGGTGCGTTCTTGAGGATCGCGCGGGCGATGGCCAGGCGCTGACGCTGACCGCCGGAAAGCAGATTGCCGCCCTGCCCGATCACGCTATGAATGCCTTGCGGCATTTTCTGGATGAATTCCCATGCGTTGGCGGCCTGCGCGGCCGCGATGATGTCGGCCTCGCTTGCACCGGCAAGTTCGCCGTACGCGATGTTTTCCGCCACGGTGCCGTCGAACAAGACCACGCTCTGCCCCACCCAGGCAATCTGCCGGCGCAACGACGCCAGCGTGATGCTCTCGTAGTCAGCGCCATCAAGGAGGATGCGCCCCGTCGTGGGCGCATTGAAGCGAGGCAGCAGGCTGACCAGGCTGCTCTTGCCGCTGCCGGAACGCCCCACCAAGGCCGTGACCGTGCCCGGCGCGCAGTGCAGGTTGATGCCGCGCAAGGCTTCGAACTCGCCACGCGGATACACCAGTCCCACGTTCTCGAAACGGATATCGCCCTGGGTGCGTTCCAACACACGCGTACCCACGTCCACCTCGGGCGCCGTATCGATGATCTCGAACAGGTTTTCGGCCGCGGAAATGCCGCTCTGGATATTCGACTGGATATTCGCCAGCCGCTTCAGCGACGGCATCATGCCGCCCATGGCGGTCAGCACGGTGATGAACACACCGGCTGACATATGCTGGATTTCAAACGGTCGCGTCGCCAGAAACACCATCACCGCAAGCGCCAGCGCGGCCACGGTCTGGATCGCCGTGCTCGACTGCGCATTGGTGGAGGCAATCTTGAGGTTCAGTCGCCGCGTACTGTCAGTGACCTCCCTGAAGCGCGCAGCCGCCTGCTCCTGGCCACCGTAGATGCGGATCTCGCGATGCGCCTCGACCGATTCTTCCACAGTACCGGTCACCGAACCCATCATGCCCTGGATGCGGCGACTGATCGAACGATAGCGACGGCTGACGATGCCAGCGATCAGCATGATCAGCGGCACCATCACGAACAAGGCCAGCGTGAGGTACGCACTGGTGCTCAGCATCACGTAGATGAAGCCGATCACGGTGACGCCTTCGGTCACGACCACCTTCACCGAGTCGGTCGAGGCGGATGCGACCTGTTCACTGGTATAGGTGATGCGCGAAACCTGGTGCCCGGAATGCTCCTGGCCGAAGAACGTCGCCGGCAGGCGCAGATAGGCGCCAAACACGTCGCGCTGCATCGCGTTGACGACGTTGCGGCCGATGTAGGACACGCCGTAACTGCTGGCGAAGGTGCCAACACCGCGCACCAGGAAGATCAGCACGATCCAGATCGGCATCCAGAAAATCAGCACCGGATCCTTGTCGACAAATAGCTTGTCGATCATCGGCTTCAGCAGCTTGGTGAACACCGCCAGGCCACCGCCGTCGACAATCATGCCCACGATGGCGATCACGCCCACCACCCAGAAGCGCCGGGTGTAGCCAAACAGGCGCTTGTAGATCTGGCGCGTGTGCGCGTCCCAGATCTTGACCTTGCCGTTACTCACTGAGCGCTATCCGCCTGACTGGGGGTCGTGGCAATGGACAGCTTGGTGAAGCCAAGCTGGCCCAGAGCATCCATGGCGGTGACGACGTTTTGATGCGGGGTCATGGCATCCGCGCGAATGGTGACCTGGCGCTCGCGATCGTCGCCGGCCACGTTGCCGATGGCCTGCTTGAGCGGCTCGACGCCTTCGCCGTGCACTTCATCGCTGCCCACGAAGAAGTGGCCGTCGCGGTCCACCACCACGGTGAGCGCGGGTGCCTGCATGTCGCGTTCTTCCGCGCTGGCCTTGGGCAGGGTCACCTGCAGCCGCGAGTGCTGGATAAACGTGGTGGTCAACACGAAGAACATCAGCAGGGTAAGCAGCACGTCGATCAGCGAGATCACGTTGATCTCGAAGTCGTCTTGCCGACGGTCGTTGCCGATACGCATGCGTCAGCTCGCGCTCGACTCGGCAGCGGCAGCGCGCGGCGCACGCGTGCGGGGCGCAGGAGCCGGTTGGTTGATGGTGAGTTCGTCGAGCAGTTCGGTGGCCTGCTTTTCCATTTCAACGCAGTAGCCAGCGACCTTGGAGCGGAAATAGCGATGCAGCACGTACGCGGGAATGGCGACGATCAGGCCGGTGGCAGTACAGATCAGCGCTTCGCCGATGCCGCCGGCCATCTTCATGGGATCACCCACGCCACCGTGCAGCACTTCCATGAACATGCGGATCAGGCCGATCACCGTGCCGAGCAGGCCGAGCAGCGGGCCGATCAGTGCGATCGTGCCCAGCGTATTGAGATAGCGCTCCATGCGATGGACCACATGGCGACCGGTGTCCTCGATGCGCTCCTTGATGAGTTCACGCGGACGGTTGCGCACAGCCAGCGCCGAGGCCAGCAGCTCGCCCAGCGGCGAACCGTTGGCGAGGGTGGTGAGATGGCTCGGATCGACCTGGCCCGAGCGGGCCCAGTTGCGTACTTCCTCGCCCAGGCCGGGCGGCAGCACCGACTTGCGGCGCAGGGTCCAGCAACGCTCCAGCACGATCGCCAGGGCGACCGCCGAACAGATCAGGATGGGCAGCATCGCCCAGCCACCAGCCATCAAGATATCCAGCACAACGACTCCGAGCCACTTCGCCAGTCAGGAGGGACGCATCATAACAGTCTCGTCCGGCCGTTCCGCGGCACCGGTGGCAGTTGCGAAAGTCGCCTTTTTGGGGCCTGCGGTGGCGTTCGGCAAGGTCCCGGGCTTATTCGCGCCAGTAGCGAGACTGGCGTTGCCGCCAGGTGGCCGCGACATGGGGCGGCCGATCCGGCGGCACATCGACCTGGATGGCCCCGGCGGTCGCGGTGTTCAGCCATGGCACGCCGGCCTCGTCGTAGCGCTTGATCACGACCGGGCTGGGATGGTGGAAGCGATTGCGCCAGCCCGCCGAGACCAGCGCCAGCTCGGGCGAGATCGCCTGGATGAAGCTCGCACTGGATGAAGTCTTGCTGCCGTGGTGCGGCACCGTCATCACCAAAGGAGGTCCCGGCCGCAGTGACAAGGCCACTGTGGGCTCGACGGCTGCCGTGATGTCGCCGGTCAGCAGCGCCCGGCCGGCCGCCCCTTCCACCAGCAGGACGCAGGAGCGGTCATTGGCCGGGCCACCGCTCCCGCCCGAGGGCAATACGCGCAGGCTCACGCCGTCCCACTGCCAGCGCCTGCCAACCTCGCATGCCGCCATCGGCACAGGCGATCGCTCAGGCTCACCCGAGATGCGTTCCGCTGCGGGAAATGCAGCGGCAACGGCTGGAATGCCGCCTGCGTGGTCGTTGTCGGCATGACTGGCAACGATCAAGTCGAGGTGCTTGATGCCGAGCGCGTGCAATGAAGGAAGCACCGCCGCCTCGCCCAGGTCGAAATCCGACGGATAGCGCGCACCCGCATCGTAGACGAGTGCGTGATGTTCGGTGCGAACCACCACGGACAAACCCTGCCCCACATCCAGCATCCACAACTGGAAGCCGCCTTGTGTGGGCAGGCTACGCTGCGGAAAGAGCAGTGGCAGGAACAGCAGGCCGCCCAGCCATCGCATGGGCACCCCGCGCGGTGCGAACAGCCACAACGCGCCAGTGGTCGCCAGCAGCAGGGCCCAGCCGCTCACTTCGGGCAGATACCAATGCGCGCCCGGCCAAGTCGCCATCCGCTCCAGCAACCACCACTGCGCGTGCGCCAGCCACGCCGCAGCGACAAACACCGGTTGCGCCAACGGTGGACAGATCCCCAGCAGGATCATGCCAATCAGCGCGGCGGGCACGATGACGAAACTCACGAACGGCACGGCGATGAGATTCGAGAGCGCCCCCACCAGCGACGATTCGCCGAAGAACCACATCGTCAAAGGCAACAGTGACAGCGTCATCACCAACTGACCGGCGGACAGCTCGTGCAGGAAGCCGCGCAGTCCTTTGCCGTGTATCGACAGGCTCACCATCAGGAACGCCACGCCGATAAACGACAACCAGAAGCCTGCCGACAATACCGACAAGGGATCCATCAGCAACACGGCCAACAGCGCGAGCGAGAGTGTCTGCGCTCCCGTCGGATGACGCCGGGAACATCGCGCCAGCGCCACGATGGCGATCATCAACAAGGTGCGCACCGTCGGCAGGCCAAAGCCCGCCAATGCGCTGTACACCCCTGCCGCTGCCAGCGCGGCCATGGCCTGCGCCTGCACTCTCGGAAGTCGCCATCCGCAACGCGGCACCAGCAGATAGATCAGGCGCGCGAACCACACGCCAAACAACGCCGATACGCCGACATGAAAACCTGAGATGGCGATGAGGTGTGGAATGCCGTTTGCACGAGCCACTTCCCAATCGTGCTGGCTCAAACCTCGCGTATCACCCACGGAGAATGTCTGCAGCAAGGCCACATCGTGTGGATCGCTCACACGCGCAGCGATCCCGCGACTGATCGCAGCGCGAACGCGGTTGATGCAGAAACCTGGACTTTCGAGTGGCCGATTATCCTCGCCGTCACGCACGTAACCCACCGCCACGATGTGGCGCTCCAGTGCGCTGCGTTCGCCGTCGGCGCCGCCGGGATTAACCAACCCGCGTGGACGCTTGAGGCGCAAGCTGAGCTGCCAGCGGCTGCATGGTGGTATCTGGGGAGCGTCGCGATACCAATTCACGCGCACGCGTCCGTGCAAGGGCAACAGCGTATCGCCGAATGCGGCATGTTCGATGTTGAGCAAAAAGCCGGTGGCGTCGTTGCCGACGATTGGCAGATCGTCGACACGACCCACGACGGTGATGTCCTGCCCTTCCCGCTCGCGCGGCAGACGCGCGTCCATCGCGGCGCCGCCACGCCAGCACGCCCAGGCGATGCCGAACAGGCACCAGGCCAGTGCACGCCCATGGGCGCCCAGACGAAGCACGATGCATGCAAGTACGGCGAGTGCGCCGCAGAACCAGGCCGACGGCAACACCACCAGCCACTGCACGACCAGCACGCCGAGCAGCAACATGATCGCCGGTACCAGCGCGCCGTCCTTGCGCAATGCCGTCCCCTTTCCTGCGGAAGGGATCAGGTTAATGCGTGCGAGGCAACGACGGCGCCGAAAAACCTGTAGGCCTCAAACACGAAGGCCGCCTTGCGGCGACCTCGGTCGTCAGGCGTGGATCTTCTCCACCAGGCTGCCGTTGTGCAGCTCAAGCGTGCGATCCATGCGCTTGGCGAGGCGGTTATCGTGAGTGACCAGGATGAAGCTGGTGCCGATCTCGCGGTTGAGCTCGATCATCAAGTCGTAGACCTGCGCCGCATTGGTTTCGTCGAGATTGCCGGTGGGTTCGTCGCCCAGCACCACGGCCGGACGCGTCACCAGGGCGCGCGCCACCGCACTGCGCTGGCGCTCGCCGCCCGAAAGTTCGGACGGTTTGTGATTCAAGCGCTGGCCCAGTCCCACCCGACCCAGCAGCGCCGCCGCCTGGCGTTCCGCTTCACTGATGGCCACGCCGCGGATCAACAGCGGCATGCACACGTTTTCCAGCGCGGTGAATTCCGGCAGCAGATGGTGGAACTGGTAGATGAAACCCATCGAGCGATTGCGCACGCGGCCGCGCTCGGCGTCGGAAAGGCTGGAGAGGTTGCGTCCCTCCACTTCCACTTCGCCACGCGTCAGCGTGTCCAGGCCGCCGAGGATGTGCAACAGCGTGCTCTTGCCCGAGCCCGAAGCACCCACGATGGCCAGCGTCTCGCTGCGCTTCAGGGTGAAGCTCACGTCGGACAGCACATCGGTTTTCAGATCGCCTTCTTCATACGTCTTGGCGATATGGCTTGCGCGCATTACCACGTCATTGGCGGAGTTCATCGGCTTATTCATAACGCAGCGCCTGCGCGGGCTGGGTGCGCGACGCACGCCAAGCGGGATAGAGGGTGGCCAGCAAGGAGAACAGGAAGGTGATCAGTGCCACCCAGCCCACGTCGCTCGCCAGCAGTTTGCTCGGCAGCTCGCTGATGTAATAGACGTCCGGCGAGAGGAAGGTGACGCCGGTGACGTGTTCAATCCACTTCACGATGCCAGGCAGCTTCCACGACAGCAGCGAACCCAGGCCCACGCCGAAACCGATGCCGACAAAGCCGACCAGCACGCCTTGCACCATGAACATGCCCATGATGCTGCGCGGAGTGGATCCGAGCGTGCGCAGGATGGCGATATCCGCCTGCTTGTCGGTCACCAGCATCATCAGCATCGAGATGAGGTTGATCACCGCCACCAGGATGATCAGCGAGAGGATGATGAACATCACCTTTTTCTCCATCGAGATGGCGGAGAAGAAGTTGGCGTGGCTGTCCATCCAGGTATCCACGCGGTAGACCTGGCCCAGCTGATCGGCAAGTTCGCGTGCCACTTCGCGCGCGTTGAACATGTCGTCGAGCTTCAAACGGATGCCGGTGGGACCGCCCAAACGATTGAGTCGCTCGGCGTCGGTCATGTTGACCAGCGCAAGACCCGAATCGAATTCCTGCATGCCCATTTCGAACACGCCCGACACGGTGAACGTGCGCAGATTCGGCACGCTGCCCGTGATCGGCGAAGACTGGAATGCCGGCACGGCCACGATGACCTTGTCGCCCACCGACACGCCCAGCTGCATGGCCAGTTCGCGACCGAGCACGATGTGCCAGCTGCCCGGCGTCAGCTCGGTGAGCTTGCCTTCCACCATGTGCTGATCGAGGTCGGAGACTTTGGGCTCCTGCGCCGGTTCGATGCCGCGCAGCAAGCCGCCGGTGGAACGGCGTGCCTGCAGGAAGGCCTCGCTCTCCACGTAAGGCGCGGCGCCGAGCACATGCTTGTTGGCGCCAGCGATCTTCACCGCCCGCGGCCAGTCCTGCACGGCTTCGCCCGGCATGCCGGAAACCGTGGCATGAGAAATGGCACCGAGGATGCGCGAGCGCAGCTCGTCGTCGAAGCCGTTCATCACTGACATCACCGTGATCAGCGCGGTCACGCTGATGGCGATGCAGACGATGGAGACGGTGGAGATGAAGGAGATGAATTGATTGCGACGCTTGGCGCGGGTGTAACGCAGGCCAATAAAAAGCTCTAGCGGTCGGAACATTAGGGCGGTCGCTTGTGGGTATCGAAGGGGCTGGCCGCCCGAATGCTGACGATTATCGCCTGTAACGCGGCTAAACCGTAGGACCGCGGCCAGAGGCGTAAGTGCCCGATGCCTCGACCTGGGCCAGCCGCATGCGCAGCCGGCGGCGGATATCGGCGTCGCTGTTGTCGGGCGCCAGCAGCAGGTTGGCATGCCCCCCATCGGCCAGCGACAGCCGCAACCATACGAGCTGCTCGCCGATCACCCGAAACGATGCCAGGGTCGCCGCCCCGTCCTGCTCACCCCGCAATCTCAGGCTCCAGCCGCCATCACGCCCCCAGCCAGCCGCCTGCAGCGGTGCGTCGGACCAGCGCGCAAGCGTGCGCCAGAGGGCGAGGCCAATGGCGAAGCTGATGGCGAGCCTGGCAGGCCACGGCGCAGCGCACATCCACACGGCCAGTGTGGCGAGGGCAGAGAGGAACCAGAGAAGCCGCCCCAGCCAGCGCGAGGGCCGGTATTCAAAGCCGATGGCGGGAGCGGATGTCATCGATGATCGCCTGCCAGTCGGGACGCGTCGCCTTGGCGTGGCCCATCACCCAGTCCCAGAGGTCCGGGTCCTGCGCGTCGAGCAGTTCATCGAAGGCCTGGCGCTGGGCCTCGTCGGCGCTGGCGAAGCGTTCGTCGAGCCAGCCACCGAACAGCGCGTCGAGCTCGCGGGTGCCGCGGCGGGTGCGCCAGCGGAGGCGTTTGATGCGGGCTTCGTCCATAAAACGCGGCGCCTCCTAGTGACTTCCTCTCCCCGCCGGGGAGAGGATTGAGGTGAGGGGTCAATCTTGCCTCAGTTCAACCAAGGCACGAAGGAAGGCTTTCTCAAGCACCCGCCCCTCACCCTGCCCTCTCCCCGGAGGGAGAGGGAAAGAGCAACAGCTTAACTCCGACGCTCGACGATCAACTTCTTGATCTCCGCAATCGCCTTCGCCGGGTTCAGACCCTTCGGGCACGTGCGGGCGCAATTCATGATCGTGTGGCAGCGATACAGCTTGAACGGATCTTCCAGATCGTCCAGACGCGCACCGGTGTCCTCATCGCGGCTGTCGATGATCCAGCGATAGGCCTGCAGCAGGATGGCCGGACCGAGGTAGCGGTCGCCGTTCCACCAGTAGCTCGGGCAGCTGGTCGAGCAGCACGCGCACAGGATGCACTCGTAGAGGCCGTCGAGCTTCTTGCGGTCTTCCGGCGACTGCAGGCGTTCCTTGTCGGCGGGTGCCGGGCTCTGCGTGCGCAGCCACGGCTTGATCGAGGCGAACTGGGCGTAGAAGTGCGTGAGGTCGGGCACCAGATCCTTCACCACCGGCATATGCGGCAGCGGATAGATCTTCACGTCGCCCGAGGCGCAATCCTCGATGGCCTTGGTGCAGGCCAGCGTATTGGTGCCGTCGATGTTCATCGCGCACGAGCCGCAGATGCCTTCGCGGCACGAACGGCGCAGGGTGAGCGTCGAGTCGATCTCGTTCTTGATCTTCAGCAGCGCGTCCAGAACCATCGGGCCGCACGAAGCCATGTCGACTTCATACGTATCGATGCGCGGGTTCTGGCCGTCGTCCGGGCTCCAGCGATAGATGCGGAACGTGCGCGGCTTCTTGGCGTCCTTCGCGGGAAAGTGCTTGCCCGGCTGGACCTTGGAATTTTTAGGAAGCGAAAACTCAGCCACAGTGGCTCTCCAGTCCGGGTATCAGTAAGTGCGCTTTTTCGGCGGCACGACGTCGACGTCTTTCGTCATGGTGTACATGTGCACCGGACGGAAATCGAACTCGGCCTTGCCGGCTTCATCGACCGACACCATCGTGTGCTTCTGCCACACATGGTCGTCGCGATCGGGGAAGTCCTCACGGGCATGCGCGCCGCGGCTCTCGTGACGCTGCTCGGCCGAGTACATGGTGGCCACGGCCTGGTCGAGCAGGTTGGCCAGCTCCAGCGTTTCGATCAGGTCGGAGTTCCACACCAGCGAACGATCGCTGACGCCCACGTCCTTGAACGACTCGCGCACCTTGGAGATCTTCTCGCAGCCTTCCTTGAGCGACTCGCCGGTACGGAACACGGCCGCATCGGATTGCATCGTGCGCTGCATTTCGGCGCGGATCTTCGCGGTCGGCAGGCTGCCCTTGGCGTTGCGCAGGCCGTCGAAACGGGCCAAAGCCTTGTCCAGAACGCTGGCCGGCAGGTCCTTGTGGGCCGTGTCCGGCTTGATGATCTCGGCGCAGCGATGCG
This sequence comes from Dyella sp. 05T440, assembly GCF_056395965.1. Lineage (NCBI taxonomy): Bacteria > Pseudomonadati > Pseudomonadota > Gammaproteobacteria > Lysobacterales > Rhodanobacteraceae > Dyella > Dyella sp. 05T440. Next base: position 150,035 of record NZ_JBFTKN010000006.1, read on the forward strand.
ACACCGCGCGACCAAACACCACCAGGTCGAGCAGCGAGTTGGAGCCCAGGCGGTTGGCGCCATGCACGGATACGCAAGCCGCTTCGCCGATGGCGAACAGGCCCGGCACCACCGCATCGACGTCGTCGCCGCGCTTCTGCACCACTTCGCCGTGATAGTTGGTGGGGATGCCGCCCATGTTGTAGTGGACGGTCGGGATCACCGGGATCGGCTCCTTGGTCACGTCCACGCCGGCAAAGATGCGCGCCGACTCGGCGATGCCGGGCAGGCGTTCGTGGATCACGTTCGCGCCCAGGTGCATCAGGTTGATGTGGATGTGGTCCTTGTGTTCGCCCACGCCGCGGCCTTCACGGATTTCCATCGTCATGGCGCGGCTGACCACGTCACGCGAAGCGAGATCCTTGGCGTTGGGCGCATAGCGCTCCATGAAGCGCTCACCGTTGGAGTTGGTGAGGTAACCGCCTTCGCCACGCACGCCTTCGGTGATCAGGCAGCCCGAACCGTAGATGCCGGTGGGATGGAACTGCACGAACTCCATGTCCTGCAGCGCGAGGCCCGCGCGCAGCACCATGCCGCCACCGTCGCCGGTGCAGGTATGCGCCGAGGTGGCGCTGAAGTAGGCGCGGCCGTAGCCGCCGGTCGCCAGCACCACCGCGTGGCCGCGGAAGAAGTGCAAGGTGCCTTCGTTCATGTCCAGCGCGAGCACGCCGCGGCACACACCTTCTTCGTCGAAGATGAGGTCGATGGCGAAGTACTCGATGAAGAAGGTGGCGTCATGCGCCAGCGCCTGCTGGTACAGCGTGTGCAGGATGGCGTGACCGGTACGGTCGGCCGCGGCGCAGGTGCGCTGCGCGGTGCCCTTGCCGTAGTGGGTGGTCATGCCGCCGAACGGACGCTGGTAGATCTTGCCTTCCTCGGTACGCGAGAACGGCACGCCGTAGTGTTCCAGCTCGATGATCGCCGGGATCGCCTCGCGGCACATGTATTCGATCGCGTCCTGGTCGCCGAGCCAGTCCGAACCCTTGATCGTGTCGTAGAAGTGGAAGCGCCAGTCGTCCTCGCCCATGTTGCCGAGCGCCGCCGAGATGCCGCCCTGCGCCGCCACCGTGTGCGAGCGGGTCGGGAACACCTTGGTGATGCACGCGGCCTTGAGGCCCTTCTCGGCCAGGCCGAAGGTGGCGCGCAGGCCTGCGCCGCCGGCGCCGACCACGATCACGTCGTACTTATGCTGTTGGATCTTGTAGCTTTCCATCGAATCAGGCTCCCAGCGCCACGCGCAGCACGGCCATCAACGTGGCCAACGTGCCGAGCACTGCAATGAACTTCACCAGCACCAGGAGGGACACCTCCACCCAGCGGGTATGGACGTAATCTTCGATCACCACCTGCAGGCCGAGCACCGCGTGCCAGCACATGGCCAGCACGAAGGCGACCAGCAGCAGCGCGTTCCAGGGCTTGGCGATCATGGCGCGCGCGGTGGCGTAGTCGGCGTGCAAGGCGCCCAGCACCGTCACCACAAACCAGATGCCGAGGAACACCAGCGCCGCGGCGGTGATGCGCTGCGTCCACCAATGACCGACACCGGACTGCGCCGAGCCGAGGCCGCGGGCGCGCTTCAAGGGGTTGCGCAATTGCTTGCGCACGTCGTACTGCGGGCCGTTGGCGCTCATGCGGCACCTCCGGCAGTCAGCACGTAGGCCCACACGATGATGGTCAGCACCACGCTGCCGATGATCGAAAGCCAGCTGGAACGGACGAACTGCGGAATGGCGTAGCCCATGCCGCCGTCCTGGATCAGGTGGCGGATGCCGTTGAGCAGGTGGAAAAACAGCGCCCAGCTCCAGCCGATCAGCAGGATCATGCCGATGGGGCTGCCGATGCAGGTCTTGAACTGGTTATAGCTGTCTTCGCCGCTGGCGAGGGAGAACACACCCCACAACACGAGCAAGGTTCCGACGGAGAGGGCGATACCGGTAGCGCGGTGCACGATGGAGGTCACCATCTGCACTTGCCACTTATATATGCCCATGTGGGGAGAGAGCGGTCGTTGCGTGTCTGCCATGGCGGCTATCCTGGGTGGAATCGCTGATGCCCTTTACCGCCCTTCCCGCTCCGACGACGCCGACCCGAGCCGGCGCGGCGAATCAGAAGTCGATACAGCGCCCGTTCTTTTCCCAATCGCCGTAGCGGGTGGGATCGGGGGCCGCTCGCTCCGTCGAAGTCTTGTCCGTGGCCGGAACCGCGGGCACGGGAACCTGCTCCACCGGAGCGGACGCGGGTTTGGGCTCAGTTTGGGAGGAGGTATCGGACATGGTGTTTGAAAGCCGTAAAAGCGTAATACCTGCGTTAATGCAGCACAACCTTGACGACGGTGCGCTGCTCTGTCAGTAGGGCAGCGGCCCTTGTGACTTCCCCTGCCCGCCCTTACCTCCCCTTCTTATGCCTACCGACCTCTCCGCCCAGACCCTGTTGATCGAAGGCACCGACGCCGCGGCCTTTGCGCAAGCCCAGTTCACCAGCGATGTCCAGTCGCTTGCCGTCGGCCACTGGCAGTTCAGCGCGTGGCTCGATGCCCAGGGCCGCGTGCTTGCCTTGTTCCAGCTCGCATGTATTGCCGATGACTCGTTGCTGCTGCTGTTGCGCGGCGGCGATGCATCGTCGATGGCGGCATCGCTGCAACGCTTCGTGTTTCGCTCCAAGGTCAAACTGAGCGTGCCCGATCCGCGCGCACTTGCCACCGGCGCAGCACTCACGACGTACGCCGTGCATCGTGAAGGTGATGCGTACGTGTTCGGTTGCGGTGATCACAGCGTGATCGTCGGCGCCGCGGTTGCCGATGATGCGTGGCGAGCGCTGCAAGTTCGCGCAGGCTGGCCGTGGTTGCCGAATGACGCATTGGGCGCGTTGCTGCCGCCCGCTATTTCGCTCGAGCGTCTGCAAGCGGTTGCGTTCGACAAAGGCTGCTATCCCGGCCAGGAAATCGTGGCGCGCCTGCACTATCGCGGCGGGCACAAGCGGCATATGCATTGCGTCGTATTGTCGCAGTTTGTGAGCGGGGGCACCGTGCTGCACCGTAACGGTGACAACAGCATTCAATTGCTCGATGTGGCGAATGACGATGCAACCTTTCGAGCGCTTGCAGTCATAGACGATGGTCTAATGAATTCGCTTGACGATGCATCGCGTATCGACACTGACGAAGGCATTCGTTTGCATGTCGTGCAGAGTTGGTCTGCATGATGAAACAAACAGGCGCAAAGATTCACGAAGCGAGACGGCAATGTGAGTGTGACGTGAACCTGAACTGCGAGGCACTTGCCAGATCAGAAATCGGCCACTAGTCTCGCCAACCAATTCGATAGACACCCACTGCCCTGGGTGTCCACATACGCGACGAACCGGAGGGGTCCGGATCAGCGCGACCCGACAGAGATGTCGGTGTATCCAATGCCGCCCCTTGGCGCGGCTGACGTTGCAGGCAACGCGGTCCTTAGTACCCGATCTATGCCCTTGCAGCACCACAAGTTTTGAGCGGCACCGGAACAGCCGCTCGACTGGCCACAATCCCGTGGCAAACCGCCTGACCACAAGTTTCGGTCGCGGCGATCAATCCAGGTGGAACGGCCTGCCCGCCCGTCCACCGCAACGGCGCGTGAAGTCAGCAGTACCGACCTCACGCGTACAGCACGTTGGAGGCAGACTCAATGAAACTTTCCATGCTGTTGTGGTTAGCGTCCGTGCTACCCCAGCCCCTCGCGGACCAGACCTGCCTGGCCACGACGGTGTATCTCGAGGCACGCAGTGAATCGACCCTCGGCCAGTACGCCGTGGCCGAAGTTGCTCTTCGTCGTCGCGATCGCGGCACCTGGGGCGACAATGTTTGCGAGGTGGTCAAGTCGCCGCGGCAATTCGCATTGACAACCACCGCAAGCACGTTCGAAGTGACCGATCTGAACTCCTGGACCAAGGCGTGGAAGATTGCTGGTGATTCGATCAGCAATTGGAGCCTGCCAAAGGGAGAGCGCACCGTGTACGTGCCGCAAGCAGATCACTTCGCCACGCTTGCCGTCACCACCGCGTGGTCGACGAAACGCGTCAAGACCATCGGCGAACATGCGTTCTACGCCGTCAGCAACTAAACACACCCCACCCCATAGAGAATAAAAAAAAGGCCCTCTCGCGAGGGCCTTTTCATTTGGACGTCCAGACGTCTTTACGTCAGAGCCGATACACGAGGTTGTTGCGGATCTGCACGTAGTCGCCGGGGCGAACCTGCGGATCAGCTGCCTGCGTCACCGTGGCATAGCGACCGTCGTCGAGCTTGACGGTGACCTGCCATGCGACGTCGGGACCGCTATTGTTCTTGCCGACCTGGTTGCCGATGGCGCCGCCGGCCACTGCACCGGCCACGGTGGTCAGGGCCTTGCCGCTGCCGCCACCGAACTGGTTGCCGATCACGCCGCCAGCGATGCCGCCGATGACCATGCCCAGCGGCGACGATTCCTTCTGGGTCTGGATCTGCCGCACGTCACTGACCACGCCACACTGCTCGCAACGGTTGGAAGCGCCGCTGTAAGCCACCTGGCGCTGCGGTGGCGTCTGGCAACCGGAAAGCAGCGCAACAGCGGAAACAAGTCCTACGACAGCCAAATGTCTAAGCAGTGTTTGCATGGCGTGAATCCTCAGTGAGCGTCGGAAACGGCTACCACACCTTCCTGTACCTGCAGCCTGTCACCCGGATCGTGATCCATTCGTACAGTGCGGGTCACGCCGTTGTACTCGTAACTCACATCGTATGCCACCACCTTGTCGCCACCGCTGCCGGCCACTGTGGTGCATTTACGCTGCGTGGTTTGCTGGGTGGCGTTTGCCTGGTGATTGGCCTGGATTTCATGACCTGCATAGCCACCACCGACCGCGCCTGCCACCGTTGCCAAGGTGCGGCCCTTGCCGCCGCCGACCTGGTTGCCGAGCAAGCCACCCGCCACGGCACCAATAGCCGTACCAGCAATCTGGTGGGTGTCCTGCACCGGCTTGTGCGTGGTCACCACCTCGTCATGACATACCTGCTGCGGCGCACTCGCGGCCTCACGGACCGGCGTCACGCTCGTCACGCGCGCGTACTTGGCACCATCGGCAGCCCCTTGCTGCTGCGCAGCGGCGCCCACGCCACCGTCAGCATTCGCGTCCCGATTACACGCCGAAAGACCCAACACCAATACACCGGCGAAACCGACATGCAGCGCCGAAACGACCAACCTGTTCATAATGCTCTCCTAGTGGGACCAGCGGAGCGCCCCCGCTCCTGCTTGAATTCGATCCCAGCGCAATCATTGAACCTCTGGGTCACTGAATGCTCGCTTAGACCGAAGCCACGCATTGTTTCAAATTCAGGAAGCCCCGTACTGTGCTCGAACTCACCGACAGCCATGCGCACATCGATGATGCGAGTTTTGCATCCGACCAGGACGCCATGTTCCAGCGTGCCCGCGACGCCGGCATCAGGCACATCGTGGTTCCGGCGATCGACCATGCATCATGGCCGCGCATTGCCTCGCTGGCGGCCGACCAAACCTGCGTACTCCCCGCGTATGGCATGCATCCGATCTATCTCGACGAACATCGTCCCGAGCATCTCGATGAGCTGAGGACTTGGCTGAAGACGCATCGTGCTGTGGCCGTGGGCGAAATCGGACTGGACTATTTCCTGCCCGAACTCGACGTCGAGCAGCAGCGGTTTTACTTCCAGCAGCAGTTGCAGATAGCGCGCGAGTTCGATCTGCCGGTGATCGTCCATGCGCGCCGCGCCATGGATGAAGTCACCTCCACCATGCGCCGCATGGGCGGATTACGTGGCGTGGTTCACAGTTTCTCCGGCAGCCAGCAACAGGCAGAGCGGCTATGGGAGCTGGGCTTCTACCTGGGCATCGGCGGGCCGGTGACGTATGAACGCGCACAACGACTTCGTCACATCGTCGCGACCATGCCCGTCGAACGATTGCTGCTGGAAACGGACGCACCCGACCAGCCCGGCGCCTGTCATCGCGGCGAGCGCAACGAGCCGTCGAACATGGTCGAAGTGCTGCACGTGATCGCCGACCTCCGCGGCGTCAGCCCCGAGGCCATCGCCGAAGCCACCACCCGCAACGCCCGGAATCTGTTCCGGTTCGATTGACCCTTGCGGGTCGCTCGAACCCAGTGCTAGCCTAATTACTTCACTGGCGAACTATTCTTTGGTGAAATGAAGCGCATGCATGAATGCCTCGACCATATGGACGAGGGAATTGGTCGTGTCAGCGAGATCTTCCCGGACCTTCCCGTCCAGGAAGTCGTGCTCACGCGCCTGTTGCTGCTGGTCGGGGGCACCCTGCTCGGCGAGCTGGAAAGCAAGCTCAAGCCGCACGGCTTGAACGACAGCGATTTCCGCACGCTGATGATGATCTACAGCAGCCCGACCGGCAGCGCGACGCCCACCGAGTTGTGCGAGTACGCGCAGCAAGGCGCCACCAATATGACGCGCATCGCCAACGTGCTGGTCAAGGGCGGCCTGATCACGCGGGCCACCAGCGCAGAAGATCGCCGCCGCGTCGTGCTCAGCATCACCACGGCCGGCAAGCGTCTCGTGCGAAAGATTCTCCCTCCGCTCTTCCCCAACGTTCATGGCGCTTTCGCCTCGCTCAGTGCCGCTGACAAGCGCACGCTCGACCGCCTGCTGCGCCAGATCGCCGTCAACATCGATTCGCTCACTCAGCCGGACGCTGGTCCATGACTCCTCACTCCCTCCTGCGCCGCGGACTCGGCCGTCGCGCGCTGCTTGCCTGCGCGATCGCTGTTGCTGTTGCGGGCTGCTCCATCCCTGCCAAATTGAATCGCCCACCGGTGCGCGACGACGTTCCGCTGGCCGGCCTTCAAACCGGCCATCGCGCCGGCTGGCCCGACGCCGCGTGGTGGAAGCAGTACAACGATCCGCAACTCGATCAGCTGATCGACCTGGCGATGCAGGATTCGCCGGATCTGGCCCAGGCCAAGTCGCGCGTCGATTCGGCGCAGCAGAATATCCGTGCAGCCACGGCACAGGCCGGACTCAGCGTGAACGGCAGCGCGCAGGTCGAACGTCAGCGCCTCAGCGAAACCGGCCTGATCCCGCCGAAATTCCTCGGCTTCACCTGGTACAACCAGGGCGATATCGGCGTGCAGGCGCAGTACGACTTCGACTGGTGGGGCAAGAAGCGCAACACCATCGAGTCGGCGGTGGATCAGGCGCATGCAGCCGAAGCACAGCACAGCGCGGCGGCACTCGCCATCCAGAGCAATGTCGCCGACACGTACTTCGGCTGGCTCGCCGATCAGAGCCGCATCGCCCTGGCCAGGCAGACCGTAAAGACGGCCGAACAGCTCGAGCAGATCGCGCAGCTGCGCGTGAAGCAGGGCGTGGATCGTCCGGACACGGTGCAGTCGGCCAAGGCGCAGACCGCGTCCGCACGGCAGATGCTGGTGGTGCTCGAAAGCTCCGCGCGCATTCGTGAGGCCGCGCTCGCCAGCCTGTGTGGCGTGTCTCCCGCGCAATTGCCGGCTTTGCAGCCGCGCGCGCTGCCGGAGGTCACCACCGGACTGCCTGACAACGTCGGCGTCGACCTGATCGCGCGCCGTCCGGATATCGCCGCCAGCCTCTGGCAGGTGGAATCGGCGCTGCGCCAGACCGATGTGGCGCGCGCGGAATTCTTTCCCGACATCAGCATCAGCGCGATGGCAGGCCTGTCGAGTATCGACCTTGACAAGATGTTCAACGCCGGCAGCCGCGTCTTTGGCCTGACCCCGGCCCTGCACCTGCCCATCTTCACCGGCGGTCTGCTGGAAGCGAACCATGGCGTGAGCAAGGCCCAGCTCGGCGCGGCCGTCTCGCAGTACAACAGCACCGTGTTGAGCGCCGCGCGCGACGTCGCCACGCAAAGCCTGACCGCAGACCAGATCCAGAATCGCCGCAAGGAACAGGCCCGCGAAATCGCCGCCAACCAGCAGCTGCTCGCCAACGCGCAATCGCGCGTCAAGCGTGGCGTGAGCGACAGCCGCGAATCGCTGAGTGCGCAGGCAGACCTTCTGCAACAGCAGGACAGCGATGTGACCCTGCAAGGCCAGGCGCTCTCCACCGATATCTCGCTGATCAAGGCCCTGGGCGGCGGTTACCGCGCCAGCCTGCCGGCACAGGCATCCAGCGATCACCCCTCTTCCCCTTTGAACCTTTCCGGAGACGCCCCGAATGAGCGCCACTGATTCCGACGTCAAGAAGAACAACAACGACGACAACGACAGCGGCATGGCGGCAAAGGATCCCGTCAAGCGCCGTCGCGCGTTGTTCATCGTCGCCGCGGTCTTTGTGCTGGCCGCCGTTGCATGGCTGCTGCTGTGGCTGTTCGTGTTCTCCACCCGCGAGAAGACCGACAACGCCTATGTCGGCGGCAACCAGGTGGCGATTTCAGCGCAGGTGCCCGGCATCGTGGTGGCGATCCTGGCTGACGACACGCAGCGCGTCGAAGCCGGCCAGGTGCTGGTGAAGCTCGACAACACCGACGCCGACGTGCGCCTGCAGCAGACCAGCAGCGCGCTCGCGCAGGCCGTGCGCCAGGTGCGCCAGCAGACCGAGTCGGCGACCAGCGCCGATGCCCAGGTGGCCAAGGCCCGCGTCGATCTCAAGAAGGCGCAGGCGGATCTTGCCCGTCGCGCACCGCTGGTGGCCGCCCAGGCCGAAGCGCCGGAAACGGTGCAGCACCTGCGCGATGCCGTCGACCAGGCACAGGCCTCGCTCGACGCGGCGCAGGCACAGGCCGCGGCTTCGCACGCCGCCATCGAAGGCACCCGCATCGCCACCAATCCGGCGGTGGAGCAGGCGCGCGCCAATTACCGTTCGGCCTGGATCGCCGCACAGCGCAACAACATCTACGCGCCGGTCACCGGCTACGTCGCCCAGCGCAGCGTTCAGGTGGGCAACAGCGTGCAGCCCGGCCAGCAGCTGATGGCGGTGGTGCCACTGCACGACCTGTGGGTGGACGCGAACTTCAAGGAAAACCAGCTTCGCCATATCCGCGTGGGTCAGCCGGCCAAGGTCGAGGCGGACGTCTACGGCGGCAGCGTCGAATTCCACGGCAAAGTGATCGGACTGGGCGCGGGTACCGGCAGCGTGTTCTCCCTGCTGCCGGCGCAGAACGCCACCGGCAACTGGATCAAGGTGGTGCAGCGCGTGCCTGTGCGCATTGCGCTGGACGACAAGGAACTCGACCAGCATCCGTTGCGCGTGGGCCTGTCCACCAATGTCACCGTCAATATCAGCGATGACAAGGGCGCCATGAATGCGGCGCTCGGCAACGGTCAGCCGATCGCGGCAACCTCGGTGTACGACCAGATGGCCAGCAAGGCAGACGAAGAAGCCCAGAAGATCATTCAGGCCAACCTCGGCCAGCACGACGCGAACTGACGAAGCGATCCCATGGCCGCCAACCCCACCGAAGACAAGCCGCTACCGCCTTTGCACGGTACCGCGCTGGTCTTGCTGACCATCGCCGTCGCCTTCAGCACCTTCATGGAAGTGCTGGACATGACCATCGTCAACGTGGCTGTGCCGCATATCGCAGGCAGCCTCGGCGTGAGCGCAAGTGAAGGCACCTGGACGATCAGCTCCTATTCGCTGGCCAGCGCGATCATGCAGCCGCTTACCGGCTGGATCGCGCGCCGCTTCGGCGAGGTGAAGACCTTTGTCGTATCGGTCGGCCTGTTCGTGGTGTTCTCCATGTTGTGCGGCCTGGCCACTTCGATGCCGATGCTGGTGTTTGCGCGCCTGATGCAGGGCGCCGGCTCCGGCCCGATGGTGGCGTTGTCGCTCACGTTGCTGCTGGCGAGTTATCCCAAGACCAAGCAAGGCGTCGCGCTCGCGCTATGGGCGATGACCGTGGTGGTGGCGCCGATCTTCGGACCGATCCTGGGCGGCTGGATCACCGACAACTTTTCGTGGCCGTGGATTTTCTACATCAACCTGCCGGTGGGCATCCTCGCCGGTGTGATCACCTGGGCACTGTTGCGCAAGCGCGAGACCAAGACCTACCAGTCGCCGATCGATGTGATCGGCCTGGTGCTGCTGGTGGTCGGCGTGGGCTCATTGCAGTTCATGCTGGACAACGGCAACGACCACGACTGGTTCTCCTCGCCGATGATCACCACGCTGGGCCTGATCGCGCTGATCTGCCTAGTCTTCCTGGTGGTGTGGGAACTGCACGCCAAACACCCGGTGGTGGAACTGAGCCTGTTCAAGGAACGCAATTTCACCGCGGGCGTGGTGGCGTTGTCGCTGGGCATGTTCGCGTTCTTCGGCATCAACGTGGTTTTTCCGCTGTGGCTGCAGACCACCCTGGGCTACACAGCCACCTGGGCCGGTCTTGCCACGGCGCCGGTGGGCATCCTGGCCTTCCTGCTATCGCCCATCCTCGGGCGCAATATGCACAGGCTGGAGCTGCGCGCGGTGGTGACGTTCGCCTTCGTGGTGTTCGCTGCTACCTCGTACTGGTTCTCCACGTACGACAGCTCAGCCTCGTTCACCTCGCTGGTGTGGCCGCGCTTCGTGATGGGCATTGCCATCCCCTGCTTCTTCATCCCGCTCAACCAGATCTATCTGGCGGGACTGCCCGCCAATGAAATCGCCAGCGCCAGCGGCCTGGCCAACTTCTTCCGCACACTGGGCTCGAGCGTGTCCACGGCGGTGACGGTGACGCTGTGGCAGCACCGCGGCATCCTGCATCACGCCACGCTGAGCGAGAACGTCACCAGCGCCAGCCAGCCGGCCACCCAGGTCCTGTCGCAGCTCACCCATGCCGGGAACAGCCAGACCCAGGCGCTGGGCATCGTGGATCAGCTGGTTAACCGTGAAGCCCTCACCCTGGCGGTGAACGACATCTTCCTGCTCTGCGCCGTCCTGTTCCTGGTGCTGATCCCGGTGATATGGCTGGCCAAGCCGCCGTTTGGCTCGGCAGGAGGCCCCGGCGGGCATTAACCGGTGCCGGAACGTTCTTAATCCGGCACAAACCTGCAACAACCAGCAGGTATTTGATCTAACAGGAATTGCTGCGACTGGCCAGTGCAGCAATTAATACCACTTGGGCGACTGGTGCGCCGCAATACCTTCTGTTAGTTTGTGTGCATGGCACAAACGATGCGCACCATTAAGAAGTATCCGAACCGTCGACTCTACGACACGGAAATCTCCAGCTACATCACGCTGGAGGAAGTCCGTCAGCTCGTGCTCGACAACGAAACCTTCGAAGTCCGTGACGCCAAGAGCGGTGAGGATCTCACCCGCTCGGTGCTGTTGCAGATCATCTCTGAGCATGAGGAAAAGGGGCAGCCGATGCTCTCTCCTCAGCTGCTCAGCCAGATCATCCGCTTCTACGGCGACTCGCTGCAGGGTTTCATGGGGCCTTACCTGGAGCGCAGCCTGCAGGTCTTCCTCGACCAGCAGCAGCAGTTCCGCACCCAGCTGAACAGCCTGCTGGGCCAGACGCCCTGGTCCATGCTCAATGACCTGACCGAGCGCAACATGGATGCCTGGCGCAACATGCAGCGCGGCCTGATCGACGCCGCCACGCAGGGCCAGCCGCCGCGCAGCGGCACCAAGAAGCCCGGTTAATCCGCTGCGGTCGGCGCCGACGCGCCGACCTTCCTGCCGTCTCACTCGCCGCTGCAGCACAACACGTGCTGCCCTGCGGCATGTGTACGAGTCCTTCACATGAATTCCCACACTCGCAACTCACGCGTTGCCATCGTCGCTGGCGGCATTGGCGGGCTCGGCACCGAAATCTGCCGACAGCTGGCTCAGGCAGGTCGACAGGTCATTGCCGTCGACCTGGCAGGGCGCGAGGAACGGCTGCACGCATTCCAGACTGAGCTGGCCGACCTCAATGGTGCGGTGAAATTCGAGCCTGCCGACGTCAGCCATTTCGACGGGTGCGCCGAGTTGATTGGTCGGGTGGAACGGCAACACGGCAGCGTCGACATCCTGGTCAACGCCGCCGGCATCACCCGTGACACCAGCCTGCGCAAAATGACGCCGCAGCAATGGCATGAGTTGATGCGGGTGAACCTGGATGGCGTCTTCAATATGTGCCGCAACGTGGTGGAAGGCATGACCACACGCGGTTTTGGCCGCATCGTGAACCTGAGCTCGGTCAACGGGCAGACCGGGCAGTTCGGCCAGACCAACTATTCCGCTGCCAAGGCTGGCGTGCACGGCTTCGGCATGGCGTTGGCGCGCGAAACGGCACGCAAGGGCGTGACCGTGAATACGGTATCGCCGGGCTATTGCGATACGGCGCTCGTGGCCGCTGTGCCGCAGGATATCCGCGAGCAGATCATCTCGGATATTCCGGTCGGCCGACTTGGCTCACCGGGAGATATTGCACGCGCAGTGGCCTTCCTCACCGCCGATGACGCCGGTTACATCACGGGTGCGAACCTGCCGGTCAACGGCGGGTATTTCATGAGTTTTTGAGGGACGGTCGCCATCCCGGCGCAGGCCATCCACCGCCTTGCCGCACTGCGCATCGCCCACCCGCCCGCGACACGCTACTCTCAGCGCTTTAAGCGTTGCGACCTGACAGCGGGACTCCATGGCGAAGCATCTCACTCTTATCGGCGGCGGCCTGGTCGGCGCCTTGCTGGCGCAGCAATTGGCGGGACGCGGTTTCGTCGTCGACGTCTTCGAAAAACGCCCTGACCCGCGCATCGCCGGCTTCACCGGTGGTCGTTCGATCAATCTCGCGTTGGCCGAGCGCGGCCTGCAGGCGCTGCGCAAAGCTGGGCTTGCCGACGACGTGCTGGAGCGCGCAGTGATGATGCGCGGACGCATGGTGCACACCACCGACGGTCGCTCCGGCCTGCAACGTTATGGCGTCGACGACAGCGAAGTGATCTGGTCCGTCTCCCGCGGCGCGCTCAATATGTTGCTGCTGGATGCTGCCGAAGCCGCGGGCGTCAAATTCCATTTTGGACAGTCGCTGGCCAATGCCGATTTTGATCGGCAGCGCCTGCAGCTGGTCGACGAACAAGGCGTGTCGCGCGAGCTCGACGCCCCCATCGTGATCGGCGCCGATGGCGCAGGCTCCTCGCTGCGCGCCGCGATGAACGCGTACTCGCCGCTGGGCGAGCGGGTGGAATCGCTGGGCCACGCCTATAAAGAGCTGGAAATTCCTTCCGCCGGCGGGCTCAGCGCCGATCTGATCAGCCGCAGCGGCGGCCACGACCAGTTCGCGCTGGAGCCGCATGCGCTGCATATCTGGCCGCGCGGCGGTTATATGTGCATCGCGCTGCCCAATACCGAAGGCAGCTTCACCGTGACCTTGTTCCTGCCGGCGCAAGGCCCGCATCCGAGCTTCGCCACGCTGGGCGACGCTCATCATGCGCGAGCCTTCTTCGAGCAAGACTTCCCCGACCTGCTGCCGCTGATCCCGGATTTCGCCAACGATTACGACGGCCACCCAGTCGGCACGCTGTCCACGCTCTACCTGCAATGCTGGCATCTGGACGGTCGCGCGCTGCTGATCGGCGATGCTGCGCACGCCATCGTGCCCTTCCACGGCCAGGGCATGAATTGCGGCTTTGAAGACACCGTGGTGCTCGCCTCGTTGCTGGCCCAATCGCCGGACGACACGGGCGAGGTGTTCGCCGAATTCCAGCGCATCCGCCAGCCAAACAGCGACGCCATCGCGGCGATGGCGCTGGAAAACTACGTGGAAATGCGCGACTCGGTGGCCGATCCGCACTACCTCGCCAAGCGCGCGCTGGGCGCCCTGCTGGCCGAGCGTGCGCCGGAACACTTCATGGCGCGCTATCGCATGGTCACCTTCACCCATCTGCCGTACTCATATGCCTATGAGCGCGGTCGCGCGCAGGACGTGCTGCTGGACCAGTTGCTGCGTGGCTCGGCCGATGCGGCATCGGTCGATCTGAACGCCGCCGTCGCCGCCCTGCGCGCCACGCTTCCCGCCCTGCCCGATCTGCGGCATGGATGAGGCACTGCTTGCCGCGTACCGGGCCACCGATTACCGGGTGCGCCTGGCACGTGGCGGCTGGGTGACCATCCATATCGATCAACCTTTGCCAGCGGAACTGCGCGATCTCGCGCGGAACTTGCCATGGGGTTTCATCACGGCATGGCATCCATTTTCCAAGCGGGTGCCTCGCCCGGACAACCGGATCGCGCAGCGCGCCCTGCTGTTCGAGTTGCGCGCGCTGCCCGAAACCGTGGTCATTCGCGCCGGAACGGGCGCGAGCCCCGATGGTCGGTGGAAGGAGGCCAGCCTCTGGGTGGTCGGACCGGATGTCCCGGCACTCGACACGCTGGCCCGGCGATTTGGACAAATGGGCTACGTCCACGGCGGAGGCGCGACGCTGGCTCAGCTCCGTCTCACACCGCCGGCCTGAGCCATGCCCGCCACGCCAGAAATGCACCCTGATATCGCTGATTTGGCTGGCGTCACCCCGCCGCATGGACAAGCCTGCCGGGCATTGCGGACAATCGAGGGATGACCGCTTCCACCGCCGTCGCCCCGCCTCTGCTCGAGGCCAGGGCGCTCTCGTTTTACCGCCAGGACGAACCCGTGTTCGGCCCGCTGGACTTCTGCCTGCACGAGGGTGAAGTGGCCTTGGTGGAGGGCGACAACGGCAGCGGCAAGACCACCTTGCTGCGCATCCTCGCCGGATTGCTGCATATCGACGAAGGTTCGCTGGAATGGCGCGGCCAGGCGTGGCGGCGCGACGAGCATCTGGGAGACACGCAGTTCCTGGGTCATCACCTGGGGCTGAAGTCCGATCTCAGCGCGCGGGAGAACCTCGCCGTTGCAGCCGGCCTTTACGGCGCACGCGATGGACGCAGCGTCGATGACGTACTGGCCGACATCGGCCTCGCCGGTTACGAAGACGAACCCGTGCGCCGGCTTTCCGCCGGCCAGAAGAAACGCGCGGCGCTTGCGCGCCTGCTGTTGCTGCCGGCTACGCTGTGGCTGCTGGACGAACCGTACGCCAACCTCGATCGCACCGGCATTGAGCTGGTCAATCGCCTGCTTACCCAACACGCTGCCGCTGGCGGCGCCGCGCTGGTCACCAGCCATGGTGCGGTGAGCTTTCTCAACGGCGAGCCGAAACGGGTGCGCATGCACGCATGAATCACGCGCCGCTCGGTCCCGCCTGCGTCGCCGTCCTGCGCCGCGATCTCACCCTGGCCTGGCGTCGTCGTGGCGACATCGTCATGCCGGTGCTTTATGCGCTGATCGTCATCACACTGTTTCCGTTTGCGCTGGGACCGGAGGAGGCGCTGCTGCAGCGTATTGCCAGCGGCGCCGTGCTGGTGACCATGCTGCTGGCCATGCTGCTGGCGCTCGATGCCATGTTCCGCAGCGATATCGAAGACGGATCGCTCGAACAACTCATCCTTTCACCCCAGCCGCTGGCACTCATGCTTGGCATGAAAATTCTTGCGCACTGGATCACTACGGCTTTGCCGCTCATCGTCATCGCGCCTTTACTGGCGGGCATGCTGCATCTGCCGACCGCGGTAATGCCGGTACTGGTCTATGCGCTGCTGCTCTCCACACCACTGCTGAGCCTGCTCGGCGCCGTGCTGGTGGCGCTCACGGCCGGCAGCAGGCGCTCTGGTATGCTGCTGGCGCTGATGCTGCTGCCGCTGTGCGTACCCGTGGTGATCTTTGCCGCCGGCGCTGTCGCCGCGGCTCAACAAGGGCTGCCGTGGCTCGCGCCCATCGCCTGGCTGGGCGCCGCGCTGGTCATGGCCCTGGTGCTTGCCCCCCTGGCGTGCGCCACCGCCCTCCGCATAGCTCTGGACGCTTAAGACAATGGCCAACTGGATACCCTTGTGGGTACACAAGCTCAGCTCGCCACCGAACTTCTATCGGTTTGCCGGCACGCTGCGACCCTGGGCCCTGGGCCTCGCCCTGTTGACGGGTGCAGTTGCGCTATACGGCGGCCTGGTGCTCGCGCCCGCCGACTATCAGCAAGGTGACGCCTACCGCATCATCTTCATCCATGTGCCCTGCGCGTGGATGAGCCTGTTCATCTATGGACTGATGGCGGTGGCCTCGTTTATTTCGCTGGTATGGCGCATCAAGCTGGCCGAAGTGGTGGCGATGGAATCGGCGCCGATCGGCGCGGCCTTCACCTTTGTCACGCTGGTGACCGGTTCGCTTTGGGGCAAGCCGATGTGGGGCACCTGGTGGACCTGGGATGCACGCCTCACCTCCGAGTTGGTGCTGCTGTTCCTTTATCTGGGTGTGATCGGCCTGTATCACTCCTTCGAAGATCGTCGCCAGGGTGCGCGTGCCGCCGCTTTCCTCGCCATCATCGGCATCATCAATGTGCCGATCGTGCATTTCTCGGTGAACTGGTGGAACACGCTGCACCAGGGTTCCACGATTCGCATTCTCGGTCCGTCCAAGATCAGCACCGCCATGCTGTGGCCGCTGCTCACCATGATGGCCGCCACCAAGTTCTATTACGTCGCCAGCCTGTTCGGTCGCGTGCGTACCGACCTGCTGTCGATGGAGAGCGGCAAGGACTGGGTGAAGCAGATCGCACAGCGCGAGGGACAGGCATGAGCGCGTTCTTCGCCATGGGCGGCTACGCCATGTATGTGTGGCCTGCCTACGCGGTGTTCTTCATCGTGCTGATCGCCGACTACATCAATCCGTGGCTGCGCCGCCGCCGCAACCTGCGCGAGCTGCGCGGCCGCATGGCGCGTCAGGCGGCCCGTCAGCAACGCAACCCTTCAGCGCCCTAAGACGCACCTACGCGAATGAGCATGAACCCCACACGCAAGCGCAGGCTTACCATTGTTCTACTCGTGATAGCCGCCGCCGTGGTGGCGGTGGCGCTGATCGTGTTCGCCCTGCAGCAGAACATGAACTACCTGTTCACGCCCAGCCAGGTGCAGACCGGACAAGCCACCAGCTACAAAACCTTCCGCCTTGGCGGCATGGTCAAATCCGGGTCGATCCAGCGCAGCAAGGAATCGCTGAAGGTCACCTTCACCGTGGTCGATGCAAGCGGCTCGATGCCGGTGGAATACACCGGCATCCTGCCCGACCTGTTTCGCGACAACCAATCCGTGATCGCCACCGGCCACATGGACAACGCCCGCTTCATCGCCACCGAAGTGCTGGCCAAGCATGACGAAACCTATATGCCCAAAGAGCTGAAGGACGCCATGGCCAAAGCCCACGTAGGCAAGAAAGTGAACGAGGAAGCCGGACAGGACAAACCGCAATGACGCCCGAACTTGGCCAACTCGCGCTGATCCTCGCGCTGCTGCTCGCGCTCGCGCAGGGCGTACTGCCGCTGATCGGCGGCTGGACCGGAAGCCGCGCGCTGATGTCGGTGGCCCGCCCTGCTGCGGCGGGACAGGCCGTGTTCGTATCGCTCGCATTCGGTCTGCTTGTGTGGTCGTTCCTGTCGTTCGACTTTTCGGTGCAGTACGTCGCCGACAACTCCAACCTCGCGTTGCCGTGGTACTACCGCGTCGCCGCCGTGTGGGGTGCGCACGAAGGTTCGCTGCTGCTGTGGATCTTCATCCTCAACCTGTGGACGCTCGCGCTCGCGGTGCTGAGCCGCAACCTGCCTGAAGTATTCGTGGCGCGTGTGCTCGGTGTGCTGGGTCTCGTTGCCGTCGGCTTCCTCGCCTTCATCATCTTCACCTCCAATCCGTTTGCACGCCTGTTGCCGATGCCGCCCGATGGCGGCGATCTCAATCCGGTGCTGCAGGATCCGGGCATGACGTTCCATCCGCCCGTGCTGTACATGGGCTACGTCGGCTTCTCTGTCGCGTTCGCATTTTCCATCGCCGCGCTGTTGGGCGGCGAACTGGAACAGGCCTGGGTGCGCTGGGCGCGTCCGTGGACGAACGTGGCGTGGGGCTTTCTCACCGCTGGCATCGTCGCGGGCAGCTGGTGGGCGTATGCCGAGCTCGGCTGGGGCGGCTGGTGGTTCTGGGATCCGGTGGAGAATGCGAGCTTCATGCCGTGGCTCGTCGGCGCGGCGTTGATCCATGCGCAGGCCGTGACGGAGAAGCGCGGCGGTCTGCGTGCATGGACCATCCTGCTTTCCATTTTCGCGTTCTCACTTTCGTTGTTGGGTACCTTCCTGGTGCGTTCGGGCGTGCTCACTTCGGTGCATGCGTTTGCTTCGGATCCGCGCCGCGGCCTCTTCATCCTCTGCTTCCTAGCCATCGTGGTGGGCGGTTCGCTGCTGCTCTATGCGATACGCGCACCGAAAGTGGCAGGCGGCAAGCCGTTTGCCGTGGTGTCGCGCGAAACAGCCATCCTTATCGGCAACCTGATGTTCACCGTGGCCGCGGCGATGGTGCTGCTCGGCACCTTGTTCCCCTTGCTCGGCGATGCGCTGAATCTCGGCAAGATTTCGGTGGGCCCGCCGTATTTCGGTTTCCTGTTCACCCTGCTGATGCTGCCTGTGGTGCTGCTGCTGCCATTCGGCCCGTACCTGCGCTGGGGTAAGAGCGATGTGCCTGTACTGAAGAAGGTGATGTGGCGTGCAGGTCTTGCGGCCATCGCCTGCGCCATCGTCGCGGCATTTGTCACCAGTGGCGAGAGCAAGGCGATCGCCGGCACTGCGGCGGCAGTGTGGTGCTGCTTCGGCACCCTGCTTTACGTGTTCAAGCGTTGGCGCGAGATGCCCGCCGGCCGGCGTTATCCTGCCGAGATGGCCGGCATGCTGCTCGCCCATTTCGGCGCGGGCGTGTTCCTTGCCGGCGTATTGCTCACCAACGCGCTGAGCGTGGAGCGTGACGTGCGCGTGGCGCCGGGCCAGACCGAGAGCATCGGCGGCTACGAGTTCCGCTTCGACGGCGTGCAGCACACGCAAGGCCCTAACTGGCAGGGCGACCAAGGCACGGTCACTGTCACGCGCAACGGCAGCACCGTCGCCGTGATGCACCCGCAGAAGCGCACCTACCTGCGCGGCCAGGTGCAGACGGAATCGGCGATCAACCCCGGCCTGTTCCGTGATCTGTATGTGGCGCTCGGCGAGCCCATGGATGCCAAGCAGCCGGAAGGCGCGTGGGCACTACGCCTTTACGACAAGCCGTTCGTGCGCTGGATCTGGGCGGGTGGCCTGTTGATGATGCTGGGCGGCTTCTTCGCAGCTGCCGATCGTCGCTTCCGCACCAAGCGTGTGGCCGAGGCCGCAGCCATTCCGGCAACCGCGCTGCAGGAGTCGCGCGCATGAGCCGCCTGATTCCCTTCTTCGGCTTTCTGTTGCTGGTGGCTTTGTTCGGCTTCGGTATCTGGTGGAATACCCAGCACGACCAGCGCGAAGTGCCGTCGCCGCTGATCAACAAGCCGGCGCCGGCGTTCGTGCTGCCCAAGCTCGATGATCCCGCGCAGACAGTCAGCCGGGACGCGATGCTGGGCAAACCTTATCTGATCAACGTGTTCGCCAGCTGGTGCATCGCCTGCGGCGAAGAACATCCCGTGCTGATGACCGAAGGCAAGACCATCGGCGTGCCGGTCGTCGGCTACAACTACAAAGATGCACCGGACGACGCCAAGGACTGGCTGGCCAAGCACGGCAACCCGTACGACATGATCATCGTCGATCGCGAAGGTCGCACCGCGATCGATTTTGGCGTGTATGGCGCACCGGAAAGCTTTCTGGTCGATGGCAAGGGCGTGATCCGCTACAAGCGGATTGGGCCGTTGACGCCTGAGGTGATTGCGAAGGAATTGAAGCCGGCGATTGCGGCGTTGTCCAAGGAACAGCCATGATCCGCCGCCTTTTTGTGGGAGCGCACCCTGTGCGCGACTATCCTACGAAGCGGCCCGCCTGGCGTCGCGCACAGGGTGCGCTCCCACAGGTTCTGCTGTTGTTCCTCGTCGCCGGGCTCGCCTTCGCCCAGGCCATCGACCCGCTGCCCTTCAAAGACCACGCCCAGGAAGTGCGCTTCCAGAGCCTCACGCGCGAACTGCGTTGCCTGGTCTGCCAGAACGAAAACCTGGCCGACTCCAACGCCGACCTCGCACGCGACCTGCGGCACGAGGTCTTCAACCTGATGCAGCAGGGCAAGAGCGACGAGGAGATCAAGCAATACCTGGTCGATCGCTATTCCGATTTCGTGTTGTATGACCCACCGGTGAAAACCAGCACGCTGCTGCTGTGGTTTGGACCGTTGGTGATCTTGCTGGCCGGTGCGGCCGTGGTGGTGGTGACAGTGCGCCGGCGCGGTCGCGCTGCGCTCGCCGTCGCCAACGACAAGCCGACCGATGAAGGGGACGACTGGTGAGGCTGGCTTTTTATCTGATCGCCGCGGCGATGATCGTTGCGGCGCTGTTGCTGGTGTTGCTGCCACTGGTCCGTCACGGACGACGACTCGGCCGCCCACGTGGCCTCTTCGCGCTCTCCATGATCGTGGCCTTCTGTCTGCCCGTGGCTGCCATCGGCCTCTACCTCGCCGTAGGCACGCCCGTCGTGCTCGATGGTGTGCCCAAGTCCGACGCTGGCATGAGCATCGACCAGGCGGTCGACGAATTGAACGCACACCTCGTGCAGAAACCCGACGACCTGCAGGGCTGGATGCTGTTGGGCCAGACCTATAGCGTGATGCACCGCGCCTCCGATGCGCGCCATGCGTACGACGAAGCCCTGCGCATCGATCCCGACAACAGCGTCGCGATGGTCGGCTGGGCCGAAGCCGATTCGCTGCTGCGCGAGGATCACCGCATCGACGGCCGCGCGCAGGAGCTGCTCGAACGCGCCGTGAAGATCGACCCGCAAAGCCAGCGTGGCCTGTGGCTGCTCGGCATCAGCCAGTTCCAGCACGATCAATACGCGCAAGCCGCCGCCACCTGGCGCCAGCTGCAGCCGCAACTGGATCCGGACTCCAACGTGGCCAAGGCCGTGGCCGAGCAGATCGCGGTCGCCGATGCGCGCGTCAACAGCCCCGGCAAGACCGCGGCGGAAACGCCAGCCGCAGCCGCTGCGCAGCCCTCGCTGCAAGTGCAAGTGGCGTTGTCGCCAGCACTCAAGAGCAAGCTTGCAGCGGGCGATACGCTGTTCGTCTACGCGCGCGCCGAGCACGGTCCGCCAATGCCGCTGGCGGTGGCCAGGCTGGACGCCAACGCCCTGCCCGCCACCGTCACTTTGAACGATGCGATGGGCATGACGCCGCAACTCAAACTATCCTCGGTGCCGCGCGTGTTCGTGGGCGCCCGCATCAGCAAGAGCGGCCAGGCCATCGCCCAGCCGGGCGACCTGGAAGGCGATGCCGGCGTGGTCGCAGTAAGCACGCAGTCGCCGATCAAGATCAGCATCGACAAGGTTCACGAATGACACATGACGCCCGCCGCTACTGCGCCCTGCCCTCGCCCTTTGCGATGAAACGAGGCGGAGTATTGCGCGAGGCCCGCGTGGCGTACGAAACCTGGGGCGAGTTGAACAGCGCGCGCGACAACGCCGTGCTCATCCTCACCGGCCTCTCGCCCAGCGCGCACGCCGCATCCAACGCGGAAGATCCGTCCGACGGCTGGTGGGAAGCGATGATCGGCCCGGGCAAGGCGATCGATAGCTCACGCTGGTTCGTCATCTGCGTGAACTCGCTGGGCAGCGACAAGGGTTCCACCTGCGCCCGATCGATCAATCCCGCCACGGGCGAAGCCTATCGCCTGGACTTTCCCGAGCTGTCGCTGGAGGACGTGGCCAACGCCGCGCACGTCGCCGTGCAAAGCCTCGGCATCGAACAGCTCGCCTGCCTGATCGGCTGCTCGATGGGCGGCATGAGCGCGCTGGCGTACATGGTGCTGCACCCGGGCAGCGTGCGCGCGCATATCAGCGTGGACACTGCCCCGCAGGCGCAGCCGTTTGCCATCGCCATCCGCTCGCTGCAGCGCGAAGCCATCCGGCTCGATCCACACTGGAACAACGGTCGCTATGCCGATGACGACTATCCCGTCGACGGCATGAGCATCGCGCGCAAACTCGGCGTGATCACCTACCGCTCCGCGATGGAATGGAACGGCCGCTTTGCACGCATCCGGCTCGATCCCGAGCAGCGCGACGACAATCCGTTCGGTCTCGAATTCGAGGTGGAGTCCTACCTCGAAGGCCACGCCCAACGCTTCGTGCACACCTTCGATCCGAACAGCTATCTCTACCTCTCGCGCGCCAGCGACTGGTTCGACATGGCCGAGTACGGCAACGGCAACGTGATGGAAGGCCTCAAGCGCATCAGCGTGGAAAAGGCCATGGTGATCGGCGTGAGCACCGACATCCTGTTCCCGCTGGAACAGCAGGAACAAATCGCCGACGGCCTGCGCGCGGCCGGCGCCGCGGTGGAATTCGTGGCGCTCAATTCGCCGCAGGGACATGATGCATTCCTGGTTGACATCCCCAACTACAGCCGTGCCATAGGCGGCTTCCTCGGCGGACTCTGAACGAGCCGCCTGCGGCGCCCCGCCGGCGCTGCTAAGATGGCCGGGTAGCACGAACCTCGAGAACACCATGCTTACCCTGGACTTCCCCGGCTCCCGCAAGCTCATCGACGCCATCGACGCGGCCGTGTCTCAGGACACCACGCGCGCCGTCACCGACAGCCTGCGCAACAGCCTGTGCAGCCTCATCCGCAGCCAGCAGGTGACGCTGCCCGAGTGCGTCTTCGAGACCGCCGAAGGCCGCTACGCCCGCCGCGAGCTCTACCGCAGCGAGGACCACGGCTACTGCGTGGTCGCCATGACCTGGGGGCCCGGCCAGGGCACCCCGATCCACGACCACTGCGGCATGTGGTGCGTGGAAGGCGTCTGGAGCGGCGCCCTGGAAGTGGTCCAGTACGAGCGCCTCGCCGACGAAGACGGCAACTACTGCTTCCAGCCCGTGGGCTCCATCCAGGCCGGCCCCGGCTCCGCCGGCAGCCTGATCCCGCCCCACGAGTACCACACCATCCGCAACCCGAGCGACGACGCCGTCGCCGTGAGCCTGCACATCTATTCGGGCGCCATGACCCACTGCGCCGTGTTCCAGCCCCTGGGCCACAACCAGTACCAGCGCTCCGACCGCCAACTGGGGCTCGACCCGGTCCACTGAACCCGGCATAATGCGTCGCTGCAATGCCGGTGTGGCGGAATGGTAGACGCGGTGGACTCAAAATCCACTGGCAGCGATGTCGTGTAGGTTCGAGTCCTATCACCGGTACCAGATTTGAAAGAAAAGGCCCGACTTTTGTCGGGCCTTTTTTCGTGCTTGCCGAGGCATTTTGTCCCAGGCCTTTTCGACCACAACTTAAGCCCACTTTGACCTCGGTTTTATTGACCTCGGTTCTCGTCTTCAACCATGGGTTGACCTTCCGCAAGCCGGATTGATGGCATACGACGCCATCTGTCGTAAGAGATATCACTGCTCAAATCGTGAACCAGTTCGCGCATCGGTGGGTGGCGCAGTTGCCATTCCTTGCTATATCTGCCTGTGACTAGCGCCAAGGCGCGGCTTGCTCAGATGTCAATCAGGGGAAATGAAATGGAACTTCGCACGCCATCCCTTGTGCGCTGGATTCGCTCGCGCACAGCCTCTTCCTATACAGGTTCAATGCGGCGTCGCGCGGACGTTGTCAGAAAAGGAGTCCTTCGACTGCTGTGTCTGTCTGCTTTGCTTTCGCTATGGCCCTCGGGTGCGCGGGCGGACAACTGGATCAATGTGCAAACGCACGCAGACGCCGTAAATGGCTGCGTTTCTATGTACGGACTGCCCGCAGACGGGTCTCGAAAAGTGGTCAATTGGTCACACAGTCAAGCATGCGTCGATGCGACCTATAACGGCTATCCCTCCGTTATGGTTGGAACTTGGCTAATTGCTAACAATGATGGTTCTCCGCGGACGCCGTTATATCTGGGCCCGAGCGATGATTATTTCATCTGGATATATGGCGTCGACAATCGCAAGAATGTCGGCGATGGCGGTGGCTGTAATGGTGGCGAAGGTCACATCGGGGCCACAAGCGGACCTACCTGCCAACAAGCGTATGGCTCCCCTTCGGATGGCAATCCAAGCGTTGGCGATCCTATCAATACGGCTACAGGGAACAGCTATCGGCAAGAAGATGACTATGCCGGATCCCAATGGCTTACGCTTCGTCGCTTTTACAACAGTGATGCCTCAACGTCGCAGTCGGCGATAGGCTCACATTGGCGCCACAGTTTCGACCGATCGCTTCGAGTCATCGTTTACCCGGGGACCGTGGCATTGCTTCGCCCGGATGGAAAGCAAGAATTCTTCACCAAGAGCAATGGGATTTGGACCGCGTCCCGAGACGTTACGGACACGCTAGTCGAAATGGACGACGGTCAGGGCAATCCTGTTGGCTACTCCGCGTTCATTGCAGCACTCCATCACACCGAAACGTACGATGCCAATGGCCTGCTGCAACAAGTCATGGATGAAACAGGAAACGGCATCTCGCTGACGTACAGTACCGCCCAAACGTCACAACAGATCGCTCCATTGGCGGGACTATTGTTGACTGTCACCGACATGAAAGGTCGGCAACTTAGTTTCGCGTACGACGCCAATGCCCGTGTTCATCAGGTCACTCTGCCCGATGGCGGCACGTTGATATATACCTACGATACGGCAGGCAATCTGGCGTCTGTGCAATACCCCGACACGCGTGTCCTGCAGTACGCGTACAACGAATCGTCGCTGACGAGTGGCGCCAATCTTCCGAATGCCTTGACCGGCGTCATCGATGAATCCGGCAGCAGGTATGAATCCACCACGTACGACAGCACGGGGCGCGGAACCTCATCCAGCTTTGCTGGAGGCAGCATTGGGATAACCAGCGTCGTATACAGCAGCAATGGCACGTCGACGGTGACGTACCCGCTAGGCAACACCATGACCATGGGGTATGCCACCGCCAATGGCCTGGTTCGCGCCAGTTCGATCAGCCAGCCGTGCGGCCCCATTTGCGGCCAGCCCTGGAAGACGCGCACGTACGACGCCAACAGCAATCCGACCAGCTACGTCGATTTCAACGGCAACACGACGGCGACCACCTATAACAGCGCCGCCCTGTTGACCCAGCAGATCGATGCCAAAGGTCAGGCCACTCAACGCACCACGAATTTCACCTGGGACATCACGCAGCGCGTCCCGCTTACCCGTACCGTCCTCGACAGCAGCGGCAACACCGTCGCCTACGACTCATGGGTCTACAACAACTCCGGTCAGGCCACGGCACGTTGCGAGGCGGACCCCAATGTCCCCGGAAGCCTGAGTTACGGCTGCGGCAGCAGCGGCAATGCGCCTGCCGGCGTGCGTCAGCAGCGCTACACCTACTGCACCGCCATCGACACCACGCAATGCCCGCTCGTCGGCCTGCTGCTCTTCGTCGATGGTCCGCGCACCGATGTCTCCGACATCACCAACTACAGCTACTACCTGGCCACGGACGAGTCCGGCTGCGGCACCTCTGGCGGCACCTGCCATCGCGCAGGCGACCTGTATCAGGTGACCAACGCGCTGGGCCAAGTCACCACGCTCGTGGCCTACGACAAGAACGGCCGCGTGGTTCGTCAATCCGATACCAACGGCGTCATCACGGACCTCACCTATAGCCCGCGCGGCTGGCTGCTGACGCGCACGACGCGCGCCAATACCAACGGCACGCCCTCCTCCGGCGACGCTGTCACCACCATCGGCTACACGCCATACGGTTCGGTGGCATCAATCACGGATGCCGACGGTGTCACGGTGAGTTACACCTATGACGCCGCCCATCGCCTCACCGACATCACCGATGCCTTGGGCGATCGCATTCACTACACGCTGGATGCAGCGGGCAACAAGACGCAGGAGCAGACGTTCGATCCCAGCGGCACGGTACGTCGCGCGCTCTCGCGCACCTACAACACGCTGGGCCAGCTCACCAAGGTGACGGACGGGCTGAGCCACGCCGTGTTCAACGCCACCTACAGCGACAGCTACGACGCCAACGGCAACCTGGTGCACACCGCCGATGCGCTCGGCGTCCAGCGCAAGCAGGGTTATGACGGGCTGAACCGCCTGGTCAGCACCATCGACAACTACAACGGCACCGATACCGCCACGCAGAACACGCAAAGCGTGTTCGCCTACGACGCCAATGATCGCCTGGAAGGCGTGGGCGATCCGGACGGGCTCAACACCACCTACAGCTACGATGGCCTGGGCAACGCAACCGGCGTACAGAGTCCGGACACGGGTGCCACGGGCTA
This sequence comes from Dyella sp. 05T440, assembly GCF_056395965.1. Taxonomy (NCBI): domain Bacteria; kingdom Pseudomonadati; phylum Pseudomonadota; class Gammaproteobacteria; order Lysobacterales; family Rhodanobacteraceae; genus Dyella; species Dyella sp. 05T440. The sequence goes on from NZ_JBFTKN010000006.1 coordinate 176,332, forward strand.
CATCTACGACGCCGCTGGCAACGCCACACAGCGCACGGACGCCAAAGGCACGGTGAGCAACAGCACCTACGATGCGCTCAACCGTCGCACCGCCACCACCTATGCCGACAGCTCGCTCAATGTGGCCTACGGCTACGACGAGCCCAACAGCGTCACCGGCTGCCCGGCCTCGTACCCGACCGGTCGCCTCACCCGCATCATCGAGACCGCTGTCACCACGATCTACTGTTACGACGCGCATGGCAACGTCACGCGCAAGAGCCAGACGCAGGGCACGGTCACTGACGTCACCGCCTACGGCTACACCTTGGCCGACCGCCTCGCCAGCACGCTGACGCCGTCGGGGACATCCATCCAGTACAGCCGCGATGCTGCCGGCCGTATCAGCGGCGTCACTGCCCTGCCGCCAGGCACAAGCGGTGCGGGGGCTGGAAATGTGGTCACTACCATCAGTTACCTGCCCTTTGGACCTATTGCCAGCTATACGTTGGGTAATGGTCAGACCATCACGCGTACCTATGACGCCAACTACGCGCTCACAGACGTGGTGAGTCCGGCGCTGAACTTGCACTTTGCACGCGATGCGATGGGCAATATCACTGCCTTGGGCAATGCGCCGGGCGCCAATCCTGCCGTGGAGAGCTACAGCTATGACCCGCTGTATCGCCTAACGGGATTGACCGATGGCAATGGCAATGTGGAAGAGGCCTACACGTATAGCAAGACTGGTGACCGCTTGAGCAAGACCGCTAGTGGGCTCGCTACGGGTGTCTACAACTACCAGGCCGGAACGCATCACCTTGCCAGTATCGGTAATACCTCTCGGGCGTACGACGCCAATGGCAATACGACGGGAAGCGTGGTTGGCGGTAGCACGTTTGGTTACGGCTACAACGGGCGCAATCGGATGACGGTTGTGCAACGGGACGGGAGTACTGTTGGGACGTATTCGTACAATGCCTTCGGGCAGCGTACGGCTAAAGCCGTAACCTTCCCAGCCGCCAGTAGCCTGCGTTTTGCGTACGATGAAGCGAGCCAGCTACTCGGTGAATACGGTAGCCTTTCGCGCGACTACATCTGGCTAGGGAACCTGCCGGTCGCCGTGGTGGATACCTCGAGTGGCGCCAGCTCGGTGAGCTACGTGCATGCGGATGGGCTGGGTACGCCCAGGGCTGTAACGGATCCTGCAGGGGCTGCTATCTGGCAGTTTGCGTATCAGGCGAATGCATTTGGTGAGCAGCAGCCGTCAAGTGCAAGTGACTACACTTACAATTTACGCTTCCCCGGTCAGTACTACGACACGGAGAGCGGCCTGAGCTACAACGTCAATCGCGACTATGAAGCTGGGACGGGAAGGTATGTGCAGAGCGATCCCATTGGCCTCAATGGTGGCCTAAACGCCTACATGTACGTGAGCGCCAATACTCTTGGTGCAACGGATCCACGCGGCACTTCTTGCACCCAAAGCTACGGGTCGCTGACGTGTTCGTATCCGGGCGGGCCGTCGTTCACGATCCCTTCTCAGCCAGGATTTCCCTCGCTTTTGGGTCCCGATGACGGCCACGACGCGTTCTATCATGCATACGATGTCACGCGCGACATAGGATGTGCTGATGCTGATTCGGTTATGCAAGGGCTCATTGACAATCCCACCCCTTCGTTCGGCAATCCTTCGCCCGCAACGATAGATGGGACAGCAAATAACGCAGCCGTACCGGGAATTGCACCGAACAATCCAGTGACCTCGTACCTCACCACCGACAACAATACTGGCGCACCAGTGGTGGTTAACGTCACTGGTTCAAACAGCGCCTTCGCGCCTGGCTACGTTGCGCGAACAGTTACAGGCGGTGTAGCTCACACGTACGGTGAGGGTGAGGCATTTAGCCAAAGTACTCTCTCCTTCATGGGTCCGCTCAACGATTTCGGAAATCAGGCAGTTTGGGGAACTCAGATGAATGACATAATCGCGAACGCAAAGCAAAAGTGCGGGTGTAAACGATGACGATGAATCGGCAGTCAATTGCAACATTGTCCGGCTTTCTAGTCGCCCCCCTCATCCCAGTCGTCGTCATGGCTGTACTAAGTCTGCCGAACAAGGGGCCTTGGGTAGTGTTCTTCGAAGTCATGGCAATTATTTACACGGGCGTTGCCTTGTTGATGACTATCATTGGACTACCACTCTTCCTACTGTTCAGGAGCCGAGACTTCACGCGATGGTGGACGTTCTTGCTCGTAGGACTGATTGCGGGTGCACTGGTCGGCTACGCGTATCGGTTGCCGTTCTACCCGGATCGGTATCAATCGGGATTGGTACAAGGGTTGGCCTGCGGTCTGGCTGGGATCGTTTTTTGGCTGATCTGGCGATCAGGGCAAGGAAGCCGGTCCTAACTCTCGGTTTCAATGCGACGGCAGCAAAACTGTAAAACTGGCAAAACTGGGGTCAGAGTACACAATTAGGAGCATGACTCTTTGCGCGGCCGGCCCATCTTGGCCGGTCCCACGCGGCGCGCTAGTTGCGCTTCGATTGCGTCGCGGAATCGATGGCTGCCGAGCGCATGCTGTCGCTGAACATGACCGCGGATAGCCTCAAGGTCATCCTCAGAGAGAGCCTCCGCTACGAGTGCGCGATAAGCGACGCACCGTTCTTCCTGGGACCCGCCAAGTGCCAAATAGTTGGCGTGAGGGCGCAGCAGGATGCTTTGCATCCCCTCGGCATTGCTCCGATAGCTGGACCATCGATACTCGGCGGGCGTGGCGACCATGCATGCCCGCACTGGATTGAGTTCGATATAGCGATAGCAACGCAGGAGGTAATTATCGCTGTCGACGAGGCACGACTTGTACCGGCCCTCCCACAAAGTACCGCTGCGGCGATACTGGTCGTTGATATATCGTACATAGCGGCGCCCCAGTGACTGCATGATTCGTGCGATCTGGCCCGGCAAAGACGGCGTGGCTAGTAGATGCACGTGATTGGTCATAAGCACGTAGGCGTGGATTTGGCATCCTTCACGAGAACAGATCTCCCGAAGATCCATTAGATATCGTTGGTAGTCTTGCTCAGTGAAAAAGCATGGTTGCCGATCGTTACCGCGCTGAACGATGTGTTGCGGGATACCGGGCAGATCGATGCGAGGTTGTCGGGCCATGGCAAACACGATAAGTCGGAGCTTTCATGGTCAGCCAATCAAGGCACCATGCATGCCGGCTCAGATCGTCCGATCACGAAGGAAAAGTGCACTCTGGATCACCCCCGATTTCTCGGACGGTTTAAATCGTCACCGTGAGCGTACGCTCAAAGCTGTCCGGAGATTGATACCCGAGACTGCTATGCAAGCGTTTGCGGTTATAGAAGATCTCGATGTACTGGAAGATCTGGGTCCGTGCAGAGTCGCGATCCGGGAAGGTCTGATGATGTGTCAACTCGTGTTTCAACGAGGCAAAGAAGCTCTCCATGACCGCGTTGTCATAGGGCATGCCCTTTCGGCTCATGCTGGCCGTAAGGCCTGCATCTTGTAATTGCTGCTGATAGAGCTTGCTGGTGTATTGAGAGCCTTGATCGCTGTGATGGATCGCGCCGTTGGCGGGGCAGCGGCGCCCCAGCGCCATCGCCAGCGCATCACTGGCGAGTGCCTGGTCGGCACGATCACTCATGGCCCAGCCCACGATGCGGCGGCTACAAAGGTCCAAAACGGCAGCCAGATAGACCCAGCCCTGGCGCGTGGGTATGAAGGTGATATCAGCGACCCAGACATGATCGGGCTCCGGGCTTGCGAACGGCCAACCGAGACGATTGGGTGCCGTCGGTACGCGTTGATAGGGGCTCTTGGTGCGTAGATACCGCAGGCGACGACGGCTACGAATACCCTGCTCGCAGCGCAGGCGACGAACCCGATGCCGGCCGCAGTGCTCTCCTTCCTGCTTGAGTGCTCGCCACAGGCGCTCCGAGCCGTAAGCTTCGTGATTTTCGCGATGGAGGGCTTCCATGCGAGCGATCAGTTGTTCGTTGGCGAGTCGGCGAGCGCTGGGTTTCCGCGTCCTCCAGGCGTAGTAGCCACTGGGCGATACGCGCAATGCTCGACACATCGTGCGCACACTATGGCCAGACATGCCCTCTATCCAGGCGTACTTCACGACAACTCCCGCGCGAAGTACGCTGCCGCTTTTTTTAAAATCTCATTCTCTTCTTTGAGGCGAGCCAACTCGCGCTTGAGTACTGCCACCTCATCGTTGCTCGCCTTGGGCCGGCCGCTTCCCCCGAACGCCGCGGCTCCCTTCTTGCCCACTTCATCGGCCCATTTGTACAGCCGGTTACGCGGCACTCCCAATTCACGGGCAACCACCGCGGCGGGCTTACCACTGCTTTGCATCAGCCGCAGGGCTTCACGCTTGAACTCGGCTGAGAATCGCTGGCGCTTTTCCATCGAACACCTCCGTGCGAGGATTGTCCTCGCTTTTGGGTGTCCGAGAAATCAGGGGTGATCCACTAATGACCCGTCATCCACGGCGGTGGCATGGCCCGACACCCTGCGTCACAGCACTCGCGGTGACATCGCCCTGGCGGTGCTCGCCCTCACGCGGCTGCGTCTCGACAGCGAGCAATGCCGCCACGCTCAGGCGAGGGGATTCCCTGGCAGAGCGCTGCCATGGCCGCTTCCCGTGGCCGTCGCGGCCAGCCTGGGCACGGCCATTTATTGCCTCCAGCAATACGCCCACCTGCTCGGTGACGAGCCTCGAGTGAACACCACACGCCTCCGATGATCGCCGTTACGGCGCATCGGCTGGCATGGCGATGCGCCGCTCTCGGGCGATCACCGACGAAGCTGCCAAGCATTCACTGACACAGAGCGCTGTAAGCGCCTGAGCCGCTGCGCGGCCGTGTCCGACAGGGAGGAAAGACCATGGAACTGATCCAGCTCACCCCGCATTCGGAAGTAGACCCCTCGCAACCGCTGCGAGCCCCCGGCGACATCCTGCTGCACGTCTACCTGATCCCGAGCGGACTCAACCCCGCCCAACTCGCCCGTCGCACCGGCATACCCGCCAACCACATCAAAGCCTTCATCGCCGACACCCACCCCATCACTCCCAAGATCGCCATCCGCCTTTCCCTCGCCTTCGACACCACTGCTTTTTACTGGCTGGCACTTCAGGCGCGGTACGATCTGGAAAGGGCGAAGCCTGTGGTCCGCGCTTACCGGCCCCTCGTTGATTGAGCGAAAACAAAACCCGGGTCAGAGTGGATCACCCCTGATTTCTCGGGCGATTTAACTGGGCACTGAAGCAAGACTCTCGAACAGCCCCGCTGGGCATTACCCCAAGCTGCTGTGCATTCGCTGGGGGCTGTAGCGGCGCCTCGTCTCTGCCATGCGGAAACCAAGACAAAGTAAACCTGCGATAGCCCAACCATCGCATATGCGCTGCAATGCGCAGTCCACCAGAAGAAAAAGTGCATCCAGCCCCTGATTCCCTCGTGCACTATATTCCGACGGTTGCAACCGGCAAAATGACGGATCCCAGCGGAATCTGCACATGACACGAAGCCTTGCCGACGTTATCGACGGACGATCCAACAATTTCGATCTGATCCGGCTCGGCGCTGCGCTAGCGGTGATGTTTGGGCACTCGTTCTGGATACAGCCATCGATGGGCCGTATCGAGCCGATCCTTGCCCATACGGGCCTTGAGTACACGGGCAGCCTGGCCGTGTACACGTTCTTCCTGATCAGCGGTATGCTCGTCACGGCAAGCTATGTAAGGCAGAAGTCCGCGCTCAAATTCGCCACCTTGCGCGCAGCGCGCATCTATCCCGCGCTTTTTGTCTGTGTCTTGCTGAGTGCCTATGTGCTCTACCCTGCCCTCTCGACGAAGGGCGTCATGGGATCTCTGGCAAGCACCGATGCGTGGGATTATTTTGCAAGGAATGCGGCACTTTTCCGTGGCACAGTTTGGGTGCTGCCAGGCCTATTTGAGGATGTCGCGCTCAAGGGTGTCGTCAACGGTTCGCTTTGGACTCTTCCGCTGGAAGTGAAGTGCTACGTCCTTGTGTTTGGCCTGGGTATCCTCGGGCTCCTTCGTTGGCGCTGGGCGATCATCGTCGGCGCCATGCTGGCGCTTGCCGGGATCTACTACGTCGTCTCGCATGGGGCGCCCTATGAATTCATCAGTCAGATCGCCAATAAGCCAACCGGATATTCCTTTTACCCAGCGTGCTTCTTTGTGTTCGGCATGATGCTCTACGCCATGCGTCGATCCATCCCTATCTATCCGTTGGCGTGGCTGGTGATGGCGATCAGCTACATCGCCGTTCGTCATCTCGCCGTGGCGCAGCCCGTGTTCTATCTCACGGTCATCTACGGCATCCTCTGGCTGGCGCACACCCCCTTGCTGCATCGATTTTCCCCCAAGGCCGATTTGTCTTACGGCATCTACCTCTGGGCATTTCCCATGCAACAGATCGTGGCGTCCATCTGGCCGCATGGCGACAATCTGATTTGTCTGTTCCTTTCGGTTCCGATGACCCTGGCGCTTGCCTTCCTGTCCTGGCACGCCGTGGAAAAGCCGGCGATGAAGCTTGCCCGATCCTGGGCATCGGCCAAGCCAGCTCTTGCTCATGAATCACTGGCTACGTGAGCGAGTCCGTGGCCACTGACCAGAGTGCAAAGAAAAGCCCGGCCATGTCGGGCTTTTTCTTTGCATGGATCGCAGCCGCCGGCTCGACTCACTTCTTCCGCAATCCCGGCAATCCCCCGCGATAACGCGGCAACTGCGCCGCACACGTCGAGTGCAGCTGCCCGATCTGCCGAAATGTGCGATTGGCGTAGAGCTGCGCCTGCAGGCGGGCTGCGTCGAGTTGCTGAATGCTGTCGCGCAACTCACTTTCGCGTTCCAACGCGCGCTGCTTTTGCGCGGCGTTGCGTTGAATATTGGCGCGAAGTCGCTCCGCCCGCGCTTCGGACTCGGCGATGACCCGTTGCAGTTGCATGTTGGCGGCATCGAGCTGGACGCGTCGCACTTCGCTGCGGGCGCGATGGTTGACCTGCGCGACGAAATCGTCAAACGCCTTCTCGGCGGCGTCGAAGTCGGACGATTTCATCGCTCGCCACAGCAGGTCGTCCATGTAGATCGCGGCGTAGAACTTCAGTGCGGCGTTATGGAACAGGAGGCGCACGGCGTGGTTGAAGCTGTGCATCTCACGTACTTGCGTCACCGTATCCAGATGCATGAGTGCTTCGACTTCTTCCACGTCGGCCACTTCGACGACATCGCCTTCGGTGTAGTGTCGTGGCCACACGCCATGGGTCAGTTCCGGCACCACAAGATCGCCATGATCATGGACGGCATGCGCATCGGTGGTGGCGATGTCGTCCTCCTCGTCGCTGCGAAACACCACGGAAAACTCCCTCATCGATGACGTTTCACTCATGACTGCCCCTGTGCACGACGGCGTAGCGCTGGACCACCGAGACCCTCCAGGGTTTGCTTCAGGAAGATCGGGTGAGCCATGAGGCCTGCCACCCACGAGCGGCACCATGCTCGCTCACGGCATTGCCGGTGGACGGGGGTTTCTATGCTAACCACGTCGACTGTCGCCAATACATCAGACGCCTCTTGAATCACCACGCCGGGCAGGGGCGACCGACAGTGGCGCAACCGATACCCCCGGGATCTCCTCGTCGGCCTTCCCAAGGCCCAGCCGACCGGCCGCCCTGCCGAATCATTCACACGCCGCGCAGCCAAGGAGAGTAGTGTCAGCTCGAAGGGCCGCGGAGGATGCGATCATGACTGAGGTCGCCGGCATGACCAGCAATGGTTTCAATTACACGGCGGAGTATCTCGGCGCCGTGCACGACAGCGTGTACTGGTCGGCTACGTTTCGCCTCAACGGCATTTATCGCGGCATGCGCCACGGCAGGATTTTCGAGGTTTCCGAACTGTCGAGCACGGAACTGCAGGTGGCCATCCAGGACGATATCGAAGACACCTGGGTCAACGAGCACTGACTCCGCGGTCACACGCCATACTCACGCAATCCAGGTATCTCTCCTCGCCATGTGGACGTGCATACGTTGCCAAACTGAGCTGACGGCCAAGGACACCTTGCCGTCGATCGACAGTTTTGGGGTGTATTTCATGTGCCCGGTATGCGGCAGGCGCAACAGTCTTCGCAGCATCGGCCGGCGCGGGCAGGACGCACCGCTGGTGCTTGCGCCGGTCGACGAATCGGACTGACTCGCGTCCACGGATTGGTCATACGTACTCTTTGAAGTGCGTGCCCGGATCAATGCAGAAAGGGAAACTCCCCCGCCCCATGCCAGCGCCGATGGTCGTTGACGAGCAGCGACAGCGATTCGCACCAGCCGTACACCGGGCCGTGATCGGCAAGCCGCGCTTCCAGTTCGTTGATGAGTGCGGCCTTCTCGTGCTGCACATGACGCGCGACCGAAAGATGGGGAACAAAGTCAGGAAAGGCGCCGCCGCCCTTGGGATGATCGGGAAAGGCGCGCTCCAGCGCGGTGGCGATCCGGGCAATGGGTTTGGCCGGCTCGGGCGCCAGCCATACGACCGAAGGGAACGTATCCACATGCGCCAGGCGAAACATCGGCGCGGGGATCTCCGCCGCCACGTCGCGCAAGCGCGCCAGCAGAGCAGGCGTGAGCAGCTCGCTGTCGATGAAGGGATAGATCAGGGTGATATGCGCGCCCAGGCCGCGACGCGCCGAAGGGTCGTACTGATCGCGGAAACTGCCGACCAGCGGCTCGGCCTCGGGCACCATCAGCGCTAGCAGGGTACGCGCCATGCTCGGCCCGTCGCCTTCCTCTCTTCCGGCAGATCGCCGTGTCTGCGCATTATGGCGTGCGCAGCGAGGGGAACGACACTCGGCCGTTGGGCCATGCAACGCCCGCGGTCTCGCGCTATGCCATGGGCAACGCCGTCAGTGCCAGTCGCCACCGCTGGCGCGCTTGAGCGGCATGCTGGAAGCGACTGGCACGGGTGCCCAGGCCATGGGCTCCAGCCCGTCATCACCCTGCAGTTCGCGGGCGAACGTCACGCCCTCTTCCTCGCCCGCCTGGATGGCGAGCTCAGGGCTGTCGAAGCAGGCCGCGGTTTCGCCGCTGGTCAGCGCTTCCCAATCCTGGCGATTCATCCATGGGGAACGGAACAGCGTCCACGTGCCGATCCATATCGTTCGACCGTCGCGCACGATGTCGAACAAGTCGCTCTGCACCAGATAAATGCCGACGAGTACCGCCATAAGAACTCCCTTTCGCGCTCTGCGCCATGTGGGGGAACCGGCGGTGGGGGCGCCAGCAACATGGAACGCTGAAAACTCGATGCGAAGCGAAAGCTTACGCATGACTTACATTGCGCGAGCGTGGCAAAGGTCATGCTTTGCAACCGCATGTTTTTACGTGCTTTTTGCAATGCATCATGAGCATGACGTTACGCCCGTCCCGGCTTGCATGCGTCGGTCAGGGCGATTGAACGAGCCGGCGAGGGACTACACGCCGCTTGGAACTTCAGGAATGCTGCGAGACAACATCCCCGGCGGCATTCGAGATGGATCGTCGACCGTCGCGCCGCAGTCCAGAAATCCACCTCAGGGACCGAGGTCATAGCGCAGCAAGGTCGATGCGCGCTGGCCTGCCCTCGCCAATCGGTGTCAGCTTGATGTTCTGTCCCCACCGATATTCGATGCCGAGCATCGCGCACCGACTGACCCGCCACGCCAAATTTGGCGAACCATGCAGCGCCGACCGGACGAGCTCGAAGCGAAGAAGTCTGCTCCATCGGTGAAGGCTGAAATGTTGTCGCCAGCGTGTAGCACTCGCTGTCCAGCTCGCGGTGGAAGAGCTGAGGCCGTACGACGTATCGCCGCTACGGCTGCCGAAGACGTTGCTTTTGTAGAACCCTTTGGAGATGTCGCAATCCGTTCAGCAGCGAAAATCCACGGAAAAAGTGCTTTGCCGCGCGCTCGGGCCAGTGCGCCTGCTGGTGTCGAGCCCATGACTTTGTCGTCGATCGTCGAGGCAGGCATCACCAGGATCGGCGATCACTCGCCGTACTCGCGTCTCGCCGATTTCACGCAGGGCTTGCGCAGGAAACTCCTGACTGGCACCTCCATAGCGCGATCACATCGCCGCAAATGTACCGACGCCCCCGCAAATTGGTTTGCGCTGAGAAAGGCAGGAAACCCCGTGAACTATCGCGCACCCTGCGTGGATGACGCAGCTGGCGAGCTCAGTAGATTTTCGCTATGACGCAACGGCCGCGATCGGACTTAGAATGGGAGTGCATCCTTCCATTGCGCGGGATGCGTCCCACCGGCCGATGCATCGCTGAACTCCACGTGTTCGCACCAGCATCGAACAGCTACTCACGATAGAAGACGTGACAAGCTTCATGAGCGCCATCTGAAGACTACACGCGCCGAGTAGGCTGAGACCTACAATGCGTTAGGCGTCGAGCAGCTACCCTAGTCCAGCTCTACAGACTCAGACACTCGGGACGGGCACACCGTGACCCTTCGCATCATCCTCGCTGACGACCATCCTATTTTTCGCAGCGGCGTACGCGCCCTGCTGGAAAACCATACGAATGCCAAAGTGGTCGCTGAAGTCGGCTCGCCGGTCGAGTTGCTCGATGCCGTCGACAAACATCCCTGCGAGCTCTTGATCACGGACTTCAGCATGCCCGGCGGTCAGATGGCCGATGGTTTGCAGATGCTGGGCATGATTCGTCGCCGCCGGCCCGAACTGCCGGTAGTCGTGCTCACCATGGTCAACAACGGCGGCGTGCTCAAGGCGATCCTGGAAACCGGTACTCGCGGCCTGATGAGCAAGACGGACGCTCTCTCGGAGCTGGCGCTTGCCGTGCAGGCCGTGACGCATGGACGCCTGTTTCTCAGCACCAGCATCAGCCAGGTGCTGGACGATGGCGGCGCCGGCAGTCCTGCCGATGGCCACCCCGCCCTTTCCAAGCGCGAAACCGAAGTGCTGCGCCTGTTCGCGTCAGGCTTCACCGTGACCGAAATCGCCGGCCAGCTCAATCGCAGCGTCAAGACCATCAGCCGCCAGAAGATGGATGCCATGAACAAGCTGGGACTGAAGAACGACCTGGACGTGTACGCCTACGCACGCGAGCACGGCATCCTCGCCTGAGCCGATCGTCCCGGCCGGGCAGCCACGATGGCCGGCAGGACACCCAGCTGACACCACGCCGCTGATGCCCAGGCATCGACATGGCACGTTCCTTGATTGCGCTTGGCTCAAGCAAAGGCGCCTCGTAGAACCAAAACACTCGATGAGGCCCTCGCGATGGTTCGACCATCGCCAACCGATTGGCCGTTTCGCGGGCGTCAGGGGCGCCCACGCATGAACATGAATTTCTGCGTCGTGGATGAGACAGAGCACGAACTTCAGGTGCTTTGTGAAGTGGATCAGCTGCCCGGCCGGGTGGCCTGGCGCGCCCACATCTACGGCACGGTGTCGGCCCAGCAAGAGCTCAGCGGCGAAGCGATGGACCACGATGCCGTGGCTGGCCACGTCCAGGCCGAAGTGCTCGACCGGGGCATTTTCGCCAAAAACTGACCTACAGCGTCATGGCCCTGACCCGCAGCGACATCCGCCGGGAGCACCTGCCACGACAATAGGTGCACGCTGCACTGCCGCATGCCCACAACGACTTCGCCGACCGCGGCCAGCTCGGCAGAACTGCCACCAGGGTCGTCCAGGCGCACTCCGAGAACCGAAAAAACAAAGGCCGGCGTCTTCGCCGGCCTTTGTGCATCTGCGTCTTGGTGCCCCCGATACGATTCGAACGTACGACCTTCCCCTTAGGAGGGGGACGCTCTATCCAGCTGAGCTACGGGGGCAACGGGCGGAATTTTGGCATGGAACGGGGTGCGGCGCGAACCCGTTAACAGCCCCCTGCTAGAATGGCGGTTTTATTCCCGGCGCCCTCCCCGCGCCCCGGTCTGGAGTGAAGCATGTCGCACGAAATTCTCACCGCCCTTGGTCTTGGCCAGTCGCATTCGGGCACCTACCTGGGTCAGGGCGAGTGGTCCAAGACGACCGATGCCGGCACCTTGCATCCGGTCAATCCCGCCACGGGCGAAGTGATTGGCACGGTGCACGCCACCAGCGCAGCCGACTACGAAGTGATCGTCAAGCGCGCGCAGGAAGCATTCAAGGTGTGGCGTACCACGCCGGCGCCGCGCCGCGGTGAAGCGGTTCGCCTGTGCGGCGAAGCGCTGCGCAAGCACAAGGACGCACTCGGTTCGCTGGTTGCACTGGAGATGGGCAAGATCAAGCCCGAAGGCGACGGCGAAGTGCAGGAGATGATCGACATCGCCGATTTCGCCGTGGGCCAGAGCCGCATGCTCTACGGCTACACCATGCACTCGGAGCGTCCGGGCCACCGCATGTACGAGCAGTACCAGCCGCTGGGCCTGGTCGGCATCATCAGCGCGTTCAACTTCCCGGTGGCGGTGTGGGCGTGGAATGCGTTCCTCGCGGCCATCTGCGGCGATATCTGCATCTGGAAGCCGTCGCCGAGGACGCCGCTGTCGGCCATCGCCAGCATGAAGATCTGCAACGACGCGCTGAACGAAGCCGGCTTCCCCGACATCTTCTTCCTGTTCAACGATGCCGGCACCGATCTCTCGCAGGCCTTCGTCGACGATCACCGCATCCCGCTGATCAGCTTCACCGGTTCCACCAAGGTGGGTCGCCAGGTGGGCGAGCGCGTGGCCAAGCGCATGGGTCGTTCGCTGCTGGAACTGGGCGGCAACAACGCCATCATCCTGGACGAGGGCGCCGACCTGAAGCTGGCGATTCCGGCCATCGTGTTCGGCGCCGTCGGCACCGCCGGCCAGCGCTGCACCAGCACGCGCCGCCTGTTCGTGCATGAGTCCATCATTGGCGACGTCACCGAGAAGCTGGTTGCCGCGTACAAGCAGGTGGAAGGCAAGATCGGCGATCCGACGCTCGCCACCACGCTGATGGGTCCGCTCAACAGCCCGGATGCCGTGAAGGCTTATCTCGCCGCCGTCGAAAAGGCCAAGGCCACCGGCGGCAAGGTGCTCACGGGTGGCGCGGCGCTCAGCGACCGCAAGGGCAACTTCGTGTTGCCGACCATCGTCAGCGGCGTGAAGAACAGCGACGACGTGGTGCAGACGGAAACCTTCGCGCCGATCCTCTACGTGATGCCGTTCAAGACGCTGGATGAAGCCATCGAGCTGCAGAACAGCGTGCCGCAGGGTCTGTCCTCGGCGATCTTCACGCAGAACCTGAAATCGGCCGAGCAGTATCTGTCGGCGGCAGGTTCGGACTGCGGCATCGCCAACGTCAACATCGGCACGTCCGGTGCGGAAATCGGCGGCGCGTTCGGCGGCGAGAAGGAAACGGGCGGCGGTCGCGAGTCCGGTTCGGACGCATGGAAGGTCTATATGCGCCGCCAGACCAATACCATCAACTACTCCAACTCGTTGCCGCTGGCGCAGGGCATCAAGTTCGATCTGTAAGTAAGCAGCATTGGTGCATCCCGGTGAAAGCCGGGATGCACGCACGACCAGGAAGCAAGTGCAGGCGTAACGGCATCGACGACAGGAGTTGTGACGATGGAAAACGCACAGGTAGTTCAAGCGGCACCGACGTATAGCTCGCTGGCGATTTTCAGCCTGGTCTTTGCCGTGCTTGCCTGGACTGTGTTGCCGGTGATGGGCCTGGCCACGGTCGGCTTCAGCCTGTTCAATATGATCGCGATGCCGCTAAGCGGTTCGGTCATCGCGTCGCTATGTGCCTGGATCGCGCAGCGGCAGATTCGCCGCTCCGGCGGTGCGATTCGCGGCGAGGGACTCGCCAAGGCGGCGAGAATCATGGCGTACGCGCAGTACACGCTGTTTGGGTTGCTGGTTGCGTTCTTGTTCCTGCAGATGCGCCATTGACGGAGCGGCGCGTCAACTATCATCAGCCACGCGAAAGCCGATGAGCCACCGTGTTTCGTCCATGACCTCACAGGGAGTGCGTCCATGAGTTACCAGCCCGCTGCTTATCGATCGACCAACACGCTCGCCATTGTCAGCCTCATTGCCGGTATTGCCTCCTGGACCGTGCTCCCCTTTGTGGCAGCCGTCATCGCTATTGTTTGCGGGCACCTTGCGCGCAAGGAAATTCGCCTTGCTCCGAAGGGCACCGTGGAAGGCGATTCACTGGCCGTCATCGGCATGGTGATGGGGTACCTGCAGCTGGCGCTGATCGTCCTGGCCATGCTGCTGTTCTTCATTTTTGCAGCCCTGGGCATCGGACTGCTTGCGCATTTCTTTCCCTGGCACGGTTGATCTCCCGTGCGGTAACGGTGCAATCATGACCGACCTCAAGCCCACCGAACGTTTCAGCGACCGCGTCGCCGACTATGTGCGGTTTCGGCCCGACTATCCGATGGCCATGCTGCAATGGCTGCAGAGCGAGTTCGGCGTCACTCCGCAGTGGCTGGTGGCGGACATCGGCGCGGGCACCGGCATTTCCAGCAAGCTGTTCCTGGATGGCGGTTATCACGTGATCGCGGTGGAACCCAATGCGCCGATGCGCGCTGCGGCCGAGAGCTGGCTGGGCGACGATGCGCGTTTCAGCACCGTGGATGGCCACGCGACTGCGACCGGGCTGGACGACGCCAGTGTCGATCTCATCGTCGTGGCACAGGCGTTTCACTGGTTCGACCAGGCGGCCGCGCGTGCCGAGTTTCAGCGGATCCTGCGCCCTGGTGGACTGGCGGCGATCATCTGGAATTCGCGCCGACTGGTTGGCACGCCGTTCCTTGAAGGCTACGAAGCACTGCTGAAAAAGTACGGCACCGATTACACCAGCGTCGCCGAACGCTATGGCGACGAGCCTACCCTGCGGGCGTGGTTCGGCGAGGGCTATCTCGGCATGGGCCGTTTCGATCACGGCCAGCGTCTGGACTATGAAAGCCTCAGCGGCCGGCTGCTTTCCTCCTCGTATGCGCCGCGCGAAGGCCACCCCAATCATGAGGCCATGATGCGCGCCTTGCGCGAGCTGTTCGATCGCTGTGCGGTCAACGGACGCATCGGCTTCGACTACGACACCGTCATCTACGTGGGCCAACTTTCCTGACTATGTACGACCTTATTCGCCCACTGCTGTTCGCGCTGGATGCTGAAACCGCGCATCGTGCGACGCTCTACGGCCTCGACGTGGCCCATCGCAGCAACTTCATCCATCTTGTGGCCAAGCCGCCGCAAGAGCTGCCGACCACCGCGTTCGGCATCCGTTTTCCCAATCCCGTCGGCCTCGCGGCGGGGCTCGATAAAAACGCGGATCACCTCGATGCGTTGGGCGCACTGGGTTTTGGTTTCGTGGAAGTGGGCACCACCACGCCGCGTCCGCAGCCCGGCAACGACAAGCCGCGCATGTTCCGCTTGCCCAAGCACGAGGCGGTGATCAATCGCCTGGGCTTCAACAATGCCGGCGTCGACGCGCTGGTGCGCAATGTGCAGAAGTCGAGCTATCGCGGCGTGCTCGGCATCAATATCGGCAAGAACAAGGACACGCCCAACGATAAGGCGGTGGATGATTATTTGTTCTGTCTGGAGCGCGTGCATGCGCTCGCCAGTTACATCACGGTGAATATTTCCTCGCCGAACACGCAAGGCCTGCGCGATCTGCAGGAAGAGGCCACGCTGCGCCGATTCATCGAGACCCTGCGTGAAGCACAGGAACGCCTGGGCTCGCAGAGCGGCGCGCGCAAGCCGATGCTGCTGAAGATCGCCCCGGACCTCAGCGAGACCGAGCTCGACGCGATCGCCGACGTGCTGCTGGCCGCCAGGGTGGACGGCGTGATCTGCACCAACACCACCATCGACCACACCGCTGTCGCCGACGATCCGCAGGGCAATGAAACCGGCGGTCTCTCCGGCAAGCCGCTGTTCGCCCGCTCCACCGCCGTGCTGCGCGGCATGCGCCAGCGCGTGGGCGACCGGCTCGCCATCATCGGCGTCGGTGGCATTCTCGATGGCAGCGATGCAGCGGAGAAGATCACCGCTGGCGCCTCGCTGGTGCAGCTGTATTCGGGCATGGTTTATCGCGGCCCTGCCCTGATCGCCGAATGCGTGAATGAGATCCGCCGCCAGCAGGAAAGCACCGATGCCGGTTGAACGTATCGACATGGGCGGTTACACGCTGATCGAAAATGCTCCGCTGGCCACGCGCAACACACTGCGCGTCAATGCGCGGGCGCGCCTGCTGGCCGAGATCAACGACGCCTCCAAGCTCACCGAACTGCTGGAATTCCCGGCCGTGCGCAGCGGCAAACTGCTGGTGCTGGGCGAAGGCAGCAATATGCTGTTTACCGGCGACTATGACGGCACCGTGCTGGCGATGGCCACGCGCGGCGTGCAGGTGGAACAGGATGGCGACGTCGCCCGCATCGCGGTGGCCGCCGGCGAGCGCTGGGACGATTTCGTGCGCTGGACGCTGGGCCAGGGTTTCGCCGGACTGGAAAATCTCATCCTGATTCCCGGCACCGTTGGCGCCGCGCCGATCCAGAACATCGGCGCCTATGGCACCGAGGTGGCGGAGTTCATTGACAGCGTGGAAGCATGGGATATGCAGGAGCGCCGCGTCGCTGTGCTCGATCGCGCCGCCTGCGCCTTTACCTATCGCGATTCGGTCTTCAAGCACGAACCGGGTCGCTATATCGTCACCGCCGTGCGCTTTGCGCTGCCCCGCTCGCGCGAGTTGCGCACGGACTATGCGGGCATTGGCGAGGAGCTTGTGCGCATGGGCGTGGATAAGCCGGCGCCGTTCCATGTGGCGGAAGCCGTGGTGCATTTGCGCACGAAGAAGCTTCCCGATCCCGCCGTGATCGGCAACGCCGGCAGTTTCTTCAAGAATCCCATGGTCGATGCAGCCCAGGGCGAGGCGCTCAAGCGCGAACATCCAGAGCTGGTGTCGTGGGTTGTCAGCGATGGGCGATGGAAACTCTCCGCCGCCTGGCTGATCGAGACGGCGGGCTTCAAGGGCATGCGCGAGGGCGATGCGGGTATTTCCAATCGCCATGCGCTGGTGCTGGTGAACCATGGTCGCGCCACGGGTGGCGAGCTATGGGCGTTTGCGCAGAAGGTGATCGAAGGCGTGCGCGCGAAATTCGGCGTGCAGCTGGAGCCGGAGCCGGTCGTCGTTTGATCTCCCTCTGGCCCCTCCCCTGTGGGAGGGCACCCTGTGCCCGACAAACCTGCAGAGCACAACCTTCAGCGCCGCGTCCTTGTAGGAGCGCACTTGTGCGCGACCACGGAACGCCAGCGTTTGCGCACCGCCGACCCGTCGCGCACAGGGTGCGCTCCCACAGGTGAGGCGTCGCGCACCATTACGCCGTCTTGCGCTCCAAGATTAAGCAGGAACACCGCAATGGTGTGCAGCTGGAGCCGGTCGTCGTTTGACGGCAGACCCGGCCCCTCCCCTGTGGGAGGGCACTCTGTGCCCGACAAACCTACAGAGCGAAACCTTCAGCGCACCGCGTCCTTGTAGGAGCGCACTTGTGCGCGACCACGGAACGCAAGCGTTTGCGCACCGCCGACCCGTCGCGCACAGGGTGCGCTCCCACAGGTGAGGCGTCGCGCACGATTACGCCGTCTTGCGCTCCAAAATTAAGCAGGAACACCGCAATGGTGTGCAGCTGGAGCCGGTCGTCGTTTGACGGCAGACCCGGCCCCTCCCCTGTGGGAGGGCACCCTGTGCCCGACAAACCTACAGAGCGCTACCTTCAATGCACCGCCTCTTGCAGGAGCGCACTTGTGCGCGACCACGGAACGCCAGCGTTTGTGCACCGCCGACCCGTCGCGCACAGGGTGCGCTCCCACAGGTGTGGGCGTCGCGCTCGATTACGCCGTCTTGCGCTCCAAATTAAGCAGGAACACCGCAATGGTGTGCAGCTGGAGCCGGTCGTCGTTTGACGGCAGACCCGGCCCCTCCCCTGTGGGAGGGCACCCTGTGCCCGACAAACCTACAGAGCGCTACCTTCAGCGCACCGCGTCCTTGTAGGAGCGCACTTGTGCGCGACCACGGAACGCCAGCGTTTGTGCACCGCCGACCCGTCGCGCACAGGGTGCGCTCCCACAGGTGAGGCGTCGCGCATGATTACGCCGTCTTGCGCTCCAAATTAAGCAGGAACACCGCAATGGTGTGCAGCTGGAGCCGGTCGTCGTTTGACGGCAAACCCGGCCCCTCCCCTGTGGGAGGGCACCCTGTGCCCGACAAACCTACAGAGCGCAACCTTCAGCGCACCGCGTCCTTGTAGGAGCGCACTTGTGCGCGACCACGGAACGCCAGCGTTTGCGCACCGCCGACCCGTCGCGCACAGGGTGCGCTCCCACAGGTGTGGCGTCGCGCGTGCTTACGCTGTCTTGCATTCCAGATTCGGCAAGAACGCCGTGATGATGCCGATCAGCGGCAGATACGCGCACAAGCCGTAGACATACTCGATGCCACGCGCATCGGCGATATGTCCCAACACCGCGGCGCCGATGCCGCCCATGCCGAAGGCGAAACCGAAGAACAGCCCGGACACCATCCCCACGCGGCCAGGAATCAGTTCCTGCGCGTAGACCAGGATGGCGGAGAAGGCCGAGGCGAGGATCAGGCCGATGATCACCGTGAGCACGCCCGTCCAGAACAGGCTGGCATGTGGCAGCAGCAGGGTGAAGGGTGCGACGCCGAGGATCGATGCCCAGATCACCCATTTGCGGCCGATGCGATCGCCCACCGGGCCACCGATCAAGGAACCGGCCGCCACGGCGAACAGGAACACGAACAGGTGTGTCTGCGCACTCTGCACGGACACGCCGAAGCGGTGCATCAGGTAGAACGTGTAGTAACTGCTCAGGCTCGCCAGATAGAAGTACTTGGAGAAGATCAGCAGTCCGAGGATCAGCAGCGACCACGCCACCTGCGACTTGGTCAGCACGAGATGCGACTCGCGCCTGGCTTTGGCCTTGCCGCGCACGGCGTGGTGATCGCGATACCACCGGCTCACCTGCAGCAGCACCACGATGGCGAGCAGCGCGGCCAGCGAGAACCACGCCACGCTGCCACGACCATGCGGCACGATGATCCACGCCGCCAGCAACGGCCCCAGTGATGCACCGGCGTTGCCGCCGACCTGGAACAGCGACTGTGCCAGGCCGTGGCGACCGCCCGAGGCCATGCGCGCCACGCGCGAGGATTCGGGGTGGAACACTGAAGAGCCGGTACCCACCAGTGCCGCGGCGATCAGCAACACGGTGAAGTTGGGCGCGGTGGCGAGCAGCAACAAGCCGCACAAAGTGAAACCCATGCCCACCGGCAAGGAATACGGCATCGGCTTCTTGTCAGTGACCAGACCCACCGCCGGCTGCAGCAGCGAGGCCGTGATCTGATAGGTCAGCGTGATCAGGCCGATCTGCGCAAAGCTGAGATTGAAGCCGCTCTTGAGGATCGGATAGATCGCCAGGATCAGCGACTGGATCATGTCGTTGAGCAGGTGCGAGAAGCTGATCGCGCCGAGGATCCTGAACTCGGTAGCCTGTTCGGTGGATTGGCTGGCGGGCGGCACGGCGGCCAACGGCATGTCTTCGACGCGGGTTTGCATGGGGGCTCGTGAGGGAACGTGTGCGGCAAGGCGACGCGGTTGCGCCGCCGGGAACGTCACCTTAAAGTGAGCGAGTCCGGCCCGCACACGCAACCGGGTCAATTTCTGTCGAAAATGGGCCAAGCTCATGCGCAACGCCCGTGCCGAAGCCTATGACCAGACGCCCCGCGACGTCATTGCGACCGGTAATGACTATCCCCCGCACTATGTACTGCCACCGCATTCGCACCGTCGCGGCCAGCTGCTGTACGCCTCCACCGGGGTGATCACCACCATCACCAGTGAAGGCAGCTGGGTGGTGCCACCGCGGCGCGCGCTGTGGATACCGCCCGGCGTCTCGCACGAGGTGTTGATGGCCGGACCGGTGTCCACGCGCAGCGCCTACGTCACGCCCGAAGCTGTCGAGCATGCCGGCCTCTCACCACGTTGCCAGGTCATCAGCGTCTCTCCCCTGCTCCACGAATTGCTGATGGAAGCGGTGGATTTGCCGGCCGAATACGATCTGGAGGGCCGCGACGGACGCGTGATGGCGTTGCTGCTCGATGAGATCCGCCGCATGCCGGTGCTGCCGCTCAGTACGCCGCTGCCGCGCGAAAAGCGTCTCGCCGCGCTCTGCCGCCATCTGCTGGAACAGCCGTCGCAGGAAGTGAAGATCGACGACATGGCGCATCGTGCCGGCATGAGTCGGCGTCATTTCACGCGCACTTTCCGCGAAGAAACCGGCATGAGCTTCACCGCCTGGCGTCAGCAGGCATGCCTGTTGTCGGCCTTGACGCGACTGAGCAATGGCGAGGCGATCACGCAGGTGGCGGTCGATCTGGGCTATGGCAATCCCAGTGCGTTTACGGCGGCGTTCCGGCGTGTGTTGGGGATGGCGCCGAGCCGGTATCTGGCGACGCCCTTGGGATAAACCGTTGCGCTGGCGATATCTGTGTGGGAGCGCACCCTGTGCGCGACAGGCGTGCTGCGACGACGCTACGGAGAGGCACGCCTGTCGCGCACAGGGTGCGCTCCCACAAATGATCATCGGCGGCAATCACGGCTCCATAACATCCGACTATGCACTGTCACAGGTTCGTCAGATGCGATGGGCAATATGTCGGTCTTATGACAGCGCACACGTCTGCGCTTTCCTGCCATGGCCCGGTCGCAATTGACGGCTTACCATGCTTTCCATTCGCGGATAGCGCAGCCAGTCTCGCGCCCGCCCATCGAACGGTGAACCGATGAGTACCGATGTCGTCCGAACCAGCGCAGAGCGCGACGCCGCCATCACCGAACAGGTGCCCGCCGCACCCGTCCAGGCGCCTGCCGCGAGCGCTGCGCCGGACTTGAACGATCCCACCCTGTATATCAATCGCGAACTGTCGCAACTGCAATTCAACATCCGCGTGCTGGAGCAGGCGCTGGACGAAAGCAAGCCGATCCTCGAGCGGCTGAAGTTCCTGTTGATCTTCTCCAGCAACCTGGACGAGTTCTTCGAGATCCGCGTGGCGGGCCTGAAGAGCCAGATCGCCTTCGATCACGAAATCGTCGGATCCGACGGCGTGGCGCCACGCAAGGCGTTGGCCGAGATCAGCGAGATCACGCACAAGCAGATCGAACGGCAGTACGCGATCCTCAACGACAACATCCTGCCGGAGCTGGCGCGCAACGGTATCCGCATCGTTCGCCGCAACGAGTGGTCGCACAAACAGAAACTGTGGGTGCGTCGTTACTTCCGCCACGAAGTCGCCCCGCTGGTGACGCCGATCGGACTCGATCCGACCCACCCGTTTCCGTTGCTGGTGAACAAGAGCCTCAACTTCATCGTGCAGCTGGAAGGCACCGATGCGTTCGGCCGCGATTCGGGCCTGGCCATCGTGCCGGCGCCGCGCGTACTGCCGCGACTGATTCGCCTGCCCGACGAGGTATGCGAGGGCGGCGAGAACTTCGTGCTGCTGTCCTCGATCATTCATGCGCATACCGAGGAACTGTTCCCGGGCATGTCGGTTCGCGGTTGTTACCAGTTCCGCCTGACCCGCAATGCCGACCTCACCCTCGACCCGGAAGACGTCGAAGACCTTGCCCGCGCGTTGCGCGGCGAGCTGTATTCGCGCCGCTTTGGCGATGCCGTGCGACTCGAAGTGGCGGACAACTGCCCCACCGAGCTGACCGACTACCTGCTGCGCCAGTTCGGCCTGACCGCCGCCGAGATGTACGAGGTGAACGGCCCGGTGAACCTGGCGCGCCTGTTCGGATTGATCACCAAGACGCTGCGCCCGGAACTGCAGTACCCGCCGTTCACGCCGTCCATTCCCAAGGCTTTGAAAAAGGCCGAGGACCTGTTCCAGGTGATTGGCCGCCAGGATGTGTTGCTGCTGCATCCGTACGAGTCGTTTGCGCCGGTGGTCGATCTGCTGCACCAGGCGGCGAAGGACCCGACCGTGTTGGCGATCAAGCAGACGCTGTATCGCAGCGGTGCGAATTCCGAAATCGTCGACGCGCTGGTGGATGCGGCGCGTTCGGGCAAGGAAGTGACCGTCGTCATCGAGCTGCGCGCGCGCTTTGACGAGGAGTCCAATCTCACCCTGGCCTCGCGCCTGCAACAGGCCGGCGCCATGGTGATCTACGGCGTGGTCGGCGTGAAGACGCATGCCAAGCTGATGCTGATCCAGCGTCGCGAAGGCGAGGAACTGGTGCGTTATGCGCACCTGGGTACCGGCAACTATCACACCGGCAACGCGCGCCTTTACACCGACTACAGCCTGCTCACCTCCGACCAGGCGCTGTGCGAAGACGTGCACAAGCTGTTCAGCCAGCTCACCGGCATGGGCAAGCTGCTGCAGATGAAAAAGCTGTTGCACGCACCGTTCACGCTGAAGAAGACGCTGCTGGAACTGATCGCGCGCGAGACCGCGCATGCGGCGGCCGGCAAGCCGGCGCAGATCATCATCAAGGTCAATGCGGTCACCGATGCCAAGATGATTCGCGCGCTCTACAAGGCCAGCATCGCCGGTGTGAAGATCGACCTGATCGTGCGCGGCATGTGCTGCCTGCGTCCGGGTGTGCCGGGCATCTCGCACAATATCCGCGTGCGTTCCATCGTGGGCCGCTTTCTGGAGCACAGCCGCGTGTACTGGTTCCTCAATGGCGGCGAAGAGAAGTTCTACCTGGCCAGCGCCGATCTGATGGAACGCAACCTGGATCGCCGCGTGGAAACCGGTTTTCCGGTGGAAGGAAAGAAGCTGCAGAGCCGCCTGAAGAAGGAGCTGGAACTTTATCTATCCGACAACTCCAGTACCTGGCTGCTGCATGCCGATGGCCGCTATGCGCGCAGTCGGCCAGGTGCGAGCCAGACGGTGCGCAATGTGCAGACGCAGCTGCTGGAAAAGATTTGCGGCTCAGGTGTCAGTGCCGATATGTGATGCGCCCGGACCGGTTGCGCCGCCCCTGTTCTGGCAGAGGCAGCGCAACACGTTCCGGCTCACCGGGCTCGGACGCCATCCTGGCGGTGGCGTTTGACCCAGGCAACATAGCGATCCATGAAGCCCTGCAGGAATTTCTGCGTGCCCTCGCTGGCGATCGAGCCGTCCTCGGCGAAAAGACCGTCCTTGGCGTGGATGAACACCTCGGGCTGAGCGAGCGTGGGCACGTCGAGATAGGCCAGTACGTTGCGCAGATGCTGCTGCGCCATCGCGCCGCCCTGGGCGCCCACGGAGACGCCGATCACGGCCGCCGGCTTGCCCGCGAATGAATTGGTGCCCCACGGACGCGATGCGATGTCGATGGCGTTTTTGAGCACACCAGGGATCGAGCGATTGTATTCCGCAGTCACGAACAGCAGTGCATCGGCGGCGCCTATCTCCTGCTTGAGGCGTTTGCCTTCGGCAGGGTAGTCGGTATCGAAATCCTGGTTGTACAGCGGCAGGTTGTCGATGCGGATGTGTTCGAAGCTCAGCTCCGGCGGAGCCAGCGCCTCCACGGCGCGGGCCAGCTTCCGGTTGAAGGAATCCTTGCGCAGGCTGCCCACCAGAACGGCCACACGGATCTTCTCGTTGCTCATTGCCTAGCTCCCAGAGAGTGGAATTGGAAGTCGCCGAAAGGCATAGAGCATGGCATTGCAGGCAGTGAACCCCTCGTGATAAACCTCCGTCACACGGCTGCTCTGGCCTTGTGGCATGATGGCCTTATAGCCTTCCATACCGCCCATCGAGTCTTGGCGTTATTGGTTCCAACAAGGCGCCGCCAGCCATGGCGGCCTTGGCAACACGCACGGATGATGCCCTGCCCGCGCCACCGGTAACGCGGGTTTCTGCTCACAGGATTGACCGGATCGGCCATAAAGCTGCGTACGACTCCCACAGCGGAGCGGTGCGAAGAAGGGGGACCGGTACATGGTTGGGCCACTCGCGACCATCGCGACGCGTCGCTACGGGCGGATGCTGGGCATCCTCGCCCTGCTGTTGTTCGCCTGCTCGGCGCATGCCGCCACGGCCCTCACCGGTGCGGCGCGAGAAGTCATGCCTGGCGATACCCCGCAGTCGGTGTTGGATGCCTACCATCGGGGCGAGTTGGCCGGTTTCGATCCCAATCTGCTGCAGCGGTTCTCCCGTCGCGGGCTGGGCACCTGGGTGGTGCTGCAGCCACAACCCCCACTCGTGAACGAAGAGCGGGTGCTTTCCGTCTATCCCCCGCCGCTGGCGCCGGTGACGCTGTTCAATGCCGACGGCTCGTCGCTGAGGATGTCGCTCGACGACTTTATGGCCACCGCCCACGGCAACGGCCGCCTGGCCTACCGCATCAGCGCCGACACGCCGGCTTCTTCGCCCATCCTGATGAAGATCGAGCCGGGTACGGTCAACCATGCCGTCGCCGGTTTTCATCTGCAGCCGTGGAACGAATATCTGCTGACCGATGCGCAATGGCTGGCCTTCGCCAGCGCCTGCTTCGCCGTCATGGTGGCCATGTCGCTGATGGCGCTTTGCCTCGCACTGATGCTGCGCGATAGCACGTTCGCCTGGTACGCCGGTTACGTGCTCTGCTACGCCCTGATCCAGGGCGTGCAGACGGGCTATCTGTTCCATCCGCTGGAGCTGACCTGGCTGGGCGGTGTGGCGCCGATGATCGCTTCGTCGGCGATGGCCTTGTCGCTCGCCTTTGCGGCCATGTTCGTCTCACGCTTCTGCGAATTGCCACGCTATGCAGCCATCCTGCAGACGCCGACCGTGGCGCTGGCCGTGGGCATGCCGCTGCTGGTGTTGCTCGACAACAGCCAGGTCGCGGTACTGCAGCAGACCGCCCAAGTACTGGTGACGCCCTTGCTGGTGATCGGCACGCTGTTGCTGCTCAGTGCCGCCGTGGTTGCCGCCGTGCAGGGCTCTCGCCCAGCCTGGTTCTTCCTGGTCGGCTGGACCCCTCTGCTCGCGCTCACCGCGCTGTACAGCTCGCAAATGACCGGCATGCTGCCGGATGTCACCTGGCTGGGCGATGCCTGCCTCGCCGCGGGAGCATTTGAAGCCATCGTGCTTTCGCTGGGACTCGCTGATCGCGCCCTGATGATGCGACGCGACCGCCATGTGGTGCAGGAGCTGGCCGACAACGACGCGCTTACCAATGTGCTCAACCGACGCGCCTGGACGGAGAGCGTGCAAAAGGTGCTGGGCAATTGCGGGACGCAACCGATCGCCCTGCTCTTCCTCGATCTCGATCACTTCAAGATGCTCAACGACCGCCAGGGCCATGCGGCCGGCGACCGCGCCCTGGTCGCGGTGGCCGAGGCCTTGCGCAACGAACTGCGCCCGCACGACCTGCTGGGTCGCTACGGCGGCGAAGAGTTCGTAGCCATGCTGTTTGGCATCGAACAGAACCAGGCCATGCAGGTGGCCACGCGGCTATGCCGCCGCGTCTATCGCCTGGAGATACCGGTGAACCAGACTGGCCTGGTGCTCAGCGTGAGCATCGGCATTGCCATGCGCACGCACGAAGACACGGTCGACACCCTGGTGGAGCGCTCGGATCTGGCCATGTACCGGGCCAAGTTGGCTGGCCGCAACCGCGCCCGGCTGGACGAGAAACTGGAAGGCGTGCGCCGTAGCTGGCCCCGCGCGGTAGAGAGCGACCGCAGCGCCTGAGCGGCACTCGGAAAATCGACAAGACATGGCCGCACAACAGGGTACGCTCGGCCCATCCCTGTCACGGAGCACGCCCATGAGCACGCCACACGCTACCGGCAGCACCATCATTCCCTGTCTGCGCTATCGCGATGCGCACGCCGCCATCGACTGGCTGTGCAAGGCATTTGGCTTCCACCAACAAGCCGTCTACGACGATGACCAAGGCGGCGTGGCCCACGCGCAGCTCACCTACGGCAGCGGCATGTTGATGCTCGGCTCGGTCAACGACAACGAGTTCGGTCGACGCATGGTGCAGCCTGACCAGGTCGATGGACGCGAGACGCAGTGCCCTTGCGTGATCGTCAAGGATTGCAAGGCGCACTACGAACAGGCCAAAGCCGCCGGCGCCATCATCATCGACGAGTACGCCGAGAAGGAATACGGCGGCGCCGGTTATAGCTGCCGCGACCTGGAAGGTCACCTGTGGTGGTTCGGAAGCTACGATCCCTGGGCCGAGACGGCCGGATGATCCGCGCGTCGGCTCAGCAGCGCGCGACCGGCAAATAGACGTCCGCACGCAAGGAGGCTTCCGGCACTTCCTCGGGGTCATCGAGGAAATGCCGGAACGGATGTTCATCGCGCAGAACGTAGCCGCTATCGGGCAACCAGTGGCCGATCAGGCGATCGGTCAACCCGCCCAGTGCATCGTAGGAGCCCACGTGGCGCCAGCGCGCCCACAGGCCGCCGCCCAGTTGCAGCGGCTTGGTTTCCGAGTCGCCTGGCACCTCGTTTCCCTCGAAGGCCAGTGCACAATCGAAGGCGCCGTGGTCGGGCCGCGCGTCAGGGCCGCCATCGTGGGCAATCCCGTAGATGCCGGTCAGGCGCTCCAACAACGCACGCTCGGCGGCCCAGGCGAATAGACGTCCATAGGCCTGATCCAGTTCGCGATGCGCGCCCTCATAGCGCGTTGCCACGACGCGAAAAGGCTCGACCGAGACGACTTCGACCTCGAAGGCCTGCTCGGCCGCATCTTGCCTGGCGGGACGACGAAGGCGCTGCATCGCTTCGTGCAGTCGTCCCTGCTGCCCGCGCAGTTCGCTCGGCGTGGCATCGAAGGCCTGCCGGAACGCGCGTGCAAACGCCTGCGGTGTTTCGTATCCCACCGCCAGCGCCGTCTCGGTGACACGCTCGGCGGGCTCGGACAACAGCTGCAAGGCGCGCAGCCAGCGCAGGCGCGCAACCGTCTGGCCGATCGTTTCGCCAGCGAGCGCACGGTAGATCCGATGAAAATGGAACGGCGAAAGATGGGCAGCGGCCGCCAGTTGCGCCAACTCCGGCAGCGCTTCGCCCTGGGCCACCGCCGACTGGAGCAGGGCGACCACGCGATCGATGCGTTGCAGATAGTCCTGACGCGTATGGGTTTTCATGACTGGGCTTCCTCTGGGAGTGGGCCCAGTGTGGTCGGCGCCTTCGGCGGCAGCGTTCCCATTCTTGCGCACTGGGCATCGTATAGGCAGGAAGTCATGGTGGGAGCTTGGGGGCCACTCGCTTACAGTCGTACCGGGGCTCCATCCACTCACTCGCCCGAACGGCTATCGCTAGCCGCTCGCCTGGAGGATTCATGCGTATCCGCCGTACCCTGCTCGCCGTTGCTCTCGCCGCTGCCGGCGTCTCGATTGTCCATGCGCAGACGGCGCCGCTCACGCCGGATATCACCTCCAAGGCCTACGCGGCCGAGACCGCCGGCTACGACTACGTGAAGCGCGAGGTGATGATACCGATGCGCGACGGCGTGAAGCTGCATACGGTGATCGTGATACCAAAGAGCGCGCACAACGCGCCGATCCTGTTGACGCGCACGCCCTACGACGCGAGCGGCCGCGCCGAGCGCTTCACCTCCCCGCATATGGATGCCACCCTGCCGCAAGGTGACGAGGTGTTCGTGCACAGCGGCTACATCCGCGTGTTCCAGGATGTGCGCGGCAAGTACGGCTCCGAAGGCGACTATGTGATGACGCGTCCGTTGCGCGGGCCGCTCAACGCCAGCGACGTGGACCATTCCACCGATGCCTACGACACCATCGACTGGCTGGTGAAGAACCTGCCCGAATCGAACGGCCGCGTCGGCATGCTCGGCTCCTCCTATGAAGGCTTCACCGTGGTGATGGCGCTGATCCATCCGCATCCGGCGCTCAAGGTGGCCGCGCCGGAAAGCCCGATGGTCGACGGCTGGATGGGCGACGACTGGTTCCACTACGGCGCCTACCGCCAGACCAACTTCGACTACATCTACGGCCAGACCAGCAAGAAGGACGGCAAGAAAGGCGGCATCCCGCGCGTGGGCTACGACGATTACAGCAATTTCCTCAGCGCCGGTTCCGCCGGCGATTACGCCCGCGCAAACGGCCTGGAGCAGTTGCCGTTCTGGCGCAAGCTCGACGAACACCCCGCGTACGATGCCTTCTGGCAAGGCCAGGCGCTGGACAAGATCATGGCCGGGCAGCCGGCGGCCGTGCCCACCATGTGGCTGCAGGGATTGTGGGACCAGGAAGACATGTGGGGCGCGATCCACAGCTACGCCGCCACCGAAGGCAAGGACAAGGGCAACGACAAGAATTTCCTGGTGATGGGACCATGGCGGCACAGCCAGGTGAACTACGACGGGCGTTCGCTGGGCCCGTTGCAGTGGGATGGCGACACGGCTTTGCAGTTCCGCCGCGATGTGCTCAAGCCCTTCTTCGATCAATATCTGGTCGCCGGCGCGCCGAAGGCAAACACGCCGCCGGTGCTGATCTACAACACCGGCGAAAACCATTGGGACCGCTACAAGTCGTGGCCGCTCAGCTGTGACAAGGGTTGCAGCAACAAACCGAAGTCGCTGTATCTGGGCAGCAACGGCTCGCTCTCGTTTACCGCACCCGCATCCGACGCCGTGAAATACGACGAGTACACCTCCGACCCGGCCAAGCCCGTGCCTTACCAGCCGCGCCCCGTGCATTTCGCCGATCACGATGCGTGGACGCGCTGGCTGGTCAACGACCAGCGTTTCGTGGATGGACGTCCGGACGTGCTGACCTACGTGAGTGAACCGCTCACTGCGCCCCTGCATATCGGTGGCGCGCCGCAGGTGAATCTGTATGCCTCCACCAGCGGCACCGACAGCGACTGGGTGGTGAAGCTGATCGACGTCTATCCGGATACGGTGCCGTCCAACCCCGAGATGGGCGGCTATGAGCTGGCCGTGTCGCTGGATATTTTCCGCGGCCGCTATCGCACCAGCTTCGAACATCCGCAAGCGCTGACGCCCGACCAACCGCTGCTTTACGCGTTTGGCCTGCCCACCACCAACCACGTGTTCCAGCCCGGCCACCGCATCATGGTGCAGGTGCAGTCGAGCCTGTTCCCGTTGTACGACCGCAATCCGCAGACCTTCGTGCCCAATATCTTCGACGCGAAGCCGGCCGATTACCGGAAGGCCACGCAGCGCGTATGGCACTCCCCGGGTACCGCCAGCTCCATCAGTCTGCCGGTGGTGCCCAACGGCTGACCGACCGTTCAATCCACCCCGAAAGGCCGGCTCATGCCGGCCTTTCTTATTGGTAAATACCTATACCTTCCAGCCACTTGAAAATTAATTAAAGCTATGATTAATTAATAGCCATGACGACCAAACCACGCCCTCCGCAGTCGGCCGCCCGCCGCACCCCTGGCCGCCCCACCACGGACAGCCCCGACTTGCGCGCCAGCTTGATCGAGGCGGCCCTCGCCTGCTTCGTACGGGACGGCATCGCAGCGACCTCCTTGCGCAACATCGCCAAGGAAGCCGGCGTGACCCCCGCCATGCTCAATTACTACTTCGGCAGCAAACCGGCCCTGCAGAACGCCGTGTTCGAGGAACGCCTGCTGCCCGCCGTCATGAGCCTGCGCGAAGTGGTGAGCACTGCAGGCGATGACGTGCACGCCATGGCCAGGCAATTCGTGCAGGGCGTGCTGGGACTGGTCGACGCCTTCCCATGGTTTCCCTCGCTATGGGTCCGCGAAGTCCTGTGCGAAGGCGGCGCCCTGCGGGAGCTCCTGCTTTCGCGCATCGGGCCCGAGCTGCCACAGATGCTGGCCCGCCGTTTTGCACAGGCGCAGCAGCGCGGACAGATCCATGCCTCGCTTGATCCACGCCTGATGGTCGTATCGCTGATCGGCCTGACGTTGTTCCCGGCGGCCAGCGCCCCGATCTGGCGGCAGATGTTCCAGGCCGACCTGGGCACGGACGTGCTGGTCCGCCACGCGCTTGCCCTGCTCGAACATGGCATGGGAGTCCCGCCATGAACATCCATCATCGTTTGGTCGCCACGCTGGTCGCCTCGCTGCTGCTGGCCGGCTGCCAAGAGTCGCCCCCGCAGACGCTGGGCACCGTGGAATTCGACCGCATCACGCTACCCGCGCCGGCCGCCGAGCACATCGTGAAAATCGACGTACGCGAAGGCCAGTACGTTCCCGCCGGCACGCGCATCATGCAGCTGGAAACCACGCGTACGCAGGCCGCACTCAACTCCGCTCGCGCCGACCTGCAACAACAGCAACAGGCTTTGCTCGAACTTCAGCGCGGTCCGCGTGAAGAGCAGATTCGCCAGGCGCGTGCCAATCTTGCCGGCGCACAGGCGCAGTCCCGTGACGCCAATGCGTATTACCAACGGCTGTCCGCCCTGGGCAAACAGCAATTCATCTCCGCGGCGGATCTTGACCGCGCCAAAGCCTCGGCCGGCAATGCCGACGCAGCCGTGGCGGCCGATCGTGCAGCGCTCGATCAGCTCGTCAACGGATCGCGCGTGGAAGACATCGCCCAGGCACGCGCCGCCGTGACCTCGGCAACCGCCAACGCAGCTTCGCGAGCGGTCGATCTGGACAAGCTCGATCTGACCGCGCCGCGCGATGTACGCGTGGACAGCCTGCCCTACAAGTTGGGCGACCAGGCCCAGCCCGGCACGCCGCTGGTCATCCTGCTTGCCAGCGACACGCCCTATGCACGCGTCTACGTACCGTCGGCGCTGCGTCCGTCGATCAAGGTCGGCGACAAGGCGATCGTCAAACTGCACGACGGCAAGCAGCAATTCCATGGCACGGTGCGCATGATCCGCAGCGAGCCCACCTTTACGCCGTACTACGCCTTGAGCGGCGAGGACGCGACGCGACTGAGCTATCTGGCGGAGATTGCCCTGGGCACCGATGCCCGCGATCTTCCCCAGGGCTTCCCCGTTGCCGTTGCCTTCCCCGGCAAAGCCAGCCATGACTGACAACGCCATTCACGCGCAGGGACTGACCAAGCGCTTCGGCGCGCTGGTGGCCGTGAACAGCGTCAACCTGGACGTGCCGCGGGCCTGCGTCTATGGATTTCTGGGGCCCAACGGCTCGGGCAAATCCACCACGATACGCATGCTGTGCGGGCTGCTGACACCCAGCGAAGGCAAGATCGACGTACTGGGCTTGCGCATCCCCGAACAGGCCGAAGCGCTGAAGCGGCGCATTGGCTATATGACGCAGAAGTTCTCCCTGTTCGAAGACTTGTCGGTGCGCCAGAACCTGGAATTTCTCGCCACCGTGCAGGGCTTGTCGCGCCATGAGACGCGTGCACGCGTGGACGAGCTGTTGCAGCGCTATCGGCTGGACGATCGTCAGCAGCAACTGGCCGGCACCATGAGCGGCGGGCAAAAGCAGCGCCTGGCGCTGGCGGGTGCGATCGTGCACAAGCCGGAACTACTGTTCCTGGACGAGCCCACCAGCGCGGTCGATCCCGAGTCGCGACGCGATTTCTGGGAAAAACTGTTCGAGCTCGCCGATGCCGGCACCACCATCCTGGTATCCACGCACTACATGGACGAGGCCGAGCGTTGCCATCGCCTGGCGATTCTCGACACCGGCAACCTCGTCGCCGACGGCACGCCCAAAGAACTGACCGAGACGTTGCTCGGCCGGACCTTTGTGATCCGCGCCCACTCCCCTCGCCAGGCGAAGGCAGCGCTGGATGACCGGCCCGAGGTGTTGAGCGTGGCCCAGATCGGCAACGAACTGCGCGTACTGATGCGCGATGACAAGGTCAGCGTGGAAACCCTGCGCCATGCGCTTGGCGATGTCGATGCCTCCATGGACATCCAGACCGTGGCACCCAATCTCGAAGACGTCTTCGTGGTCGCCACGCGCAGGCTCGGTCGACCTCAGGAGCCAGCGGCGTGAATCTGCGACGACTGTGGGCCATCATGGTGAAGGAGTTGCGCCAGATGCGGCGCGATCGCGTCACGCTCGCCATGATCATGGGCATGCCGATCCTGCAATTGCTGCTGTTTGGCTACGCCATCAATCTCAACCTGCGCAACCTGCCGGCGGCAGTCGTCGACCAGGCACAGACGGCTGGCTCGCGCGCTGCCGTACAAGACATGCTGGCCAGCGGCGTCATCGAGCTCAAGGCCAGCGCGCAGTCGCCGCAACAGCTGGTCGACCTGCTTCGCGAGGGCCGCATCAGCGTGGGCATCGCCGTGCCGCCGGATTTCGAGCGTCGCAAGCTCGATGGTCGCGAAGCCATCCAGGTGATGGTCGACGGCAGCGACAACGTCGTGCAGTCCGCTGCCGCACAGCTGGCGCTGTACCCGCTCAACCAGCCGGACAATTTCCACGCGCAGGCGCCAACGCCGATCAGCGTGGTGAGTTTCTACAATCCGGAACGCCGCTCGCCGGTCAACATCGTGCCGGGACTGATCGGCGTCATCCTCACCATGACCATGGTGCTGTTCACCGCCGTCGCCATCGTGCGCGAAACCGAACGCGGCAATATGGAGTTGCTGATTACCACGCCGGTCAGCCGTACGGAGCTGATGATCGGCAAGGTGCTGCCGTATGCCGCTATCGGCCTGGTGCAAACTACCGTGGTGTTACTGCTGGGCGTGTGGCTGTTTCGCGTGCCGATCCGCGGCAGCCTGTGGGACGTCTATCTGGCGTCGGGCCTGCTGATTCTCGCCAATCTGTCGCTAGGTCTGCTGATCTCGACGCGTGCACGCTCGCAGTTCCAGGCGATGCAGATGACGTTTTTTGTGTTCCTGCCATCGATCCTGCTCTCGGGTTTCATGTTCCCTTATGCCGGCATGCCGCTGCCCGCCCAGTGGATTTCCGAGGCCTTGCCGCTAACCCATTTCATGCGCCTGATCCGCGGCATCATGCTGCGTGGCGCTGACCTGGGTGATCTGTGGCATGACGCGGTCGCCCTGGTGGCGTTCATCGCGGTCATGCTCACGCTGGCCATTCGCCTGTTCCACAAGCGACTGGATTGAACCCTGCTCACGCCGGGCACAAAAAAAAGGCCCGCACGCGCGGGCCTTTTCAGGCGACACAGAATTACTGCGTACAAGCCTTGCCGTGATCCCCGTGATAACCCTTGGCCTTGGCATCGGCCTCGCTCATATACGCGCCCGACTTCGTCTTGCCGTACCACTTGTCGCCCTGGCAGTGATAGACCTTGCTGCTGTCGTTGACCCATACCATGCCCGGACCACCGCCCGGCGCGGCGTTGGCCGGCGGCTGCGGTCCCGCCGACTTGGCAGCGGCAGCGGGCGCAGCCGCCGTGCTCTTGGGCGCCATGCTGTTGCTGGCCGCAGCAGGCGCCGCTGCCGGCGCGGCCGCGGCTGCCGCTGCCGAAGCAGCCGTGTACCACTCCTTCACGCCCTGATGGCCCGAGCAAGCACCCTTCTTGGTGGCGTGATTGGTGTAGCTGCCGTCCTTGCACTGGCCGGTGGAACCGGCGGGTGCGGCGGACTGCTGAGCGTAGACGGCCGGCCCGGCCAAAAGACCTGCGAACAAAACGGCGATCAGACCATACGATTTCATCTTCGATCCCTCCTGCGAATGTCGCCTGCCTGATGGGCTGCTGCCCGGCGTGGCTGGCATGTCCCGGCGCCATCGACATCGACGGACCCACTGCCGATGCGTGACGCTTCCCAAGCGCCCGAGCGCTTGCGCGCAATATGCGCCTACCCCGTGACGCTTGGATCACGCTGCCGCACTCGGCGTTCATCTGGCGTGATGCTGTTTCGCAACTTCATACGACAACGGACCGCATCGCGATGCGCGCGATGCGGTCCGCGATCATCAGTGATTGATGACCAGGTCGGCGATCACGCCCGTGGCCACGGCAACCAGCAGGAAATCGCCGGTATCGCTGCGCACCCACACGTGTTCCGGCGGCGGCGGCGCGAGGTGGTAGGCGTGGTAGTCCACGTAGTAGCGACGGTCGTGGTAGTACTCCTCGGGCACGCGGCCACCGCGGTGATACCAGCCTTCGTGGTTGCCGCGGTCGTGCACGATCACG
This sequence comes from Dyella sp. 05T440, assembly GCF_056395965.1. Lineage (NCBI taxonomy): Bacteria > Pseudomonadati > Pseudomonadota > Gammaproteobacteria > Lysobacterales > Rhodanobacteraceae > Dyella > Dyella sp. 05T440. Next base: position 210,421 of record NZ_JBFTKN010000006.1, read on the forward strand.
TAGTCGTGGCGATCGTGGTCGCGATCGCGGTCGTGGTCCCGGTCGTGACCCTGATCGCGGTGATCGTCGTGGCGATCCTGATCGTGCTGGTCATGGTGGTCGTCGTACTGAAACGGTGCTGCTGCGACGGTGGTGGAAGCCATCACTGCGCCCAGCATCAGTGCGAACAAGGTCTTCTTCATGCGAACTCTCCATGGGGTAGTGCCGTGGAGCAGGCGCGCCCCCTGGCGCACGTTTCCACGGCGGCGCCATGATGTGATTCGCAACGATGCACGATGGGTGAATCCGTTCGCAAATCGGTGCGCTTCCGGCGCGCAAGTTCATGCGTTGATGTGGCGTTATGTTTGGGTGGTGCGATGCATCACCCGATAGAAGAAGCCATCCCTGGCCAGCCCCTGTTCCGTATGCGTAGATCAAGGGACATCCAAACGCGTCAACTCAATGCACCATCCGGCTGCTCAGCCGCTGCTTGAGTGGCGCTGCATCCAGCAGCAGCAGGGTACGGTGATCGGGCAGTTCCACCACTTCGCGCATGTCGTTGCGCAAATCCTGATCGATCTGGTTGCGCAGCACGCCGGGCACGCCGATCTTGTCCGCCGCGTCGATCGTCACGATGTTCTCGATCGCGTCCACGATCAGGCCAAACTTCTCGTCGTCGTTTTCCACCACCAGCACCTTTGCGCCGTCGAGATCCGCATAGCCTTTCATGCCGTAGAGCGCGCGCAGGTCGATGATGGTGATCAGTTTGCGGCGCAGATTGAGCATGCCGCGCACATAGTCCGGCGCTCCCGGCGGCTGCATCACCTCCGGCGGAAAATCGATCACCTCGCGCAGCTGGTCGATGCGCATGCCCATGAGCTGGTCGAGCTTGAAGGTCACATAGGTTTCGCGCGCGCCGCCGCGACGCTTACCCTGGCCGCGATCCGCCGCCGATTCGATGGCGTACAACTCGCGATGGCCTTGGGTGAGGTCGGTGACGGTGGCGTCGCTCAACAGAGCGGTTTCATCGATCAGGATGATGTCGGGCGCGCCCTCGCGACTGATGCAGCCGGTGAACAGCTGCGGCCGATCTGCATTGAATGATGGAATGGCCAGCAGTTCCTCGTCGCGATAGCCGACGATGCTCTCCACGTCGTCCACCAGCAGACCGAAATCCATCGCCTGCTGGCGGATCACCACGATGCGCCGCGGATCCTCGAAGTCGCCGCAGGCCGCCGTCGCGGCAGCCGTGCCTGGCAGGCCAAGGAAACGGGCGAAATCCACCACCGGCACCGTGTTGCCACGCAGGTTGAGCAAACCGATGCACAAGTCGCTGGCCAGCACGGACTTGAGCAGCTCGGGCACGCGGATGATTTCGTGGATGGCGCCCATCGGCAAGGCAAGGCGCGTATCGCCCACGCGGAAGGACACGCCCTGGCGACGCTGCCCCATGGCCGCACGCTGCCTGGCCGGTTCGGATGCAAGGCTGTCTGCCCTGGGCACCGGCATATCGTGCAGTTGATGGAGCGCGTCCACGCTCAGTATCTGCAGGATGCGGTTGCCGCCGTCGAGCTTGAGCGCGCCGCCTATCATCGATGAGGCTTCGCCATCGTTGAAGATCACTTTCTGCTCGTGGGTCACGCGCAGTATCTCGCCGGTGGCATCGAACAGCAGGCCAATGCGTCCCTGCCGGAACTCGACGATGGCGATCTTCGAGGTTTCACGCGTGCCGCTCTCGGGCAGCTTCAACAACTGGCCCAAATGCACGATAGGGATCAAGCGTCCGCGCAGGTTGAACAGCCCCAGCAGGTAGCTGGGAGCCAACGGCACCTGGGTGACCACGGCCGGGTAAGTCACCACTTCCTGCACCGCCGTCACCGGCAGTACGAGTTCGGTATCGCCCAGATGGAACGAACCGAACAGTTCAGTGGCTTCCTGCCGGGCCGACTTGGTAATGGAAGAGTCCATGACGTTGCTCCGGTTCACGTCGTGCGGCCGATGGTCTTGACCGCGTAGTGGTGTTGCGCGCAATCGATCACGAGCTGGCGGCCGTTCTCGCCACCTACGTCGAGGTGCACCAGCCTGATCCTGGTCTGGCCAATCAGCTGCTGCGCCATGCGCGCGTTCTGTTCGCCGATCAACCCGTGCCGTGGCGCCGCGGTGTGCTGCACCATGCAGGCGCCGCCAACGATCACGGCTTCCACTTCATCCTGCCGCGCGCGATCGAGCTCCATCATCGATAGCAAGGTGGGCACGGCGCCGGTGACGTATTTCGCGCCCTCGCCTGCCGGCCCCTGCGGCGACTCCGGCAACAGACAGTGCGCCATCCCGTAGATGCCGCGACGACGCCACAGCAGTCCGATGCCGACGCACGATCCCAGGATCGCGCGCAGCACTTCGTTGCCGCTGCCAACCCTCACCTCGCACATGCGTACCTGGATATCCTCCCCCTCAGGCATGCATACGCTCCTGTCGTCGATAGATCAGCGGCTGCTCAAAATCGAACCCGACGTTGAGCCCCGTCAGCGATTCCGATTCGCCGATGATCAGCACGCTGCCGGGCGACATGGCGCGGCGCACGTTCTCCAGCACGCTGCACTGCCCTTCCTCGTCGAAATAGATGAGGACATTGCGCAACAGGGTGATATCAAAGCGCGCGGCGCCATCCAGCCGTTTATGCAGGTGATGCTCGCGGAACACGATGTGCGAGCGCAGCGTGGGCGACGCCAGATAGCCGTCGCTGCTCGGCTGGAAATACTTGGCCAACCAGCCGGGCCGGGCGCGCTTGAGGCCTTCGATGCTCTTGCCCTGATAGAAACCCGCCTTGCCCACGGCCAGCACCTGGCTGGCGATGTCGGTGGCGAGGATCTGGTACTTGAAGGCCGGATGATGTTCGCGAAATTCCTCGCACATCATGGCCATCGAGTACGCCTCCTCACCAGTGGACGCCGCCGCCGACCACAGCTGCAGCGTCGCACCGCGATGCTCGCGGAACCACTCCGGCAGCAGCTGCTGCCAGAGCTGATCCCAGATGCGCGGCGTGCGGAAGAACGAGGTCTCGTTGGTGGTCACCAGGTTGATGAAGGCAGACACTTCGTCCGGCTGCGCATCCAGCACCGCGAGATAGTCGCGGTACCGGTTGAGCGACAGCGCCTGCAGGCGGCGGCGCAGGCGCCCCTGCAGCAAGGTCCACTTGCGGTCCGCCATATGGATGCCCGTATGGCGCTGCACCTTGTCCAGCAGCGCGCGCTGGGTGGCCAGGTCGATGTCGCTCTCGATCTCCATCGGCGCGATGCTCAGACCACGAACCGCTGGACCGTCCGATTCAGTTCATCGGCTCCCTGGGTGAGCGAGGTGGTGGAACGGGCAATGGTGTCGCAGGCAGCCGCCGACTTCTCGGTTTCTTCGGCCACCTGCTGGATGGCCGCGCTCACTTCGCGCGCCGCCACCAGTTGTTCGTCCGCGCCGCAGGAGATCTCGGAGATCGCCTGGGTGGTGCGGCCCACGCCGGCAACGATTTTCTCGAACGCTTCGCCGGCCTGCTTGGAGATCTCGCTGCCCTGCGCCACGCGCTTCACCGATTCGTTGATCAGCTTGGAGATTTCCTTGGTGGCCTGCGAGGAGCGTTCTGCCAGCTTGCGCACTTCGTCCGCCACCACCGAGAAGCCCAGGCCGTGCTCGCCCGCACGCGCCGCTTCGATGGCGGCGTTGAAGGCGAGCAGGTTGGTCTGGCTGGCGATCTCGCCGATCACCTTGATGATCTCGCTGATGTCTTCGGAAGACTTGTTGATCAGCTCCATCGACTCGATCGAGCGTGCGATCGCCTTGGCGCCGCGCTCAGCTTCCTGGTGCGTGTCCTTGGCGAGCTGGTCGGCGCTGCGCGAGTTGGTGGCGATGGAGTTGATCGAGGCGGTGAGCTCTTCGATCGACGCATTCATTTCTTCCACCGTGGCGCCGAGCAGCTGCGCGCCGCTGGCCACGCCGCTGGCGCGGCCGGCGATCTCCTGCGAACTGCCGGAGAAGCCGCTGGCATTGTCGACCACCTTGCCGATCACGCTGCGCAGGTCGCTCATCATTTGCTGGATGCCGTCGGCGAGCTGATCGATGGGATCGCTGCCCTCGACGCGTACTTCGCCGGTGAGATCGCCTTCCGCGGCCAGTCGCACCGTTTTGAGCAGGGCCTCGACCTTGCGCTGGTCGTCGGCGGCGCGGAGCTTCACGCCCTCTTCCATGGCCACTTGCGCAGTGACGTCGGTGGCGAACTTCACTACCTTGCTGAGTCGACCGTTGCCGTCGTAGATCGGGTTGTAAGTGGCCTGGATCCAGATCACCCGACCGCCCTTGCCCATGCGCTTGTAGCGGCCTGCGTCGAATTCGCCGCGGTTGAGCTTGGCCCAGAAGTCCGCGTAGGCCGCGCTGGCCGTGTAGCTGTCCTCGCAGAACATGCGGTGATGGTGGCCCTGGATTTCCTCCAGTTCATAGCCCATCGCCTTGAGAAAGTTGTCGTTCGCGCTGATCACGTGGCCACCGAGATCGAACTCGATCATCGCCTGGGCCTTGTCGATGGCGTTGACCTTGCCTTCGAACTCCGCCTTCTGCTGGCGATTGGCGGTCACGTCCGTGGCGAACTTGATCACCTTGTACGGCTTGCCGTTCTCGTCGAATACCGGGTTGTAGGAGGCGTTGATCCACACTTCGCGGCCGTCGCCGCCGATGCGCTTGTACTCACCGCGGTCGAGCACGCCTTTGCCGAGGTTTTCCCAGAATTTCTTGTACTCGGCGCTGGCCGCATAAGCCGGTTCGCAAAAAATGCGATGGTGCTGGCCGCGAATATCCTCCAGCGTGTAGCCCATCGCCTTGAGGAAGTTGTCGTTGGCGTGGAGCACCTTGCCCTTGAGGTCGAACTCGATCACGGCCTGCACGCGATGCAATGCGTCACTGACGGCGCGAAGCTCATGCGGCACGAGCTGCAACTCCGGTGTCTCTTTTCCCATGGCCCTCTCCCCCGGTTTTTGAGCACGCATTGACTGCATGCCCGTGAAATCTCTGCGGGAGGGCGCTGGCACGGATCGCTGCGCGCAGCGATCCGGCTCCTCTTCCAACGACACAGCGCCGCCCCAGACACGTCGCGCGTGGGGCGTCGGCTACTGCGTTTGTCTCTCCCGCGTGAGAGGTATCGGCGTGGGAAAGATGCCCTTGAGGCCTGAAAACAAGGTGAAAAAGCGTGAGATTCGCAAGATGCGTGAGATTGGCGTGCCGATGGCTACCGCGTTGTCCGTTTCCCGAAAGTTGGATCGAGGCAATGTGATGGCCATCACAATGGATGGCCATCACATCATCAAGCATCACACCGACGGTCTATGGCTTAAGACATAGCAGTTTCGTCGGCGCGACGAACCTCAAGGTGCCGCTGCCCGCTGCAGATTCGACTGCGGACGCGCCACCGCGTACATCTCCCAGGCGATCTGCTTGAGCAAAGCCGTGCGGTCCGCACCGACGGCGTACAGATCAAAGTGGGTCTTATTGGGCAGGAAGCGGATGTCCGACTTCGCATGCAGTCCATCGAGCACCGCCTTGAGCCGATGCGCCGAACCATCCAGATAGAAGGTGTCGGCGGTGCCTACGATCAGGTGGATCTTGCCGTCCAGGTCCGGCGCCAGCTGCGGCCACTGGGCCTGCAGGTGATGGGCGATGTCGTAATGGTCGCGCCAGTAGTCGACCACGCTCGTGTTCACCTCACCGGTATCGCGATCGAACATCGCCAGCGGACGGCCATCGGCGCCGCGCGGCGAGAACACCCATTCGAACGACGCCATCTGGCCGCCGTAGCTGCCGAACACGCGTTCCATCTGCGCGTACTGCTGGAAAGAGGCGACCACCTTGCCCTGGTCGCGGATCAGCGGGTACGCGGCGCCCTCAGGGTTGCGATAAACGTTGGCGTGCGCCGCATACAGATCGACGCCGGTGAAATCATGGAAGTCGCTGGAATCGGGCGAGGTGGACCAGGTGCCTCCAAACGTCTTCGGATAGCGCGTCTGCAGCCACAGCGTGGCCCAGCCGCCGGACGAGTGGCCGTTGAGGAACCGGCCCGACACTTTGGCGTCCATGCGATAGCTGGCTTCCAGCTGCGGAATAAGCTCTTCGGTGAGCGCCTTGCCCCACGGTCCGTTGTTCACCGAGTCGGCAAACTCGTGTGTGCCGGTGGGCAAGGATTCGTCGAGCAGCACCCAGATCATCGGCGGCATCTGGCCGTTGGACATGGCCAGCCAGGTGTTGGCGATGACGCCGGCGAAGTGATCCATGCCGCCGCCAAAGCCATGCGTGTAATACACCACGGGATAGGTCACCTTGGCCTTGGCATCGTAGCCAGGCGGCAGCAGGACCTGGCCGCGCATATGGATCGGCCGGCCCCAGAAAGCAGTGAGTGCGGGACTGACGAAGTCGATGGTCTGCACGTGCTTGCGCGCTTCGGGCAGCGCCTCGCGCGCGGCCGGATTGATCGAAGGCGACAGCGCCCAGGGATCGGCGGCAGGCAATCGGGTCGCGAGTTTGATCGGCGGCAGGCCGGTGGCCGGCAGATGCACCTTCATCACGCTGCTGACCAGATCGCCTTCGCCACGGCCGCCATAGTTGTAGCTGTGGTTGGCGTCGAGCACCGCCTGCACGTAGTAATCGCCGGGCGCCAACTTGCTGAAGGCCGCCGGATAGGCCAGCTGGTCGGCGTCGATGTCGACGCCCTGACCCGCCACCAGGCGATTCACTTCGCGCGCCGCCACATTGACCTTGTCCGGCGAGAGCTGATCAAGATCCACCTCCGCGACCTTGCCGTTCTTGGCTTCGGCCTCGGCGAGCTTGGCCGGTTCGGCGAACACCAGCAGCCGACCGGACGCGACGTCCGTGCCGGCCACCGCCAGGTCCACGTGGAAACGCTGCGCCACGCTGGCCGGCTCGGCGGCCATGCAGGTGGCGGTGGCCAGTCCCAGGCTCAGCAGGACGGCAAGCTTCGATCGGTGTGACAGCATGACTAACTCCCTAGTGGGTGATCCCCTTTTAAACGAACCTTCAACGGAATCGCCGACAAAGTCCATCACCCTGGCTCACGCCGAAGGAGCGTCAGGGGATGCGTTCACCGGTGCCATACGGCGGCGCGTCCTGCTGCCTGATCCAGTCCGCGAGCAGGCGAAAATAGCCCTCGGTGATGCGCGTGACGCGGCGGCTGCCATCCGGGTTCTGCACGAATTCGTACATGCCGTGATCGGTGTGCGGGAACACATAGAGGTCGATCGGCTTGCCTGCGTGTTTCAGCGCGACCAGGCGTTCGCGCGTCACGCTGCCCGGCGCTTCGCGATCGTCACCGGCCAGCACCCATAGCTGCGGGATGTTCAGCGCGCGGATGGCGGCTGTCGCGTCGTAGTTCCAGAGGATATTGAGATTGTCGTGGCGGGGCGCCCCAGTGCGGCGCAGATCAGCTTCCTGTTCGGCCAGCAACTCGCCGGTGAACTCACCTTCGATGGTGTGCAGCCAGGGTTCGTTGGCGAACTTGCGCTTCACCGCGGCCAGCTGGTCGTAGCCGGCGGTGAAGTGCGAGGCCATCACCGCGTCGGTGGCGTCGGTCACTTCGCGTGCCTTGGCGATCGCCGCCGTGTCATAGCCTTTCTCCTGCATCTCCAGCGCGACTTGCTGCTGGTCTTCCTCCAGCGGTGTCATGACCAGGCCGAAGCCCACGGCCACATAATCCGCATGCGCCAAGGCCGCCGCGCGCGGCGCCACCCAGCCGCCCTGGCTGCCGCCGAAGAAACCGGCACGCGAATAGCGGCCCGCCGCCAGCTTGCGCGCCTGGTCGAGTGCGGCGGCGGCATCATCGGCGAGCAATTCGAAATTCTGCGTGTAGTCACCGGCGGATGCACCGGTGCCGCGTTTGTCGTACGCAAACACGGCCAGGCCTTCGGCAGCGAACACCAAGGGGTAATAGCCGCCGATGCCAGGCGTCTTTTCCGAACCATGCACAAATACCACCAGTGGCGGCTTGCCGTTGGACTGCGCCGGTTCGATCAACACGCCCGCCAGTTCGGTGCCGTGGCTGGTGAAGTGCGTCGGCGTTTCGCGCAGCGCCACTTTTGGCTGCGCGAGGTAGCGTCCGTCGGACTGACGCACGCTCACCACGCCTTGTTCGCAGCGTACCGGTGCGTCTGCGCCGTTGACGTCGCCGCGATGGCCATCCACAAACGTATAGCGTTCCGGTGCACTCGCACCGCTGGCCGTGGGATTGGAGATTACGACGAGCGGCTTGCCCGCCTCGCCATACACACCGTAGTCGCACGTGGCCGGAGCGGCGAACGCGATACCGGCAACCGAAACACACAGCAAGCCTACAACGAACCGTTTCATGCAACCGGCACTCCACCGTGGGGACGCCGCCACTATAGGCAGCGTCCCGCACGCATCGCCCCTGCTATTGGTCAGGGCGCGCCGGAGGTCTTGGCCGCCTTGGCGGGCGTCAGGCGCAGATCCTGGAAGTCGAAACTGAAATCGGTGAGTGGCGACACCGGTTCCATGCGCACGTCGCGAAGCTTGCCGTCGGCATCCAGCGCGTAGCTCACGAAGGCATCGGCGTTGAGCGCGCGATCATCCCAGCGCACGATGAAGGTGTCGTGCTGCCAGGGCGTCATGGTGCCCACCAGTTGCGCGGTCTTGGAGAAACGCATGCGCAGCTTGCCGCCCTGCTGGCTGACCTCGATGTCGCCGTACCACGGATCGTGGAAAGTGCCGGCATAGCTGGACAGCGGCAAGGTGGGCTTGCCGCTCTTGGCGCGCGCCGCCTCGTGCTTGCTCCAGCTGTCGTCGGCATTGCCTTCGGACTTCTTCACCGCAGCGGCATACGCGGCACTCCAATCCTTCTTGTCCTTGCCCAGGTAAGCATCGAGCACGCGATATGTCACTGCGTTGAAAGCCGCGCCCGACTCCTGGTTGGTGAGCACCACCACGCCCAGGTGAAGTTCCGGCACCAGCGTCACGCGCGACACCATGCCCGGCCAGCCACCCGTGTGCCACACCAGGCGTTGACCCTGGTAATCGGAGAGGAACCAGCCTTCGCCATAGCCGGAGAAATTCGGGCGCATCGATTTGAGTTCCGGCACCGGCGGCTCGGAAATCTTCATCGGCGTGAGCATCGACCACATCTGCTTCTGGCTGTCTTCGGAGAACAGCGCCTTGCCGTCCGGCAGCTTGCCGCCGGCCAATTGCACGTTCATCCACTTGGCCATGTCGTGCACGCTGGCGTAAATGCCGCCCGCGCCGGAGTTGTTCGACCAGGCCATCGGCGGCACCGGTTTGAGTTCGGTGAAGTTGAACTTGGCGTGGCCCATGGCCACGTCCATCCCGGGTTTGAGCTGGGTCATGTCGACCAGCGACTCATCCATACCCACCGGCGCGAAGATGCGCTTGCTGATGAAGTCGGCATAGCTCTGGCCCGACACCTGCTCGATCACCAGGGTGGCCACGGCAAACAAAATATTGTCGTAGGCATAGGCGCTGCGGAAGCTGGTGGCCAGCGGCACATTGCGCAGGCGCTGCACCACTTCCTTGGTCGAGTACGAAGTGGGCGGCCAATACAGCAGATCGCCTGCGCCCAGGCCCAAACCGCTGCGGTGTGCCAGCAGATCGCGGATGCGCATCTCGCGCGTCACGTACGGATCGGACATCTGGAACCACGGCAGATGATCGATCACGCGATCGTCCATGCTGAGCTTGCCCTGCTCGGCCAGCATCTGCAGCGCTGCAGCGGTGAACGCCTTGGTGTTGGAGGCGATGGCAAAGCGCGTGCGCGCATCGACCGGCTCGGGCTTGCCCACTTCGCGCAAACCGTAGCCCTGCTCCAGCACGATCTGGCCGTCCTTGACGATGGCGACCGCGATGCCCGGCACGTCGAACTGCTTGCGTACGCCGTCCACGTAGGCAGTGAAATCCTGCAACTGGGCCGGCAAGGCCGGCTGTGCGCTGCTGGAGACGACGGCAGTCGGCACGCTCGCCGAGGTGGTCTGCGCACAGGCCGGCGCGGCCAGCACCAAAAGTGCGATACAGCCCGCCAGTCGCGGGGAAAGGGTACGCAAGAACATTCGGCCACTCCGCCAGGGCAAAGGGCAACACTATCGCGGCAAAGGCCTTGCTGATCCAGCACTGAAAGTCATGCTGGCGACCATCTCGACGCGGACGCTCGTGCCCCGGATCATGGGACGTTGCATCGAGGACTGCGCATGAATGACTGGATTGAATGGATCGCCACGCACGCCCTGCCGCTGTGGGCGGTGTTGCTGGTAGCGGCCTTGCTGGCCGGCGATCTGGCATGGCAATGGAATCGCCATCACGTGGTAAAGACCTTGGCCGCCGGCCGTGAGCCCGTGGCATTGCGCGGCTTCACGGCGTTCCTGCTGCTGGTGACGATGTGCCTGCTGTTTGCGGCCATCGCCATCGCGCTCAAGGAGGAAGCCACGCGCTGGCTGCCGGCCTTCGACGAGACGCTGGCCGAAGATCTGCGCAGCGCCGTGCAGCCCGGCGCGCTGCGACTGGTGGCGGCCGTGTCCCATCTGGGCGACCTCGGCACGGTGGCGGCCATCACAGTGGTGGTCCTTGGCGTGTTGTTGTTCAAGCGGCAGCTGCGGCTTGCCGCTTGCTGGACGCTCGCCATGGCCGGCGTGGTGCCGATCAACAGCGGCCTGAAGGCGTGGTTCGAGCGACCGCGCCCGCTGCACAACCATGGCTACCTGGTGGAACACGGCTGGAGTTTTCCCAGCGGCCACGCGTTTGGCGCGATGGTGTTCTACGGCATGCTCGCCTATGTGCTGCTGCGCCTGCTGCCGCATCGCTTGCATCGCTGGGTGGTGGCCGGCGCGGTAGCGATGATCAGCGTGATCGGCCTCAGTCGCATCGTGCTGCAAGTGCATTACTTCAGCGATGTGATGGCCGGGTATGTCAGCGGAATGGCGTGGTTGGTGGTGTGTATTGGGGGTGCGGAGTGGTGGAGGTTGCGGGGCGCGCGGAACCCGCCATCGTCGTTGTAGGAGCGAACCCTGTGCGCGAGAGCACCACAGTTCCGCCCTTGTGGGAGCGCACCCTGTGCGCGACTGCCTCAGTTCTACCTAAGACATCGACCTCATCGCGATAACCAGTCGCGCACAGGGTGCGCTCCCACAGGGAAACGGTCAGCGATGTGATGGCTGGGTATGTCAGTGGGATGGCGTGGTTGGTGGTGTGTATTCGGGGGGGCGGAGTGGTGGAGGTTGCGGGGCGCGCGGAACCCGCGATCGTCGTTGTAGGAGCGCAGCCTGTGCGCGAGAGCACCTCAGTTTCGCCCTTGTGGGAGCGCACCCTGTGCGCGACTGCCTCAGTTCTACCCAAGACTTCGACCTCATCGCGATAACCAGTCGCGCACAGGGTGCGCTCCCACACAGGGGAAACGGAACGCGAGGGCTGCCCTCAATTCGGCGAATAAAGCTTCCGCCGCAGCAACTCTTTCGACGCCTCATCCGGCGACCCCAGCCACAGCAAATCGTCATTGGCCGGATCATTGCTGTCCGCATCGTTCAACGCATTGGCCTTGCGACGCGCAAACAACCCGGACATCGCGTGCGTGTTCTCGTCGTAGAGAATCAAAATGCGTTCGGCCGGGCAGTCATGCGGCTTGCAGGCGGTAGCGAGCAGTTGCGTGTGGCCATGGACGATGACCTGCTGCGCCGGTGTCGCGACGCCGCCCTGGCTGGTCCAGGCAGGCAATTGGTCGCCGCCGTACAGCGCGGCGAATGCCGTGGAGAAATCCGGGCGCTGCATCAGGTCGTAAAGATAGGTCAGGCCGCTGGGGCTGCTTGCGCTGGTGGCGAGCGCGGGCACTGAGGTGGAAGCCGGCGCCGGGGCCTGCCGTGCGGCGCCAGCAGTCGCCTTGTCCTCCGCTTGCTGCGAACAAGCGGTGCAGGCAAGCGCGAAACCCAGCAACACTAAGCAACGGTAATCCATGAAAGCCTCCTCGCGTGACCGTGCATTCGTGCCCGTCGCGATGGAGACGACGTGGCGCCGGCTGCCCGGCGCCACCCTGCCGCCGGTCAGCCCAGCTTGCGGGCCGCGGCGACTACATCCGCATCGCCCGGCAAAACCAGCAAGGCTGCACCGGCTAGTGGCGTGTAGGTGTCGGCACCGACAACGCGCTCCAGCGGCGTGCCGCCGCAGCCCCCCTCGGCGATGGCGGTGATGATGCCCTCGCCCACGCCAGCACTCTTGCGGCCTTCGTCCAGCACGATGATCCTTTTGGCGGACTTTGCCTGCGCCGCGATGAAGGCGTCGTTGAGAGGCGCCAGCCAGCGCAGGTCCACCACGCGCACCTTCCAGCCCAGCTCCGCTTCGATCGTGCGGGCGGCGCGCAAGGCCATCGTCACGCCATTGCCAAAGGTGAACACCACCAGGTCGTTGGCGTCCTGGCCGTAGACGCGGCCTTCGCCCAGCGTCATGGCCTCGCCCGGCGCGGGATAGCCGAATTGCCACTGGCCATCGCCCGCCTCGTACAAATCCTTGGTCATATACAGCGCGATCGGCTCGAGGAACGCACACACGCGGCCGTCGACCTTGGCCAGCGCAGTCATCGTGCGCAGCATCGTTGCCGCGTCGTCGCCGCGGCTCGGGCAGCCGACCACCAGGCCGGGAATATCGCGCAGCGCGGCGATCGAGTTGTCGTTGTGGAAGTGCCCGCCAAAGCCCTTCTGGTAACCCAGGCTGGCCACGCGCATCACCATCGCATTGCGGAACTGGTCGTTGGAGAAGAACTGCAGCGAGGCCGCCTCGCCGCGGATCTGGTCGCATGCGTTGTGGAAATAGGCCAGATACTGGATTTCCGGCAGCGGCAGCATGCCCATGTTGGCATAGCCCTGCGCGAGACCGAGGATGATGGTCTCGTCCAGCAGCGTGTTGAACACGCGGCTGCCCTTGAAGGTTTTGTTCAAGCCCTTGGTGACGGTGTAGACGCCGCCCTTCTGCGCCACGTCTTCGCCGAACAGCAGCGACTCGGGATACTTGGCCATGATGTCGTGCAGCGCCTGGCCGATCTGGATGGCCAGATGACGCGGCGGCAGATTCTCCGGCAGCTTCTCTTCGCTGCCGAACGCGGCGAGGCGGCGGTCCTGATAGTCGATGCGCTCAGCTTCGGCCTTCACGGCGGCCGGCGTATACGGCGCGAGCGGCTTCATCACCTGCTCCAGCGTGCTCAGGCGCGGGCGACGATCGGCATCTTCGGCCGCCTCGAAGCAGCGCTTGCGCGTGGCTTCGTACAGCGCGAGCAGCGATTCCTTGGTGTACAGACCCGACGAGAGCGCGATTTCCGCCGAGCGCAGCAGCGGATCGGAGGCTTCGACGGCAAACAACTCTTCCACGCTGCGCCACTCGATTTCGAAATCGGTGCCGGCATGGCCCATCACGCGCGTGGTGCGCAGATGCAGGAAGGTCGGACGGCGCGTGGTGCGGCAGTGTTCCACCGCCTCCTGCACCTGGGCATAGCCTTCGGCCAGGTCCAGGCCGTCGGCGTAGAAGTAGTCGAGATCGGCCCGATGACGGAAGTTGTTCGCCACCCAGCCATTGGGCGTCTTCACCGAGATGCCGATGCCGTTGTCTTCGCACACATAGAGGACGGGCGCCGGCAGCTTCTGGTAGGCCGTCCATGCCGCGGCGTTGAACGCGGTCTGCGCGGTGGCGTGGTTGGACGAGGCATCGCCGAAGGAGCAGATCGCGATGCTGTCTTCCGGAATCGGCAGCTTGTGGCCGATGCGGCGCGCCTGCTCGATGGCCACGGCCGTACCCAGCGCCTTGGGCAGGTGCGAAGCGATGGTGGACGTCTGCGGCAACACCCACAACGGCTTGCTGCCCCACACTTTGTGGCGGCCACCAGAAGCGGGATCTTCCATGCTGGCGGCGAACGACAGCGCTGAATCCATCACCGGATCCATGCCCGGCAGCTTGCGGAAGCGCTCGGCCATGAAGCCGCCGGAACGGTAATGCAGGAAGGCCGGATCGGTATGCCGCGTGAGGCGCGCCACCATCGCATTGCCTTCGTGACCGCTGGAGCCGATGGTGTAGAACACCTTGTTCTGCACGCGCAGCACGCGCGCCATCAAATCGAGATGTCGACTGATCAGCTGCGATTCGAGCAGCTCGCGAAAGCCCTGGCCGTTGAGCGCGCTACCCGGCAACACCGGCGAGTGGCCGCCCAGCGGCGCATGCACATCGCCCTGCCAGAGCTGCACGAACTCGATGAAATTCTGGTCGACGATCTCGGCGCGGTTGAAGCCTTTATGGCGGGCCGTGAGGGTGTAGGGGATGGCGGTCATGGTGGCTTGAGGTCTCGTCAACGAGTGGCCGTTTGGACGGCTGAAATTTGGTGTGTCAATTCGAAGCGAAGCAGCGCGAGCTGGCTGCGCCTTTGCTCCCTCTCCCCGCAGGGGAGAGGGCTGGGGCGAGGGGCCACGGTCGCGGCATGGCCTGTTCGAAGCAGGCTTCGTAGCAGCGTCATCGCGAGCACCCGCCCCTCACCTCAGTCCTCTCCCCGGCGCGGAGAGGAGGCTAGAGCGCGGAGCGCTTTCGCACGTTGTGCGTCCTTCTCACGTCCGAAGCTTTCAAGTATGCGAATCTGATCGTCGAGCGAAGGCACCGGCACCGCGAGACCATTGAGGCCCACCAGGGTCAACCGTCCGGCCTCCACCGGCTTCCAGCCATCGCCCTGATTGAGCTCCAGCCCGCCCATCACCTCGACGGGCAGCCCAGGAAACCGAAAGCGTGCGAAATGCGAACGGAAACGTTCGGCGCCTGCCGGTTCGTAGACCGATTCACGTCGCTCAGCCCACAGCGTCATCAAAGTATCCGCATCAGCGCGCGACACCAGCAGATCCACATCGGCCACGCCGACATCCGCGCCGGCAAGCAAGGCCGCAGCACTGCCGATCACGCACCACGGCTCCACGCAATGCACGTGCAGCTCCGGCACGATCTCGGCCAGGGTGGCGTACAGCGCGGGCGTGACGTGGCTCATGCGCGTCGACGCCATTCGTCGCGAGTCTGCCCCCAGATCTCGACCGGGGCATCCTGGAAGGGCTCGGGCAAACGGCCGGGGCCACGCAAACGCGAGCCGAGCCTTGCCGCCAGCGCCTGCGACGGCGCATTGGCTGGATCGATGTTGTGGATCACGTCATCCCAGCCGAGATGGTCGAAGGCGAAATCCATGCAGGCCACCGCGCCTTCCATCGCCAATCCCTTGCCCCATGCATGCCGCGCCAGCCCCCAGCCGACTTCGCGACCCGGCCAGCCCTCAGGGAACCACGGACCCATGCGACCGATCCAGCGCCCCGTGTCCTTCTCAATCACCGAGAACATGCCAAAACCCTGGATGGCCCACGAACCGACCATGGTGAGGAAGCCGCGCCAGGCGACGGCGCGCGGTTGCTGGCCGCCGATGAAGCGGGCCGACTCGGGGTCGGCCATGTTGGCCGCCCAGCGATCAAAGTCCTCGGCCTGCGGCGGGCGCAGGACGAGGCGTTCGGTTTCGATGCGAATGGTTTGCCAGCTCATAGGAATCTCGGCGACAACGTCCGTTCTCCCTCACCGTCATTCCGGCGCAGGCCGGAATGACGACTAGGAGGGGCGCACGCAAGCGCGTTCCTCAGAACGCATTAATCCCCGTCAACTCACGGCCCACCACCAGCTGATGCACCGTCTCGGTGCCCTCATAGGTGATCACCGATTCCAGGTTCAACGCATGGCGAATGGCCACGTGTTCGGTGGTGATGCCCGCGCCGCCGAGGATGTCGCGGCATTCGCGCGCAATATCGATGGCCATGCGGCAGTTGTTCCACTTGGCCATCGACACCTGGGTCGGCTGCATGTTGCCGGCGTCCTTGAGGCGGCCGAGCTGCAGCGACAGCAGCTGCGCCATGGTGATGCGACGGGCCATTTCGGCCAGCTTGATCTGGATCGCCTGGTTGGAGGCCAGCGGGCGACCGAACAAAATGCGGTCCTGGGTGTAGTTGAGCACTTCCTGCAGGCAGGCCTGGGCCGCGCCGATCGGGCCCCAGGTGATGCCGTAGCGCGCCTGCGTGAGGCAGCCCAGCGGACCTTTCAGGCCCTTCACGTTCGGCAGTCGGTTGGCTTCGGGCACGCGCACGTTGTCGAAGAACAGGCCGGACGTCACCGACGCGCGCAGGCTCATCTTCTTGTGCACTTCCTGCGCGGCGAAACCCTTGCTGTCGGTCGGCACGATGAAGCCCTGGATGCCGTCCTCGGTCTGCGCCCACACGATGGCGATGTGCGCGACATTGCCGTTGGTGATCCACATCTTGGCGCCATTGATGACCCAGTCGCCGCCGTCTTTCCTGGCGTTGGTCTTCATGTTGGCCGGGTCCGAGCCGCCGTGCGGTTCGGTCAGGCCGAAGCAGCCGATGATTTCGCCCGCCGCCATCTTCGGCAGGTAGTGCATTTTCTGCTCTTCGGTGCCGTAGGCGTAGATCGGGTACATGCACAGCGAGCTCTGCACCGAGGCGAAGCTGCGCAGGCCCGAATCGCCGCGCTCAAGCTCCTGGCAGATCAGGCCGTAGCTGACGCCGTTCATGCCGGCGCAGCCGTATTTCTCCGGCAGCGTGGCGCCGAGCAGGCCCAGGCTGGCGATTTCCGGCACCAGTTCCTTGGGGAAACGGGCCTGGTCAAAGCAGTCCCCGATGATCGGCAAGACGCGCTCGTCGACGAAACGGCCGACGGTGTCCTGCACCATGCGCTCCTCATCGGAAAGCAGGGAGCGGACGTCATAGAGATCGAGGGGATTCAGGCGAGCGGGCATGCTTGAAGTTCCGTGACGTAGGGGACAATCCCCCATTCTAGCCCGGCCCACGGGATGAATCATGGCGGGGTGCAGCAGGCCCGGGGTAGGCGTGCGTGACGGGCTGTGGGACCATGCGTATTCCCGCGTCCCAGTCCTGGCTGGGACGCACGCGCCGTCTAGCCCAACGTCGAGCCCGGATCACCGCGGTACCGCCTGCGGCCGGCCTGGTCGGGGCATGACGGCCGACATTCCGCTCCCCCGCCGGATCGTCCATGTTGAAAGGTGTGTTACTCGGCTTTGCCTGCTACGCCGCCTATGCGATCAGCGATGCGTTCGTCAAATCGCTGCACGGCACGTTGCCGGCCTATGAAGCGGTGTTCTTCGGCGCGGTGCTGATGCTCAGCGCCCTGCCCTTCATCCGTAACCCCGGCGATCGCTATCTCGACGTGTTCACCGCACGCAAGCCGCACCTGTGGTGGATCCGCGCGATCACCGGCGCCATCTGCAATATCTCCGCCGTGATCGCCTTCACCGCCTTGCCGATGGCCGAAGCGTTTGCGCTGATTTTCTTGTTGCCGATCTTCGTGACGCTGCTGTCGGTGATTTTCTTGAAGGAACACGTGGGCTGGCGACGCTGGTCGGCGGTGATCGTAGGCTTCCTCGGCGTGCTGGTGGTGCTGCGGCCGGGTTTTCGCGAGCTCGGCGTGGGGCACCTGGCGGCGATGACCTGTGGTCTTTCCGGTGCGGTATCGGTGGTCGCATTGCGCATGGCCGGTCCGCATGAAAAACGCATCAGCCTTTACGGCGCCGGCGTGATGGGTCCGCTGGTGAGCGGCGGCGTGTTGATGCTGCCAAGTTTCATCTGGCCGGATCTGCATCAGTGGTGGTTGCTGGCCGGTTACGGTCTGCTCGCCGGGCTTGCCGGCGTGTTGCTGATGCTCGCCACCCATCACGCGCCCGCCAATCGCATCGCACCCACCCAATACAGCCAGATGCTGTGGGCGATTTTCTTCGGCTACTGGCTGTTCGGCGATCACCTGGATTGGTTCATGCTGATCGGCATCGCGCTCATTCTTGGTTCGGGACTCTTCACGCTGGTGCGCGAGGAAAAGGTCACGAACTGGTGGAAGCGCACGCGCATGGTCTGATCGACCTTAGATGAATATTTCTTAATCAAGCAGCTAAGGACCTGCGTCTTGCCGCGAGGCATCACTCGTCCGTGACAACGCTTGTGCCATCACTTTTTCCATTGCATGTCAGCCCCGCGCCCACGCGCTTTGCGGGCAAAGTCATGGCCGCGCGCGCCCCTGCCCGGGTCAACCACATGGACCACGGATCGTTAGAAGTCAGTCAACACGACGTCACGGCGCAACATCGTCGCCGCATCGTGCTCGCGAACAACGATACGAATGGTTGGTCTTGTGAATTGCATACTTGAGTTGCTGGGAGATGGTCGATGAGTGCCGACACTGCCCAAACGTCCGGGCACCCTCGTAGGAAGCGTGGCGTACTGATCGCGGCCGTGATCATCGTGATCCTGCTCGTGCTGATCGTGGTCCATATCCTCTCCGGGCAAAAAACCAAAACCGGACAGCCACCCCAAGTGGTGAGTGCCGCCACCGCCACGCTTGGCGATATGCCCGAAGTGCTCACCGCGCTGGGCACGGTCACGCCGGTGGCAACGGTCAACGTGCTGCCGCAACTGAGCGGCTACCTGACGGGCGTGGGCTACCAGGAAGGCCAGGACGTCGAGAAAGGCCAGTTCCTCGCGCAGATCGACCAGCGCCAGTACGAGATCAACAAGCAGCAAGCGCAAGCGCAGCTGGCCAAGGATCAGGCGACGCTCGATCAGGCACGCGCTGACCTGGTCCGCTTCACCCAGTTGCATGAGCAGAAGTCGATCGCCGAACAGACCTATGCCGACCAGAAGTTCACGGTGGCGCAGAACGAAGCGGCCGTGAAGGCGGACAAGGCCGCCATCGCGCAGGACGATCTGGACATCGCCTATTGCCATATCACTGCGCCGGTAGCCGGCCGTGTGGGTTTGCGCCTGGTTGATCCGGGCAACTACGTGACGCAGTCCACCTCGCCCGGCATCGTCACCATCACGCAGATGAAGCCGACCACGGTGCAATTCACCGTGCCGCAGAATTCGCTGGGCAAAGTACTGCAACGCGTGAACGGCGGCGCCAAGCTGCCGGTCACCGCCTATAGCAGCGACAACAGCAAGCAGGTCGCCACCGGCACGCTGTACGCACTGAGCAACCAGATGGCCACCAGCACCGGTACGGTCACGCTGCGCGCCACCTTCGCCAATGACGACGAAGCGTTGTTCCCCAACGAATTCGTCAACGTGCAGATGCTGGTCGACACACTGCAGAAGGCGGTGCTGGTGCCCACCTCGGCGGTGCAGAGCGGCGCGCCCGGCGACTATGTGTATCTGGTCAATGCGGACCAGACGGTATCCGTGCACAAGGTGACGCCCGGCCCCAGCGACGGCAAATCCACCGCCATCCTTGCCGGCCTCACCGCCGGCCAGCAGGTGGTGACCGACGGCATGGACCGCCTCAGCGACGGCGCGAAGATCCGCATCGCGCAACCGCATCCGGCCGGCGCCAGCAGCGCAGGCGCGCCTGCCGCCACGCACACTGGCAAGCGCGCGCACGCCGCCAGCGCGTCGTCGTGAGTCGCGGGCGCAAGAACCGATGAATATTTCCCGCCTGTTTATCATCAGGCCGGTAGCCACCTCGCTGCTGATGATCGCCCTCGTGATGGTGGGCCTCGTGGCGATGAAGTTCCTGCCGGTGTCGTCCCTGCCCAACGTCGACTATCCGACGATCCAGGTGCAGACGTTTTATCCAGGCGCCAGCCCATCGGTGATGGCCACCACGGTAACGGCGCCGCTGGAAGTGCAGCTGGGTGAAATTCCCGGCCTGCAGCAGATGACCTCCAACAGCTCGGCGGGTGCGTCGATCATCACGCTGCAGTTCGACCTGTCGCTCAATCTCGACGTGGCCGAACAGAATGTGCAGGAGGCTATCAACGCGGCGAACAGCTTGCTGCCCTCCGGCCTGCCGGCACCGCCGACCTATGCCAAGGTGAATCCGGCCGATCGCCCGATTCTCACCTTGGCCGTCACCTCCAACTCCATGTCGCTACCGCAATTGCAGGACGTGGCGAACAACCGCCTGGGCGCGAAGATTTCGCAGGTGCCCGGGGTGGGCCTGGTGACGCCGGCGGGCGGCAACGTGCCGGCCATCCGCATCGAGGCCGATCCCAAGAAGCTGGCTGGCTACGGCCTCAATATCGATGACCTGCGCTCGCTGATCGCCAACGTCAACGTGAGCCAGCCCAAGGGCAACTTCGACGGCCCCGATCTCGACTACACGATCAACGGCAACGATCAGATCCAGAATCCGCAGGATTATCTGGACACCGTCATTTCGTACCAGAACTCGTCGCCGGTTTATCTGCGCGATTTGGCCCGCGTCACGCAAGCCGCGCAGAACACCGAGCAAGGCGCGTGGTTCAACAAGACGCAGGCGATCGTGCTCAACGTGCAACGCCAGCCCGGCGCCAACGTGATCGCCACCGTCAACCAGATCATGAAGCAGCTGCCGCAGCTGGAGTCCACCCTGCCCGCTGGCATGAAGGTGGAAGTGGTTACGGACAGCACCGGCGTGATCCGCTCCTCGGTCAATGACGCCGCGTTCGAACTGATCCTCGCGGTGATCCTGGTCGTGCTGGTGATCTTCGTGTTCCTGCGCAACCTGCCGGCCACCATCATTCCCAGCATCTCGGTGCCAGTCTCGCTGGTCGGCACGCTGGCGCTGATGTACGAGCTCAACTATTCCATCGACAACCTGTCGCTGATGGCCTTGATCATCGCCACGGGCTTTGTGGTGGACGACTCGATCGTGATGATCGAGAACATCGTGCGCTACCTGGAGGAAGGCAAGACGCCGCTGGAAGCCGCGCTCGAAGGCGCCGGCCAGATCGGCTTCACCATCCTCTCGCTGACGGTGTCGTTGATTGCCGTGCTGATCCCGCTGCTGTTCATGGGCGGCGTGATCGGCCGCTTGTTCAGCGAGTTCGCGGTGACGCTGGCGGTGACCATCGTGCTGTCGGCGGTGGTGTCGCTGACCCTGGTGCCGATGCTGTGCGCGCGCATTCTCAAGGCGCAGGCCGATCGCCATCCCAGCCGCTTCGAACGCATCAGCGAAGGCTTGTTCGACAAGACGCTGGCGGCGTACAAGCGCGGCCTGCACTTCGTGATGGCGCATCAGATGGCGACGCTGCTGACGTTCTTCGCCACGCTCGCGCTCACGATCGTGCTTTACATCGTCATCCCCAAGGGCCTGTTCCCGGTGCAGGACGTGGGTGTGCTGCAAGGCATCAGCGTCGCGGACAACTCCGTTTCCTATGGAGTGATGGTGGATCGCCAGAAACAGCTGGCCGATGCCATCCTCAAGGACGAGGACGTAGCCAGCCTCACCTCGTACGTGGGCATCGACGGCACCAATACCACGCTCAACAACGGCCGCTTCCTGATCAACCTCAAGCCGCGCGACGACCGCTCGTCCACCGCTGCGGAAATTTCGCGTCGCATCCAGCAGGAAGTGACCAACATCCCGGGCATCAAGCTGTACATGCAGCCCGAGCAGGACCTCACGCTCGACACCACCATCTCGCCAAACCAGTACCAGTTCGTACTG
This sequence comes from Dyella sp. 05T440, assembly GCF_056395965.1. Lineage (NCBI taxonomy): Bacteria > Pseudomonadati > Pseudomonadota > Gammaproteobacteria > Lysobacterales > Rhodanobacteraceae > Dyella > Dyella sp. 05T440. The sequence goes on from NZ_JBFTKN010000006.1 coordinate 231,952, forward strand.
CGCGGGCCCAACCAGCAGGCCTTCCAGCAATACGTACCTGAGCTGATCACGCGACTGAAGAACATCAAGTCGATCACCGACGTCACCAGCGATCTCAACAACGATGGTCTGGCCGTCAATGTCGAAGTGAACCGCCAGCTGGCGGCGCGCTACGGCATCACTGCCGCCACCATCGACAACGCGCTTTACGATGCGTTGGGCCAACGCATTGTTTCCACCATCTTCGAACAGGCCAGCCAGTACCGCGTGATCCTGGTGGCCAAGCCGGAAAGCATTCCTACGGTGGAATCGCTGGGTGATCTGTATCTGCCCAGCCAGACGGCGAGCAGCGGCCATGTGCCGCTCAAGGGCATCGCCACCATCAAGATCACCAAGTCGCCACTGGTGATCAGCCATCTATCCCAGTTCCCGGCCGTCACCGTGTCGTTCAACCTGGCCAAGGACGCCTCGCTGAGCAAGGCTGTGAAGGAAGTGAACGCGGCCGAGGCAGCGGTGCATCTGCCGACGTCGATCACGTCCACCTTTCAGGGCGCGGCGCAGGCGTTCCAGGATTCGCTGTCCAGCGAGGTCTACCTGCTCATCGCCGCCCTGATCGCCGTCTATATCGTGCTGGGCGTGCTGTACGAGAGCTTCATCCATCCGGTGACGATTCTCTCCACCCTGCCCTCGGCCGGCATCGGCGCGCTGGTCGCGTTGATGATTGCCGGCAGCGATCTGGATGTGATTGGCATCATCGGCATCGTGTTGCTGATCGGCATCGTGAAGAAGAACGCGATCATGATCGTGGACTTTGCCCTCGAAGCCGAACGCGAACACGGCAAGCCCGCGGAGGAAGCGATCTTCGAGGCGTCCCTGCTGCGCTTCCGTCCCATCCTGATGACCACGCTGGCGGCGATGCTGGGCGCCTTGCCGATGCTGCTGGGTTCGGGCACGGGTTCGGAGCTGCGTCGTCCGCTGGGCCTGGCCATCATTGGCGGCCTGCTGCTAAGCCAGTTGCTGACGCTGTTCACCACGCCGGTGATCTACCTCTACTTCGACCGGCTGGCCCAGCGTTTCCGCCGCCAGCGCCTGCCTGAAGAGGCGGCTGGGGAAGGCGCGTGAACATCCCTGGCGTCTTCATCAAGCGGCCGGTGGCGACCACGCTGCTGGCCGTGGCGATCCTGCTGTCGGGCATGCTCGCGTATTTCCACCTGCCGGTGGCGCCGCTGCCGAACATCACCTTCCCCGTGGTGGTGGTGCAGGCGAGCATGGCGGGCGCCAGTCCCAGCATCATGGCTGCGACCGTGGCCGAGCCACTGGAGCGTCGACTGGGCACGATTGCCGACGTTTCCGAGCTGACCTCCACCAGCACCGTCGGCTCGGCGCAGATCGTCATCCAGTTCGGCCTCAACCGTGATATCAACGGCGCGGCGCGCGACGTGCAGGCGGCGATCCAGGCGGCTCGCGCCGACCTGCCGACGACGCTGCGCAACAACCCGACCTACCGCGAGTTCAATCCGGCCGACTCGCCGATCATGGTGCTCGCGCTCACGTCAAAAACGCTGACCCGCGCGCAGCTGTACGACTCGGCCGATTCGGTGATCCAGCAGCAGCTCTCGCAGGTCGACGGCGTGGGCCAGATCACCCTGGGCGGCAGTGCGCTGCCCTCAGTGCGTGTGGAACTGGAACCGGACCAGCTCAATAGTTACGGCATCGGGCTGGAGGATGTTCGCGCCGCAATCAGCGCGGCGAACGCAGACAGCGTGAAAGGTCATATCGACCAGAACGGCCAACGCTTCGAAGTGCTGTCCAACGACCAGATCAACAAAGCCGCGCCGTATCGCGATCTGATCGTCGCTTATCGCAATGGCTCGCCGGTGCAGTTGCGCGACGTGGCGCAGGTGCTCGATTCGGCGGAAAACCTGCGCAACGCCGGCCTCTACAACGGCCAGGACGCCGTGCTGGTGATCGTGTACCCGTTGCCGGGCAGCAATATCGTCAAGACGGTGGCGCAGATTCGCAAGGCGCTGCCGTCGATCGAAGCCACCTTGCCGCACAACGTGCATGTGGGCGTGGCGGTGGATCGCTCGCAGTCGGTCAACGCGGCAGTCAACGACACCGAGCGCACGCTGTTCATGGCCGTGCTGCTGGTGATCGGCGTGGTCTATATCTTCCTGCAATCGCCGCGCGCCGTGCTGGTGCCGGCGGTGGCCTTGCCGCTGTCCATCGTCGGCACCTTCGGACCGATGTACCTGCTGGGTTACAGCATCGACAACCTCTCGCTGATGGCCTTGACCATCGGCACCGGCTTCGTGGTGGACGATGCGGTGGTGGTGCTGGAAAACATCGTGCGCCATGTCGAAGCGGGCATGGACGTACGCGAGGCCGCGATGGTCGGCAGCGCGGAGGTGAGCTTCACCGTGATTTCGATGAGCCTTTCGCTGATCGCGGTGTTCCTGCCGATCCTGCTGATGCCGGGCATCGTGGGCCTGCTGTTCCACGAGTTCGCCGTGACGCTGTCCATCGCCATCCTGTTTTCGCTGGTGATCTCGCTCACGGTGACGCCGGCGATGGCGGCCTTCGTCATCAGCCGCAAGTCCCTGCATTCCAAGGCGCGCTGGGCGGTGTGGTACGAACGGCAATTCGAGCGCTTCCGGCAGGCGTATGCGCGCTCGCTCGCGGTGGTGCTCGATCATGCGTTCGCGGTGATGCTCACCCTGATCGGCCTGATCGTGCTCAACGTGGTGCTGATCCGGCTAGTGCCCTCGACCTTCTTCCCCGAGCAGGACAACGGCATCCTCAACGGGCAGATCATTGCCGACCAGAGCATCTCCTTCCAGGCGATGCAGAAAAAGCTCGCGCAATTGCAGGCCATCGTGCAAAAGGATCCGGCGGTCGCCTCTGTGGCCGGCTTCACCGGCGGTCGTGCGCTCAACACGGCCAATGTGTTCATCGAATTGAAGCCGCTGGCCGAGCGCAAGATTTCCGCCGCGCAGGTGGTGGATCGCCTGCGTCCCAAACTCAACGCGGTATCGGGCGCCAAGCTGTTCCTGCAGGCGGCGCAGGATCTGCGCATCGGCGGCCGGCAATCGGCCTCCGAATATCAGTACACGCTGACCAGCGACGATCCGGAGGCCTTGTTCACCTGGGTGCCGCGCCTGGTGACGGCGCTGGGCAAGTACCACGACCGCATCACCGACGTGAATTCGGACCTGCAGCAGAACGGCTTGCAGCTGTATGTGAACATCGACCGCGCCACCTCGGCGCGCTACGGCTTCGCGCCCAACCAGATCGACAGCGTGCTCTATGACGCCTTCGGCCAGCGCACCGTCTCGACCATCTACAACGAACTGAACCAGTACTTCGTGGTGATGGAAGTGGCGCCCAAGTACTGGCAATACCCGCAGACCATCAATCGCATCCGCTTCAGCACAGCCGCTGGCAATGCATCGGGTACGCAGCAGACGCAGATGTCCAAATCCATCGTGAGCGGCGTCGCCGCCAGCACCACGAGCACGACGACATCCAGCACCAACTCGCGCAACAGCGACGCCGAGGCCAACCAGCTCACCAATGCCATCGCCAACGCCAAGGGCGGAAGCTCCAGCGGCAGTGCGGACAGCACCTCGGCGGAAACCCTGGTGCCCTTCCCCGCGCTGGCGTCATATGTGAGCAACCACACGGCCACCCAGGTGAATCACCAGGGCGGCCTGGTCGCCGGCACCATCTCGTTCAACCTGCCGCCGGGCGGCTCGCTCAGCGACGGCCTGGCCGCCATCAATGAAGCGGCGCAGGAGTTGGGCATGCCCGCTTCCATCCATGGCGCGACCGCCGGTGCGGCGCAGGTGTACGCGCAGTCCATGGGCACCATGCCGTTGCTGATACTCGCGGCACTCGCGGCGGTCTATATCGTGCTGGGCATCCTGTACGAGAACACCGTGCATCCCATCACCATTCTTTCCACCCTGCCCTCGGCGGGCATCGGCGCGACGCTGGCCTTGCTGATCTTCGGCACGCCGTTCTCGGTGATCGCGATGATCGGCATCATCCTGCTGATCGGCATCGTGAAGAAGAACGCAATCATGATGATCGACGTGGCCATCCACCTGCAGCGCGACGAGGGTCTGGAGCCGCGCAAGGCGATCCACGACGCCGCCGTGGTGCGACTGCGCCCCATCATGATGACTACGGCGGCAGCCGTGCTAGGCGCCGTACCGCTGGCGATCGGCATCGGCCAGGGCGCGTCGCTGCGCCAGCCGCTGGGCATCACGGTGATGGGCGGCCTGATATTCAGCCAGGTGTTCACCTTGTACACCACGCCAGTGATCTACTTATACCTCGACCGCCTGCGCGCACGCCTGGCGCGTTGGTCCGAGAGCCTGCCGTGGAACCGATCGGACGCAAAAGCATGAACAAGATCTTTTCCCGCCATCTACTGGCCGTTTCGCTGGCGACGCTGCTCGGCGGCTGCATGGTGGGTCCCGACTACCACCGCCCGCAGGTCAACGTACCGACCCAGTACAAAGAGATGCCCGGCTGGACCTCTGCCACGCCCGCCGACGACGTACCCAAGGGCGATTGGTGGAAGGCCTTCAACGACCCGCTGCTCGACGAGCTGGAACCGCAAGTGGCGGTATCCAACCAGACGGTGGCGCAGAGCTACGCCAACTATCAGGCCGCCGTCGCCGAAGTGCAGGTGGCACGCAGTGCGCTGTTCCCCACCATCGGCATCAGCGGCTCGGGCAGCAAGCAGCGCTCGGCCGCCGGTAACGCCGGCAGCGGCGTCGAACACCTGACTCCAGTGAGCACCTCCGGTTCGCTGGAGGGCAATGTGAGCTGGGCGCCGGATCTATGGGGCAAGGTTCGCCGCACGGTCGAGGAAAACAAGGCCACCGCACAGGCGAGCCAGGCGACTCTCGCCAACGCCACCTTGTCCGAACAAATCGCACTTGCCACGGCGGTGATCAACTTGCGCGTCTCCGACGCCAACATCGACCTGTTGCAGCAGACCGTCGACGCGGACAAGGAATACCTGCGCGTCGTCGCCAACCAGGATAAGGCCGGCACCATCGCGCCCTCGGATGTCATCACGGCGCGCACGCAGCTGGAGAACGCGCAATCCAAACTGATCGCGCTGGGCGTGGCGCGTGCGCAAGACGTGCATGCCATCGCCGTGCTGGTGGGCAAGAACCCCGAGGAGCTCGACGTTCCCCACAACGCCACCCTCCCCACCCTGCCCCAGGTCCCCGCCGGCGTACCTTCCACGCTGCTGCAGCGCCGCCCTGATATCGCGATAGCCGAGCGTCAGATGGCTGCGCAGAATGCCGCCATTGGTGTCGCGATCGCCGCCTACTATCCGTCGCTGTCACTCTCTGCAGCGGATGGTTTCTCGCAGTCCCCGCTCGCCGGCCTGCTGCATGTGGCCAATCATGTGTGGTCGCTGGGCGCCGACGCGAGCGAAACGATCTTCGACGCTGGCGCACGCCACGGCGAAGTCGCCGCCGCCCGCGCCAACTACGAAGCCGCTGTCGCCAATTATCGCGGCACGGTGCTGGGTGCCTTCCAGAACGTGGAAGACGATCTCTCCGGCATCAACATCCTCGCCCAACAAGCGCAGGTGCTCGACGCTGCGGTCAAAGATGCCACTCGTGGATCGCAGATCGCCTTCAACGAATACCAGGCCGGCACGGTGGATTACACGACGGCCGCGTTGGCGCAGACGACCGAGTTGAGCACCAAGCAGGATGCCTTGAGCGTGCAGCAGCAGAGGCTGCTGGATGCCGTGTCATTGATGGGCGATGTCGGTGGCGGTTGGTCGGCGGATGAATTGGCGCATGCGCCGGTAGCGGCGACAGCGTCTGCGGCGCAATAGAGACCAGCCGTTGTAGGAGCGCACCCTGTGCGCGACCGCCACGCCCGAGCGTATCGCTCCGTAGGTTTGTCGCGCACAGGGTGCGCTCCCACAATAAAAGCTGACCAAAACCCTTATCCACACCCATGACCTGCGTCCCCTTGTAGGAGCGCACTTGTGCGCGACCGCAGCGCTGGGGTGTACCTCTCCGTCGGATGGTCGCGCACAAGTGCGCTCCTACAAGGTCACCGCAACTCTAAGCGCACGGCTCTGGCTCTAGGCCTTTGGCTCTTAGGGTCCCCGTATGACGCGGCGGGCGGGTGGAGGAAAGCCCGCAGGGTGGCCGCATGGATGCGGCCAGTTTTTCGACCGCGCACCTGGAGGGCGCAGCCCGGAAGGCGCGCCATCCGGGGGGCCCTTCTCTTTGGTTACTTTCTCTTGGGCAAGCAAGAGAAAGTGACCCGGCCTCCGGCAGGAGGACGGAAGCCCGCGGCAGGCAAGCTCATGAAAGCGAAACAACCAGCCCAGTAACGCTGCGCGCACACTGCAAACAAACCAAAAGATCTGAAGCTGGCGACAATCCCCCTAACCTTGTCACACTGCTCCCTCAACCACCCCAACCATTACCCATGCCAACCCCCAACCTCCCCCTCTCCCCCATCATCGCCGGCCTCTGGCGCATCACCAGCTGGCAACTCACCGTGCAAGAGCGCGTGCGCTGGATCGAACAAGCGCTGGAGCTGGGCATCACCTCGTTCGACCACGCCGACATCTACGGCGACTATCAGGCCGAAACGCAATTCGGAGAGGCGCTCAAAGCAGCGCCGTCACTGCGCGCACGCATGCAGCTGATCACCAAGTGCGGCATCCGCCTTCGCTCCGCGCAACTCCCGTACCGCATCAACTACTACGACAGCTCCGCCCACTACGTGCGCCAGCAGGTCGAACAATCACTGCGAAAGCTGCACACCGAACAACTGGACCTGGTGCTGATCCATCGCCCCGACTATCTGATGGATGCCGCGGCGCTGGCACAGACGTTCGACACGCTCACGCGCGAAGGCAAGGTGGCGCACTGGGGCGTCTCCAACCACACGACCAGCCAGTTCGCCCTGCTGCATCAGCATCACCCGTTGCTCACCAACCAGATCGAACTGTCGCCCTTGCAGATGGATGCCCTGGACGACGGCACGCTCGATCAGGCGCAGCAGCTGGGCCTGCGGCCGATGATCTGGTCGCCGCTAGGTGGCGGGAGGTTGTTTACCGGCGAGGACGAACAAGCCGTGCGCGTTCGTGCCGAGATGTCGGCGATCGCGGATCGCTGTGGCATCACGCTCACCACGCTGGCCTTCGCCTGGTCGCTGCGTCATCCGTCGCGTCCGCACGTCATCACCGGTACCGGTCGTATCGATGGTCTGCGCGAGGCGGTGGCGGCGCTGGATGTGAAGCTGGATGCTGAAGATTGGTATGCGATTTGGACCGCCAGCAAGGGGCATTCGGTACCCTGACGGCCGCCAAAACTGTGGGAGCGCACCCTGTGCGCGACTGCGACACCGCAACCTACATGATGGGCCGCTCAATTGAGCGGCGACTATGCCCGGTGAGGGGCCTGTCGCGCACAGGGTGCGCTCCCACAAGGTGTCGTCAGGTTGGCGCTTAGCGGTTGCTCACGCCATGCGGCACATGCCCCGTCGCCACATGCTTGCGCGCGGACTCCACGTTCGCCGGTGAATCATCGAAGAAGATATCGGCGCCAAACGCATCGAGGAACGGCCCCTTGTCGCGACCGCCGAGAAACAGCGCTTCATCGATACGCACGCCCCAACGGCGCAGGGTCAGGATCACCCGCTTATGCGCCGGTGCAGATCTCGCAGTGACCAGCGCAGTGCGAATGGGTGAATCCTCGGCCGGAAACGCTGCCTGAAGGCGGTGAACGGCAGTAAGGAAACCGCGGAACGGCCCAACCGAGAGCGGCTCGTTGGCAAGCTTGTGCTCACTGCGATGGAACGCTTCCAGCCCTTCCTCACGCGATACCCGCTCGCCTTCATCGCCGAAGATCACCGCATCACCGTCGAAGGCGATACGCAATTGCTCGGTGGCACGCGGCGGCGCGGTCGACGGCAGGATGGTGGCGGCGGCCACGCCAGCGGCGAGCGCGCGACCCACGTCTTCCGCGTTGGCGGAAAGGAACAGATCGGCCTTGAACGGGGCGATGTAATCGGAGGTAGGCGCACCGCTGGTGAATGCGGCGCGGCTGATCTCCAGCCCGTAATGCTGGATCGCATTGAATATACGCAGGCCGGTGTCGCCGGAGTTGCGCGACAACAGGATCACCTCGACCGGCGGCACATCGCCCGCCAGCTTGTTCAAGCCCAGCAGTTTCTGCACCAGCGGAAACGCCACGCCGGGCTGCAGCAGTTCGTTTTCGTGTTCGATCTGGAACGCGCGATAAGCATCCAGCCCCTGGTGCTCGAACAGCTCGTGGCTGTCGCCCAGGTCAAACAAGGCACGCGAGGAAATGGCGACCACGAGACGATTGTCGCTGGCGGCCTTGGGATCGTGGGCGTCGGGTGTGGGGCGGGTCATGAGGGAAATCTATCACGCGGTCACGTGATGGGATGGGGGATGGGTCGCGGAGGCGCTAAAACCCGTGGGTTACGCACGGACACAAACGCGCGCCAACCACCCACTCCGCGATCCCAAGAACCTCAATCCGGCGCGAACTGCTCATCCAGAATGCGCTGTTCCAGATTGTGCTCCGGATCGAACAACAAGCGCACACCCTGCCCCGCCGACTGGCGGATCTCCACCTCGCGAATGTCGCGCACCTCGTGATAATCGGCGGTGGCGCTGACCGGACGCTTGCCGGGATCGAGCACGCGCATGGTGACCAGGGTGCGATGCGGCAGGATCGCGCCGCGCCAGCGACGCGGGCGGAACGGGCTGATCGGGGTGAGCGCGAGCACGTTGGCATCCAGCGGCAGGATCGGCCCGTGTGCGGAGAGGTTGTAGGCCGTGGAACCGGCAGGCGTCGACACCAGGACGCCGTCGCAGACCAGGTTGGGCAGCTTCACGGTGTCGTTGAGCTTCACTTCCAGATGCGCCGCCTGGTTGCTTTGGCGCAGCAGGGACACTTCGTTGAACGCCAGCGCGTGATGCACATCGCCGTTGATGTCGACCGTGCGCATTTCCAAGGGATAGAGCACCGCGGCATGCGCGCGTGAAATGCGCTCTTCAAGCTCGTCGATGCGGTGCTTGTTCATCAGGAAACCGACGCGCCCCAGTTTCATGCCATATACCGGGGCCGGCAGCGCGCGATACGCGTGCAGCGTGCGCAGCATGAAACCGTCGCCGCCCAACGCCACGATCACATCCGACTGCTCCGGCACCGCATCGCCATAGCGGTCGATGAGTTTGCGCCGGGCCTGCTGGGCGACATTGGTTTCGCTGGCGACAAAGGCGAAGCGCATAGGGTCGGGCAACGGTCAGGGCGAGGACGCCAGTTGAGCGTAGATGGACGAAGGGCGCAAGACCGTCGCCGGCGTTGCGCCCTGCTTGCCAGTTCCCTTAACACGTCGCCCCCTCACCGTCATTCCGGCGCAGGCCGGAATCCAGTAACGAAATATGGGGTTGTCGCGACAGCCGACACGCTCTTGTTCGCTTCGCGAAAACCGCCAACAGCGGCTACTGGATTCCGGCCTGCGCCGGAATGACGGTGAGGGAATACCAACGATGGCGGGGCGTTGAAAACCCCGAACCACGGAGCTGCCCGGCACTGCCGGGCAGCTCTGGCGTCGCTTACTGGTTCACCGGCACCTGCGCCAGCTGAGCCAGGCGGCGGACCGCCACCGAGGCGATCGGGTAGTCCGCCTTCTCGGTGAGGATGTCCGCCAGCATGTTGCGCGTGTACTTGAGCGTGGCGTCGTCACGCTGCAGCCACGCCTGCACCGGCGAGACGTCCTTGGCGCTGCCGGTCATCGACAGCACCTGAAGGGCCAGCGCGCGATGCTGGTGGTTGAGCTCGTCCAGCAGCGAACCGCGTGCCTGGGCGTGCCATGCACCTTCGACCGGCAAGGCTTCGATCTGGCTGCGCAGCCACTCCAGATCCAGCGCCTGACCCAGTTCGTAGAACACACCGGCCACCTTGGCGATGGGCTGGTTGCCCTGCTGTGCCACCTCGACGATGTCGAGCATGGCGCGCAGCTCCGGCAGACGGGCCATGCGCAGCGCGAGTTCGCCCGGCATGCCCAGGCCGTCCCACTTCTCCTGGCTGGTGGCGAAATCCTGCTTGCCCGTTTCGGTGAGCACGTCCGGCAAGGCCGCACGCAGCTCGGTCACGCCGGTCTGGTAGCGCTCCACGTTGGCATTGATGTCCAGTGTGCCGCCCGGACGGTTCAGCAGCCAACGGGTGGTATGACGCAGCAGCGACCAGATCTGCAGGATCGCGTCGATCTGGGTGTTCTCCGCCACCTTGCCGTCCAGCGCTTCGATCTGCGCCCACAGTTCACGCGCATCGAGAATTTCGCGCGCTGCCGTGTACGCCTTGGCGATGGCTGCCGGACCCTGACCGGTGTCCTCCTGCATGCGCATCATGAAGGTGGCGCCCATGCGGTTGATGGTGGAGTTGGTCACGGCCGTGGCGATGATGTCGCGCTTCAGGCGATGGCGCTGCATATGCTCGGCGTACTTGCCATGCAGCGGCTCAGGGAAGTAGCGCACCAGTTCCTTGGAGAGGTACGCATCTTCCGGCACGTCCGAGTCGAGCAGCTGCTGGTACAGCTTGATCTTGTCGTAGGACAGCAGCACCGAAAGCTCCGGACGCGTCATGCCGATGCCGCGCGCCTTGCGCTCGGTCAGCTCGGTTTCGCTCGGCAGGTTTTCCACCTGGCGATCGAGCAGGCCTTCCGATTCCAGCTGGCGGATGAAGTGCGCCATCGAACCGATGCGATGCACCGACTGGTGCTCCATCAGAGTGATGGCCTGGTTCTGGCGGTAGTTGTCCCACAGCACCAGCTGGCCCACTTCGTCGGTCATGCTGGCCAGCAGCGTGTTGCGCTGTTCGGTGGTCAGCTCACCGCGCTGCACGGCGTCGCCGAGCAGGATCTTGATGTTCACCTCGTGGTCGGAGGTGTCCACGCCGGCGGAGTTGTCGATGAAGTCGGTATTGAGCAGCACGCCGTGCTGGGCCGCTTCGATACGGCCCTTCTGGGTGAAGCCCAGGTTGCCGCCCTCGCCCACCACCTTGCAGCGCAGCTCCACGCCGTTCACGCGCAGCGCGTTGTTGGCACGATCGCCCACGTCGGCATGCGTTTCGGCGCTGGACTTCACGTAGGTGCCGATGCCGCCGTTCCACAGCAGGTCGACCGGCGCCTTCAGGATGGCGCTGAGCAGGTCGTTCGGCGCCAGCTGGGTCACGTCCGGCTTGAGGCCGAGCACCGCACGCACTTCCGGCGAAATCGGGATCGATTTGAGCGTACGCGGATACACGCCGCCGCCCGCGGAAATGAGCTGCTTGTTGTAATCGTCCCAGCTCGAACGCGGCAGCTTGAACATGCGCTCGCGCTCGACGAAGGAACGCTCGACATCCGGGTTCGGATCGAGGAACACATGGCGATGGTCGAATGCCGCCACCAGCTTGATATGGCGCGACAGCAACATGCCGTTGCCGAACACGTCGCCCGACATGTCGCCGACGCCCACGCAGGTGAAGTCCTGCGACTGGCTGTCACGGCCCAGTGCACGGAAGTGGCGCTTGACCGACTCCCACGCGCCCTTGGCGGTGATGCCCATGCCCTTGTGGTCGTAACCATTGGAGCCGCCCGAGGCGAACGCGTCGCCCAGCCAGAAACCGTGCTCGACCGAAATCGCGTTGGCGATATCGGAGAACGTGGCCGTGCCCTTGTCGGCAGCCACCACCAGGTACGGATCGTCGTTGTCATGGCGCACCACATCGTGCGGCGGCACCACCTTGCCTTCGATCAGGTTGTCGGTGATGTCGAGCAGGCCGCTGATGAACATGCGGTAGCACGCGATGCCTTCGGCCAGCTGCGCGTCGCGATCGCCGTTCACCGGCGGACGCTTCACGAAGAAGCCGCCCTTGGAACCGACCGGCACGATCACGGTGTTCTTCACCATCTGCGCCTTCACCAGGCCCAGCACTTCGGTGCGGAAGTCTTCGCGACGATCTGACCAGCGCAGGCCGCCGCGCGCCACGGCACCAAAGCGCAAGTGGATGCCTTCCACGCGCGGCGCGCTGACGAAGATTTCGCGATACGGCACCGGCTTGGGCAGATCCGGCACGCGGTGCGAATCGAACTTGAAGCTGATGTAGCTGCGGTACTGGTCGTTCCACTGCTGGAAGAAGCTGGTACGCAGGGTGCCGCGGATCAGTGCCACAAAGCTGCGCAGGATGCGGTCGTCGTCGAGGCTGGAGACCGTTTCCAGCAGCGTGCCGATGGTCTCTTCGATCACCGCCAGCTGCTCGTCGCGCGGCTTGGACAGCGCCGCCGCCAGGCCATCGATGAGGGCCGGATGTGCCTGGCGCAGCGGCTCGGGAATCAGCACCTGCATTTCGCCGCGCAGCAGGTCACCGGCGCGCTTGAGCTCATCCGTCGACAGCGACTCGCGGCGCGGATCGAACTTGGCCAGGAACAGCTCCACCAGCAGGCCGGCAATCGCCGGATAGCGGTTGAACGCGTCTTCCATATAGCTCTGCGAGAACGCCACGCCGGTCTGCAGCAGGTACTTGCAGTAGCCGCGCAGCATGGCGATCTGGCGCCAGCTCAGCTTGGCGCCGAGCACCAGGCGATTGAAGCCGTCGTTCTCGGCGTTGCCGCGCCAGATCTGCTCGAAGGCGTCTTCGAACAACTGGTCAACCTGCTCCACGCTGAAAGCGAGGCTGCCGGCGGTCTGCACTTCGAAGTCCTGGATGTACAGCATGCTGTCGCCGACATGGATGTCGTACAGGTGCTCGGTGAGCACGCGCAGGCCCAGGTTTTCCAACTGCGGCAGCACTTCGGACAACGCGATGTCGCCGCCGCTGCGATATATCTTGAAGCGCAGTTCTTCCGGGCGCGAGGCCGGGTGATAGAACGACATGCGCACGGCGTCGTCGCCCTTGAGCAGCGACAACTGGTGCACGTCTTCGGCGGCGGTGGCCGGCGAGACGTCTTCCACATAACCGGCGGGCAGCGCCTTGGCGTAGCGATTGGCCAACACCACGCCGTCGTGGTCGCCCAGGGTGCGCACGAGTTCATCGCGCACATCGTCGTGCCAGTTGCGCACGATGGTGGCCACGCCCTTCTCGAGCTCGGCCACGTCGTAATGCACCTGGTCGCCGATCTTCGGACGCACCACGACATGCAGGCGCACCAGCGCCGCTTCGCCCATCAGCACGGACGAATCGAGGCTTTCGCCGCGCATGGCATCCTTCAGCAGCGCTTCGATGCGTTCGCGCACCGTGGTGTTGAAGCGGTCACGCGGCACATAGACGATGCAGGTGACGAAACGGCCATAGCGGTCGCGGCGCACGAACAGGCGCGTGCGTGCGCGCTGGCGCAGTTCCAGCGTGCCCATGGCGGTGGTGTAGAGCTCTTCGTCGCTGCTCTGGAACAGTTCGTCGCGCGGCAGCGTTTCCAGGATATGGCGCAGCGCCTTGCCCGAATGCGAGTCGCGCTTGAGGCCGGAGCGCTCCATGGCGTATTCGAACTTCTGGCGTACCAGCGGCACATCCTGCGGACGCGCCATATAGGCGTTGGACGAGAACAGGCCGAGGAAGCGCTGTTCGGCCACCGGCTTGCCGTTGGCGTCGAACTTGAGCACGCCCACGTAATCCATGTAACCCGGACGATGCGCGTGCGAGCGCGCATTGGTCTTGGTCAGGATGATGGCGTCGGTCGAACCGGACTGCGGCAGGTCGCTGGCCACCAGCGAACGCAGCGAACGTGGTGCGAGCGAGCGCTCGCTCTTGTGCAGGATGCCCATGCCCGAGCTTTCATTGGCACGCAGCACTTCCTCGCCGTCGGCTTCGGTCACTTCGTATTCGCGGTAACCGAGGAAGGTGAAGTTGTCGTCGGCCAGCCAGCGCAGGAAGGCGGAGGCCTCCTTCACGGCGGCGGCGTCCAGCGGCAGCTGGCGCGACGGCAGGTCGTCGGCGGTGGCGAGCGCCTGGTCGCGCATTTTCTTCCAGTCGGCGACGACCACGCGCACGTCTTCCAGCGCGCCTTCGAGTTTGGCCTTGAGCTTGGCCAGCTCTTCGTCGTCGGCCACGCGGTCCACTTCGAAATGCATGACCGATTCGGGCTGGCCGTCGGGGGCGCCGATCTTAAGCAGCTTGCCGGAGGCATCGCGTGCCACTTCCACCACCGGATGGATCACGGCGTGGATCTGCAATTGCTCGGTCGCGACCATGGTGACGGTGTCGACCAGGAACGGCATGTCGTCGGTGACGACCTGGATGTAGCTGCGGCCGGCGTGGCCCGTGGCCGGGTTGACCACACGCACCGCGGCGCGGCCCGGCTGACGCTGCTGCATGAAGCTGAGCAGGTCGGCGATCAGGGCAGCCCACTCGCGGGCGGTATGGAGCTGGAGGTCGCCGTCGGCGATGCGCGCGAAGAAAGCGCTGATAAAAAATTGCGCCTCATCAAGGCGCCCGGTAGGAAATCCGCTTTGCTTCAGTTCTTCGAAAACAACACTGGGGAACGAGCTGTTGCTAGCCGCACGAATCGCGTTCATGGCATCTACTGTGTTGGGGAGACGGAATGAGGCCGGGAGCCTGTTCTCGATCTCCGCATAACCCGTGTTGCTCACCTGCGCCCGCTAGCGAGTGCCGTGTGGCGCAGCGCCTGACTGGCTGTCAGGTCCAGCCGCACGGCACTCGCTAGCGGGCGCAGGTGAGCAACCCTCCGGGCCGGATTTGTTTGCCCACCATCCATCGTCATCACTCGGTTGTGTATCGACATACACGCCCTCGTTCTTCCTTGTCTGGCGGGCAAACAAATTCCGGCACGGGTCATGCGGAGATCGAGAACAGGCTCCAAAAAGCCTCAAAAGAATACGCCTCGCGCCATACCTTATCCACCTTTGCGAAAGATGCACTTCAGCTTGCGGCAGGCCATGACGCCCGTGCAGCAATGGCTGTGCATCGGAATCTTCGCGACGTTTGCGTGACAGCCCAGTGCATCGGCAACGTTTGTGTACGCGGACGAAAAACTTGCTGCGCTCGCGTGTTGCCGTTGCAGCGCCGCTGATTCCCGTCCATCGCGGGCCACCGATACCGCTGCGTATGTCACGACAGCGACGCATGCAAAACGTTGCAGCGCAGCAGATGAAATCATCGACTGACTGACCGCCATGCCGGCAACCCTGGTCCCGGCTTTCGCTGGCCTGGGAGCGCGTTGTAAGCAAGCGCGCTGCCGCTGCAACCGGACCATCGGCACAGGCGTTCGCAAGCCACCGCAGGCACCATAAAGCGGACGGCCGTCCCCCTGTCTTTGTGGCCGACACCCTTCCTTCACGGAATTCAGCCAAAATTAGCTCGCACGTCCCGTTGGGAGTACAGCCACCCAACCCAGCGGAACACATAGGACGCGTCTGAATGGCCCTGGGAGGCCGATCCGGCGTATCAGGGGTGTCTCTACAAATTGTAAACTGTACGGTATAGTCCAAGCTCGCCTGCCTGAACGAGCCACGGCTTTACCGACCCTGCCCTTCCCGGCCTGCCCGTTCACGGGACGCTCGGACTAGCGGGGCCGTTGCGTGTTCGTTGCAAGCCCCCTTTGTCGTCGCCCGGAGAGGCGTCGACGCGCTGCATCCCCGACCACATTAAAAAAGAAATGGAGCCCACATGAAGTCCACGTCACTGCGCACACCTCTGCTGTGCCTTGGCCTGCTCTCACTGGCCGCCTGTGGCAAAGGCAAGGATCAAGGCCCGCCGCAGGCGCCGCCGCCGGAAGTCGGTGTCGTCAAGGCCCAGGCCCAGAGCACGCCGCTAGCCAAGGATCTTGTGGGCCGCGTGTCGGCTTACCGTAGCGCCGATGTGCGCGCCCGCGTGTCGGGTGTGCTGCTCAAGCGCGTCTATCAGGAAGGCACCGACGTCAAAGCCGGCCAGGTCATGTTCGAGATCGACCCGGTGATCTACCAGGCAGCGCTGGACTCGGCCAAGGCCAATCTGGCCGCCGGCCAGGCGACCTACGTGAACTTCCACAACCTGGCCGAGCGCGACCGCAAGCTGCGCCCGCAGAACTACATCTCGCAGTCCGACCTCGACGCCGCCGAAGCCAACGAGCGCAGCGGCGCCGCCTCGGTCAAGCAGCTTCAGGCCGCCGTGGAAAGCGCCAAGATCAACCTGAGCTATACCCGCGTGGTAGCGCCCATCGACGGCCGCGCCGGTCAGCAACAGGTGACTGAGGGTGCCATCGTCGGCAACGGCGCCGCCGATTCCGGTTCCAGCTCGACGCTGTTGACCACGGTCGACCAGCTCGATCCGCTGTACGTCAACTTCACCGTCAGTGCCGCCGACCTCGATCGCCTGCGCGCCGCCCAGGCCGCCGGCAACGTGTCGCTGAGCGACCAGGGCAAGACCACCGTGAAGGTCACCCTGCCCGACGGCAGCAAGTACGCCCAGGACGGCACGCTCGACTTCTCCGGCGCCACCGTCGACCCGACCACCGGCTCGATCAACCTGCGCGCCCTGCTGGCCAACCCTGAGCGCCGTTTGTTGCCGGGCACCTACATCACCATCACCGCCAACCTCGGCGAGCTCCACAACGTGTTCCTGGTGCCGCAGGCGGCCATCCAGCGCGACGTGGTCGGCGCCTATGCGCTGGTGGTGGGTCAGGACGGCAATGTCGCCCGCAAGAACGTCTCCGCGGACAACCTGGCCGGTTCGAACTTTATCGTCACCAGCGGCCTGAGCAACGGCGACCAGGTGATCGTCTCCGGCCTGCAGACGGTGCAGCCCGGCAAACCGGCCAAGGCGGCGCCTTACCAGCCCGACCAGAAGCCCGGCGCGCAGGGTCAGCCGGCAGCAGCGGGTCATGCTGCTGGCGGCAAGCAGTAAAGGGAGTCGACCGACATGCCGAGTTTCTTTATTGACCGCCCCATCTTCGCGTGGGTGGTAGCCATCCTGATCACCCTGGTTGGCACCATCTCCGTGTTGAACATGGGTATCGAGTCGTACCCGAACATCGCGCCGCCCCAAGTGGTGGTGTCCGCGACGTATCCGGGCGCCAACGCCGACACCATGGAGAAGAACGTCACCCAGGTGATCGAGCAGCAGCTCACCGGTATCGACCACCTGCTCTACTTCAGCTCCTCGTCCAACTCCAACGGCACGACCTCGATCACGCTGAGCTTTGAAACCGGCACCGATCCGGACATCGCCCAGGTGCAGGTGCAGAACAAGGTGCAGCTGGCCTTGCCGCGCCTGCCGACCGCCGTGACCCAGCAGGGCGTGGTGGTGGCCAAGAGCAACCCTGACTTCCTGATGTTCGTGTCGCTGGTGTCCAACAACCCGGACATCGACGGCAACCGCCTGGCCGACGTGATTGCGTCGCAGGTGGCGGACCAGGTCGGCCGTATTCCCGGCGTGGGCGCCACCCGCCTGATCGGCGCCGAGTACGGCGTGCGCATCTGGCTCAACCCGGACAAGATGCACGGCTACGGCTTGTCGCCCAGCGCGGTGTTCTCCGCCGTGGCGGCGCAGAACGTGCAGTTCGCCGCCGGTTCGCTCGGTGCCGATCCGTCGCCGAAGGAACAGGGCTTTACCGCTACCGTCTCCGCTGAAGGCCGCTTCTCCTCCCCGCAGGAGTTCGGCGAAATCATCCTGCGCGCCAACAGCGACGGCACGGTGGTGAAGCTGAGCGACGTGGCGCGCATCGACTTCGGCCCGCAGAGCTACGGCCTGGGCGCGACGTGGAACGGCCAGCAGGTCGGCGGCCTGGGCGTGCAGCTGCTGCCCGGCGCCAACGCGCTGGACGTGGCCGACGCCGTCAAGGCCAAGATGAACGAGCTGTCCAAGGACTTCCCCGAAGGCGTCACCTGGTTCGCTCCGTACGACACCACGCCGTTCGTGACGATCTCCATCAAGGAAGTCGTGCACACCCTGATCGAGGCCATCATCCTGGTCTTCCTGGTGATGCTGATCTTCCTGCAGAACTTCCGCGCCACGGTGATCCCCACCCTGGTGATCCCGGTGGCTCTGCTGGGTACCTTCATCGGCCTGGTCGCGCTGGGCTTCACCATCAATCAGCTGACGTTGTTCGGCATGGTGCTAGCCATCGGTATCGTGGTGGACGACGCGATCGTGGTGATCGAGAACGTCGAACGCATCATGAGCGAGGAGCAGCTCTCGCCCAAGGAAGCGACACGCAAGGCGATGGGCCAGATCACCGGCGCGGTGGTGGCCATCACCGTGGTGCTGGCGGCGGTGTTCGTGCCGTCCGCGCTGCAGCCGGGTGCGTCGGGCGTGATCTACAAGCAGTTCGCGCTGACGATCGCAGTGTCGATGGGCTTCTCCGCCTTCCTCGCGCTGTCGTTCACGCCGGCCTTGTGCGCCACGCTGCTCAAGCCTGAGCACGAGCACAAGAAGAACATCATCTACCGCAAGTTCAACCAGACCTTCGACTGGGTCACGCGCACCTATGGCGGCCACATCGGCAGCGCCACCCGCCATGCGCCGCGCTGGATGATCGTGTTCGCCCTGGTAGCGGTGCTTGCCGGCTTCCTCTACACACGCCTGCCCACCAGCTTCGTGCCTAGCGAAGACCAGGGTTTTGCACTGGCCATCGTCAACCTGCCGCCGGGCGCCACCCTGCAGCGCACGCAGGCCGTGATGGCCGAGATGCGCGAGCGCGTGAAGAAGAGCCCGTACAACGATGACATCATCGGCATGTACCAGATCAGCGGCTTCAGCTTCATCGGCCAGAGCGAAAGCACCGGCATGGCCTTCATCAAGCTCAAGGACTGGGATTCGCGTGCGATCACGGCCGATGAGCTGATCATGAAGTTGAACGGCGTGTTCCACGGCATCCGCGACGCGCAGATCTTCGTGGTCAACCTGCCCACCATCCGCGGCCTCAGCCAGTTCGGCGGCATCGACATGTATCTGCAGGCCCGTGCCGGCCAGACGCATGGCGAGCTGATGCAGGCGATGGGCACCGCGGTGGGCAAGGCGAAGGACAACAAGGCGCTGTTCGGTGTGCGTCCCAACCAGCTGCCCGATGCTCCGCAGTGGGATATGAAAGTGGATCGCACGCAGGCTCAGGCGATGGGCATGTCGGTGAGCGACGTGTACTCGGCCATCCAGCTCACGCTGGCGCCGGTGTACGTCAACGACTTCGTCTACGGCGGCCGCGTGAAGCGCGTCTACCTGCAGGCGGACCAGGCCTACCGCATGGGCCCGGATGCGCTGCAGCACATCTACACACCCAGCAGCCTGGCACCGGGGGCGGCGGCCAACAGCAGTTCGTCGAGCTCGTCGTCGTATCAGGCGACGGTCAATCCGTACAACATGATTCCGATCTCCAGCGTGGTCAACACGAAGTGGGACATGGGCTCGCCAGCCCTGACCCGCTACAACGGCTACGCTGCGGTCGAAATCGTGGGTAACGAAGCGCCGGGCTACTCGACCGGTCAGGCCATGAACGCCTTGCAGGGCATCGTCGACCACGACCTGCCCAAGGGCTTCGGCGCGGACTGGACGGGTCAGTCGTACCAGGAAATCCTGGCCGGCAACTCGGCCACCCTGCTGCTGGCGCTGTCGATCCTGATCGTGTTCCTGTGCCTTGCCGCACTGTACGAGAGCTGGTCGATCCCGGTCGCCGTGCTCCTGGTGGTGCCGCTGGGCCTGCTCGGTACGGTCGTGTTCTCGATGTTGCGCGGCTTGCCGAACGACATGTACTTCAAGATCGGCATGATCACGGTGATCGGCCTGGCAGCGAAGAACGCGATCCTGATCGTGGAATTCGCGGTGGAGCAGCAACAGGACGGCAAGTCGCTGTTCGATGCCGTCATCACGGCGGCCCGCCAGCGACTGCGCCCGATCCTGATGACCTCCATGGCGTTCATCCTCGGCGTGTTCCCGTTGTTCATCTCGACGGGCGCCGGCGCCAACTCCCGCCATGCCATCGGCACGGGCGTGATCGGCGGCATGATCTTCGCCACCTTCCTGGGTCTGCTCTTGATCCCGGTGTTCTACGTGACGGTGCGCCGCGCACTGGGCGACAAGCTGGACGAACCGTCCCGCAAGATTCGCCCGGCCCATGGCGAAGCCGCTGCGGGTACGCCGCAGGGTGGCGGTGGCAACGGCGGTACGCCGAGCAGCGCCATGCAGCCGTTCGATTCGGACCCGCGTCGCGGCGGTTGATCCGGATCTGCGGAAGTCAAAGCAAAGCCCCGGTCGAAAGACCGGGGCTTTTTCTTTGGATCACCCTGCGTTTCCGAAAAGGCCGCACGCGCCGCCCGCTGATAATGTGCGACTACGGCCATCTCCTGTTTTCGCCCGCATGCGCTCATTCGTCGACTGGCTCGAACATATCGATCCCGGCATGCACCGCCGCATCAAGGGGCTGCGGCTGGTCACTGCCTATGGCCTGGCGGCGGCGATCGGCACCTTGCACGATGTGGCGCATCCGTTCGGCAGCATGGTTGCCGTCGGCTCGTTGGCAGCAAATTTCGCGCTGTGGGCCAGCGTTTCCGAAGCGCGGCATACGCGCTTTGAATCCAGCCGCGATCTCGCCCTGCTCTGCCTGGCCGCCACGCTGGGCGCCTTGATGCAGGCTCTGATGGTGCCGGTACTTTCTCCGCTGTCGCAAAACGGCGCTGAATTCACGCTGGTCAGTGGTGCCTTCCTGGCCAGTTACCTCAAACGCTATGGCGTCACCGGCGCAGGCGTCGGTTCGCAGATCTACATTGGCCAGTTGCTGGCCTACACCATGCGGCTCGACGCTTCTGCGTGGCCGGCCATCCTGATCGCCGGATGCATCGCGGCGCTGGCCTCGGTGGTGCCGCGCTTGCTCTCCGGTCCCGCCGAGCGCCCCGCCGAACTGGCGGTGCTGTCGCCCGCGGACATTCCCGGCCGCTGGCATCTGTCGGCGCCCTTCATCATGGGCGTGCAGGCAGCGGTGGCATCGCTGATCGTCGTGCTGCTCAACGCGAAGCTGCACCTGCCCGAGTCGGCATGGGCGGTCACGGCCTGCACCTATGTGGTGGCCGGCAGCGCCACGGGCACGTCGCAGCGCGTGCGTCGGCGCATCGTGGGCACGCTGATCGGCGTGCCGTTCGGCCTGGTCTGTCTTCCGCTGGCCGAGCATGCACCGCTGTTGATCTGGGCGTTGGCCGCCGTGGCGATGGTGGTTTACGCGATGGCGTTGCCGGAACGCTACGACATTGCCTGCGCCGCGTTCGCCTTCACCCTGATCGTCACGCTTGCCGCATCGGGCGAGCACTCGATCATGTTCCTGAGCGCGCGCATCTGGCAGACGCTGCTCGGTGGCTTGCTCGGCCTGCTCGCCGCGCATCTGATCCTACCGTTGCGCACCGCGGAGTCACCCGCGGTGCGTGCGTGAGGCATCAATCGTCGGTGTTGACCGTCATGTTGCGACCTTGCTGCTTGGCCTGATACAGCCGCCGGTCGACCAGCTCCAGGAACGACAAACGCTCATCGCCATGCATCGGCACCACCGTGCCCACGCCGATGCTCATGGTCAGCGACTTGCGCGCCATCGAGCGCTCATGCGGAATCCATTCCTGCTCGATCAGCGCGTGGCAACGCTCGGCCACTTCGCGCGCCGCGGCGGCGTCGGTATCGGGCAGCACCAGCACGAACTCCTCGCCGCCGAAGCGGGCCAGGAAGTCATGCGAGCGGCGCACCGCCTTCTCCAGCACCTTGGCTACCAGCTTGAGCGTGTAGTCGCCCTGCACGTGGCCGTAGTGGTCGTTGTATTGCTTGAAGTAATCGATATCGAGCATCAGCAGCGACAGCGGCCGACCGCTGCGACGCGCCTGCTCCCAGTCTTCCTCGAACACGCTGTCGAAGCGGCGGCGATTGGCGATGCCGGTGAGGCCGTCCTTGAAGGACAGCGCCTCGAGTTCGCGCTGCAGTTCGATCAGGCGCTGCTCGGTACGCTTGCGCTCGCTGATGTCGAACATGAAGCCGACCAGCGCATCCACGCTGCCGTCGTCCTTGCGCACCACGTGCACCACGTCGCGGATCCACACGTAGCTGCCGTCCTTGCACAGGGCGCGGTAATCGGCTTCGTGATCCACGCCTGCCTTGGACTGCGCCACGCAGAAATTGACCGCCCAGTCGCGATCTTCCGGATGGATGCGCTCGGCCCAGTCCTGCACGCTGACCCAGCTGTCCGGCGCCCAGCCCAGCAGATGCTCGATCTGCGGGCCGATATAGGAGAACGACAGACTGTCCCACTGGATGCGCCAGGGAATGGCCTTGGTGGACTCGAGCAGGGTCTTGTAGACCATGCTCTCTTCTTCCAGCTTCTCAACGACATCGGTCATGGGCGGCTCGCGGCAGGTGGTTTCGGATCCCTGGTGGGAAGCAACCATCGTGCCGCGGCGATGATTGGGCGTGAAAGCCTGCAAAAGCGCGCTTTGCGCCATCGAGCCGTAGCGACCGCCTGAAGTCGATCTAGCCCAGCTCGGTCAGTTCCCGACGTGGCGTGACGAGCCCGGGAGAGAGTCGCCATCCTTGGCGGGAGGGGACCTGTCTCCGTGGTGATCGCAAGTATTTGCGATGGCTCCCGCGCCAGTCAACAAACCAAGGCCCCTTGTGGGAGCGCACCCTGTGCGCGACAGTCCGAGGGTGCCTCGGACGCCACGCCGTCGCGCACAGGGTGCGCTCCCACAAAAAAAACTGGTTGCGATTCCCGGAAAGGAAAAGCCCCCGGTTCTCACCGAGGGCTTCGCCACACGAAAACCTTGCCGGCTTATCGCAGACCCGTCTCCGCACGCGCAATCACAATGCGCTGAATCTCACTCGTGCCCTCATAGATCTCCGTGATCTTGGCATCGCGGAAATAACGCTCCAGCGGCATTTCCTTGGAGTAGCCCATGCCGCCATGGATCTGCACCGCCTGGTGCGAAATCCACATCGCCGCTTCCGAGGCGGTGAGCTTGGCCACGGAGGCCTCGGTGCCGAAGCGGCCGCCGTTCTTTTCGGCCTCGCCCTTGGTCCAGGCGGCGCGCAGCGTGAGCAGCGTGGCGGCGTCCAGCTTGCACTTCATGTCGGCAATCTTGGCCTGGGTCATTTGGAACGTACCGATCGGCGTGCCGAACGCCTTGCGGTCACGCACCCACTGCAGGGTGGCTTCGTACGCAGCGCGCGCAATACCCACGGCCTGCGATGCAATGCCGATGCGGCCGGCGTCGAGCACACCCATGGCGATGGAGAAGCCCTTGCCCTCGTCGCCCAGCAGGTTTTCCTTGGGCAGCACGTAATCAGTGAATTCGATTTCGCAGGTGGCCGAGGCGCGGATGCCGAGCTTGGGCTCGCTCTTGCCGGCGTGGAAACCGGGCAGCTGGGTGTCGACGATGAAAGCCGACACGCCCTTGGCGCCGATGCCCGGCGTGGTGATCGCAAACAGGATGATGTAGCGAGCGACCGGGCCGGAGGTGATCCAGCTCTTCTTGCCGTTGATCACCCAGTCGCCATTGGCGTTCTTGGTGGCGCGCGTGTGCATGGCCGATGCATCGGAACCGGACTGCGGCTCGGTCAGCGCATAAGCGCCGATGGCCTCGCCCTGGGCGATGGCGCGCACGTACTTCTGCTTCTGCTCCTCGGTGCCGTGCTTGAGGATGCCGTTGCAGAACAGCGAGTTGTTCACCGACATGATGGTCGAGGTGGCGGCATCGGCCGCGGCGATCTCGACCATGGCCAGCACGTAGGCCACCGGGTCCATGCCCGCGCCGCCGTACTCGGTCGGCACCTCGATGCCCATCAGGCCCAGCTGGCCCATCTCGCGGATGTTCTCGAGCGGGAATTCACCCTTGGCGTCCAGTTCGGCGGCCACCGGCACAATGCGCTTCTGCGCGAAGTCGCGGGCAATGGCCTGGATGGACAGCTGATCGTCGGTAAAGCGGAAATCCATGGAAGACTCCAAGGGGAATGGGAGACAGGAAGCCCACTATTTTAACCCGGCCAGCCAAGGGACTTCTGTGCAGGTGCAGCAAGGCCCCATCCCCTTGTAGGAGCGCACCCTGTGCGCGACCGCGGCCCCCAGGGCTTGCCCCTCCGTTCAGCTGTCGCCCACAGGGTGGGCTCCTACAAAAGAACGGCCCGACTTGACGCCCTGCACGCCGAAGCCTAGCCTTATGTATCTCTGCATCGCGATATAAGGATAACGATGGACCTGGCCACCGCCTCCAGCGTTCTGCGCCTGCTGGCGGATCCGACCCGGGTTCGTCTGCTGGCCTTGCTTGAGCGCGAGGAGCTGACCGTGGCGGAACTGGCTGCGGTCCTGCATCTGGCGCAGCCGCGCGTGTCCACCCATCTGGCCAAGCTCAAGGAAGCCGAGCTGGTGCGCGACCGCCGTGCCGGCGTGTCCGCCTATTACCGGGCCAACGCCGAGACGGACGAACACCTGCAGGTCCTGCTGAGGTCCCTGCGCGACAACATCGACGATGCCCTGCTGCGCGAAGACGCCGCGCGCCTACCCGGCGTGCTGGCCGAGCGCGCCCGCGAAGAAGGCTGGGCCGACACCGTCGCCGGCGACATGGAACGCCATTACTCCCCCGGCCGCACCTGGGAAACGCTGGCGCGCTCCCTGCTGCAATTGCTGGAAACCGGCGACGTGCTGGATATCGCCTCGGGCGACGGCATCACCGCCGAGCTGCTGGCGCCACACGCCCACTCCATCGTCTGCGTGGACAGCAGCGAGCGCGTGACCGAGGCCGCCGCGCAACGCCTCAAGTCCTTCGGCAACGTGGAAGTGCTCAAGGGCGACATGCACGCACTCGACCTCGGCGACCGCCGCTTCGACCTTGTGCTGATGCTGCACGCCCTCACCTATGCCGAGCACCCGGCCAAGGCCGTCGCGGAAGCCGCGCGCGTGTTGCGCAGCGGCGGCCGATTGCTGGCCGTCACCCTGGGCAAACACGATCACCGCGCCGTGGTGGAGCCCTTCGATCACCGCAACCTCGGTTTTTCATCCGACGAACTGACCGGCTTCGCAAAGCAGGCCGGCCTTCAATCCTTGAGCTGTACCCGCTTGAGCCGCGAACGCAAGGCACCTCACTTCGAAGTGATCAGCCTGCTCGCGCGCAAGCCTTGAAGCGAGGCATCCATCCATGAGTACCCTCCCCTGGCTTCACCCCGAACGCGTCGCCCTGCTGGAACGCCTGCTGCGCGAGCGCATCCTGATCATCGACGGCGGCATGGGCACCATGCTGCAGCAGCATCCGCTGGACGAGGCTGCTTTTCGCGGCGAGCGTTTCGTGGAAGGCCACGACAGTTCGCACGCGCATGACCATCCCGGCAGCTGCGACCTGAAGGGCAACAACGACCTGCTCACGCTCACCAACCCGGACATCATCCGCGGCGTGCACGTGGCCTATCTCGAAGCCGGTGCGGACCTGGTTGAAACCAATACCTTCAACTCCACCCGCATCAGCCAGGCCGATTACCACCTCGAACATCTCGCCTACGAGCTGAACCTCGAAGGCGCACGCCTCGCCCGCGCCGCCTGCGACGCCGTGGAAGCGAAAACGCCGGACAAGCCGCGCTTCGTCATCGGCGTACTCGGCCCCACCAGCCGCACCGCGTCGCTGTCGCCGGACGTCAACGATCCGGGCTTTCGCAACGTCACGTTCGAAGAACTGGTCGCCAACTACATCGAATCGGCCAGCGGCCTGGTCGATGGCGGCGCGGATCTGATCATGGTCGAAACCATCTTCGATACGCTCAACGCAAAGGCCGCGCTGTTTGCGGTGAGCGAACTGTTCCGCGAGCGTGGCGTGCGTCTGCCCGTGATGATCTCCGGAACCATCACTGATCGTTCCGGCCGCACACTGTCGGGCCAGACCGCTGAAGCGTTCTACTACTCGGTGCAGCATGCGCGCCCGATCTCGGTGGGACTGAACTGCGCCCTGGGCGCAGCCGACCTGCGCCCGCACGTGCAGGTGCTGTCGCAAACCGCCAGCTGTTTCGTCAGCACGCATCCCAATGCCGGCCTGCCGAATGCGTTTGGCGAATACGACGAAACACCCGAACAGATGGCCTCCGTAATCGGCAGCTTCGCGCGCGACGGCCTGCTCAACATGGTTGGCGGCTGTTGCGGCACGACGCCTGCGCATATCAAGGCCATCGCCGAAGCCGTGGCCCATTGCGCGCCGCGCGCCCTTCCCTCCCAAAACGCCAAGGCTGCCTGAGTCCCGATGATGCCCCGCTACACCCGACTCTCCGGCCTTGAACCGCTGGTCATCACGCCCGACCTGTTGTTCGTCAACGTCGGCGAACGCACCAATGTCACCGGCTCGGCGCAGTTCCGCAAACTGATCAAGGAAGAACGCTACGAGGAAGCCGTCGATGTGGCGCGCCAGCAGGTGGCCAACGGCGCGCAGATCATCGACGTCAACATGGACGAAGGCCTGATCGATTCGGAAGCGGCGATGACGCGCTATCTGAACCTGATCGCCGCCGAACCGGACATCGCCCGCGTGCCGGTGATGGTCGACTCCTCCAAGTGGACGGTGATCGAAGCTGGCCTGCGCTGCCTGCAAGGCAAGGGCATCGTCAATTCCATCTCGATGAAGGAAGGCGAAGAGGTTTTCCTCGAACACGCGCGCAAGGTGCAGCAGTACGGCGCCGCCGTGGTGGTGATGGCGTTCGACGAGCAAGGCCAGGCCGACACCTGCGAGCGCAAGGTGGAAATCAGTTCGCGCGCTTATGAGCTGCTCACCACCAGGCTCGACTTCCCGCCCGAAGACATCATCTTCGACCCGAACATCTTTGCCATCGCCACCGGCATCGAAGAACACAACAACTACGCGGTGGACTTCATCGAAGCCACGCGCGAGCTCAAGCGCCGCTTTCCGCACTCGCACGTGTCGGGCGGCGTGTCGAACGTGTCGTTCTCGTTCCGCGGCAACAACATGGTGCGCGAGGCGATCCATTCGGTGTTCCTCTACCACGCCATCAAGGCGGGCATGGACATGGGCATCGTCAACGCCGGCGCGTTGATGATCTATGACGATCTGCCGGAAGACCTGCGCGAGCGCGTCGAAGACGTGGTGCTCAACCGTCGCCCCGATGCGACCGAGCGCCTGCTGGAAGTCGCCGATCAGTTCAAGGCGAAGAAGGGCGAAGTCATCGTGGAAAACCTCGCCTGGCGCGACAAGCCGGTGCGCGAACGCCTGAGCCACGCCCTGGTGCACGGCATCGACCAGTACGTGGTCGAAGACACCGAAACCGCGCGCCTGGAAACCTCGCGCCCGCTCGATGTCATCGAAGGTCCGCTGATGGATGGCATGAACGTGGTCGGCGACCTGTTCGGCGCCGGCAAGATGTTCCTGCCGCAGGTGGTGAAATCCGCCCGCGTGATGAAGAAAGCCGTGGCCCACCTCATTCCTTATATCGAGGAAGAAAAGGCGCGCACGGGCGATGCCGGCAAGTCCAACGGCAAGATCGTCATGGCCACCGTCAAGGGCGACGTGCACGATATTGGCAAGAACATCGTCGGCGTGGTGCTCCGCTGCAACAACTTCGATGTGATCGACCTGGGCGTGATGGTGCCCACGCAGAAGATCCTGGAAACCGCCATTGCCGAGAACGCCGACATCATCGGCCTGTCCGGCCTGATCACGCCGTCGCTGGAGGAAATGAGCCAGGTCGCGCGTGAAATGCAGCGCCAGAATTTCACGATACCGCTGATGATTGGCGGTGCAACGACGTCACGCGCGCACACTGCGTTGAAGATCGACCCGCATTACAAGTCGCCCACCGTGTGGGTGAAAGATGCCTCGCGCGCCGTGGGCGTGGCGCAGTCGCTCTTGAGCAAAGAGCTGGTCGACAACTTCATCGCCAAGGTGCAGGCCGAATACGCCGAAGTGCGCGAACGCCACAAGCATCGCGGCGCCGGCAAATCGCTGGTATCGCTGGAAAAGGCGCGCGGACAACGCTACACCACCGACTGGGCGAACTACAACCCGCCCCAGCCCAAGCAGCCCGGCATCACCGTGCTCGACAACTACGATCTTGCCGAACTGCGCCAGTACATTGACTGGTCGCCGTTCTTCAATGCGTGGGAACTGGCCGGCCGTTATCCCGCCATCCTCACCGATGAGATCGTGGGCAAACAGGCCACCGAACTGTTCAACGACGCGCAGGCGATGCTGGACACGCTGATTGCCGAGAAGTGGCTGACGGCGCGTGGTGTGATTGGCTTTTGGCCGGCTTATTCCGTTGGCGACGACATTGCACTTCTCCCTCTCCCCGTCGGGGAGAGGGCCGGGGTGAGGGGCCAAGACTTGCCCCAGTCCGCAGAAAAGCCGATTGCCACCCTTCACCACCTACGCCAGCAAGCCGACAAACCCGCCGAACGCCCCGACTTCTGCCTCTCCGACTTCATCGCCCCCAAATCCGCGAAGAAGCAGGACTGGGTGGGCGGCTTCGCCGTCACCGCCGGCATCGGCATCGACGAGCACGTGGCTCGCTTCGAAGCGGCACACGACGACTATTCCGCGATCCTGCTCAAGGCCCTGGCCGACCGTCTCGCCGAAGCCTTCGCCGAGCGCCTGCACCAGCGCGTGCGCCGCGAGTTCTGGGGCTACATGCCCGACGAGTCGCTCGACAACGTCGCACTGATCGAAGAGAAATACACCGGCATCCGCCCCGCCCCCGGCTACCCGGCCTGCCCCGACCACACGGAAAAAGGCACGCTGTTCCGTTTGCTCGACGGCACGACCAACGCCGGCATCGAACTGACCGACAGCTACGCCATGTTCCCCACGGCCGCCGTCTCCGGCTGGTACTTCTCCCACCCCGACAGCCAGTACTTCGTCGTCGGCCGCGTCACCCGCGAACAGGTCGACGATTACGCCAAGCGCAAGGGCTGGACACGCGAGCAAGCCGAGCGCTGGCTGGCGCCAAATCTGGACTACGACCCGGATTGATCAACCCGCCGATTGGCGTCTGCCCATAAGAGCGCTCCCCTTGCGGGAGCGCTTTCTTTTCTGTGGGAGCGCACCCTGTGCGCGACGGCCCACCGAAGCGGCAACGCCCGATGCCGCGGTCGCGCACAAGTGCGCT
The DNA here is from genome assembly GCF_056395965.1 of Dyella sp. 05T440. NCBI lineage: Bacteria > Pseudomonadati > Pseudomonadota > Gammaproteobacteria > Lysobacterales > Rhodanobacteraceae > Dyella > Dyella sp. 05T440. The sequence goes on from NZ_JBFTKN010000006.1 coordinate 261,042, forward strand.
CCTACAGGTGATAGGTCGAGCTACGAAACTTGTAGGAGCGCACTTGTGCGCGACCGCAGAGCCTCGTCGTTACCGCTCCGCCCGGACGTCGTACCGTGGTCAAACCTCACTCTCAACCAACTCCCGCCGCCTAACCTCACGCATATGCACCACAAGGTTATAAATCGACACAAACGCCGGGAAGAAATTGGAAAGAATGCCCACCGAGTCGTTCTTGCCAAAAATGAAATACGACAGCAGCAACGCACTGCCAATCACCGACAACCACCAGAACGACAGCGGCATCACCACCCGCTTGAGCTTGCGCGTGTAGTACAGCTGCACAAACCAGCGACTGGTGAACATGATCGAGCCCAGCAGACCCACCATCTTCCAGGGCGTAAGCTCAAAGCGGCGCAAGGCTTCGAGGACGTGGCTGAGTTCGTGGGTCAGGAAGTCCATGGACGGCAGGCCGATAGCTGAAAAGCCGGATATTGTACTCGCCCACCTTTCAATCGCCTGCCATCCTGAGCACTTTTTTTGGCCGGGAGGCTTGACCTGCTAGGCGGCTCCTAATATATTTCCGGGCTCGGCGGGCGATTAGCTCAGCGGTAGAGCACTGCCTTCACACGGCAGGTGTCGCAAGTTCGATCCTTGCATCGCCCACCATCGAATCAAAGAAAAGGCCACCTCAAAAGGGTGGCTTTTTTGTTTTTTGCGCCCCTCAGGGTGCCAAAGGGCTTCGGGGCAACCCTTGATGTGGCTTGTCGCCACGCCCCGGCAACGATCGCCGACGGCCCGAAGCCCTGGAATGCCATGCCGCCCCCCCCCGTAGGCTGTCCGAATGGCCGATGCATGGGTGTCATTAGGCTTGGCATCCTGTGGGTCACGCCAGCCGGGGGGAAAGCCATGAACGAAGGCATCTACGAGGTCAGCTTCTACCAGAACTCCAGCAAGCAAGTGGACTACGGGAACGGCATCGTCACCATCAAGGAAGGTGCGATCAACGGCGGCGATGAGGGCTTCATCTATCGCGGCAGGCTGTCTCTGGATGGTGATCGAGCGACAGGCCGCATCCATGTGTCGAAATGGAGCCTTGCCGTACCTTCGGTCTTCTCTGGCCTCGATGACTACCAACTGGACTTCACAGGCGACTTCAATGGCGACGCGCTCGATGGCTGGGGCACCATCGTTGGCCAACCGAACATGACACTGTGGATCTCTGCTCACCGAGTCGGGGACTGCGCCTAGACGGCTCGATATGCCAAGAACGAGGTCAGTTTCGCTTCCCGAACCAATGGTCAAGATATAAGTGAAAACTGCCCCGCTATGGATTGAACCCGTTAGTGACATCGATCCCGACCTAAGCGAACAAAGGGTCAGAACACTTTCTCTAGAGGCTCACTGCGGCAGAACAATATCGTGTGGCGGGAGTTCGGCCACGAGGCAGGTCTAGAAAAGTGCTCTGATCCCCTTGTTGATCGCTTGTCCATTGAATGCCGTCTGTCATAGCGTATTGCGACACAACAGGGGAAGCGCTATGAACGACCGCGATATTCCGTCGGGTCCGTCGGACTTTGAAGTTCATAAGCTCAACGTCGAACTCAAGAAATTTCAGACTCAAATAGAAAACGACAACAAGAAGTTCAGAAGCGAGTTGATTCACAACAACTGGCGAACGACCTATGAGGCAGCCAACGCGGCCGGACGCGCCGCTATCAATGCACTTTTATTAGCAAGTGGTGGCGCAGTTGTCGCACTTCTCGCATTCCTTGGAAATCTACTTTCCAAAGATACGTCGCACGACTATCTGGCGCAGACACGCATAAGCACCATCGTTCACAACGTGGCTCTTGTTCTTCAGCTATTCGCAATATCAATGTTACTGTCGGTTCTTGCGACCGCCTTTGTCTATCTGTCGATGTTTTACTTTTCTGGCTCAGCCCGTTGGCGCGGCGAGGACGAAGCTAAGGCGGACCGATACGAAAAGATTGGGAACGTTCTGAACAACCTGTCTATCGTGACAGGTATCGCTTCATTTGGGATGCTCGTATACGGCGCCCGCGTTGGTCTAACCATGCTTCAGACACTCTGATTTCGGGCGAAGAAGCCTGCGGGAGAACGGGATTGGCCCAAGCCGACATTAGGGAAATAGCGCGCATCACTTATGAAACAGTGACGGCACAGAAGTACGCGTTATCCAACTTCACTATGCAGGACAGCCCCCGCATGCGCGTGGTGCTGTCGTTGTTTGTGGCATGCATGGATCACGCTGCGTCTGCCGCCCTGATGTTACGCACCCAGCCGGACACCTGTGGCATTTCGGCTATGACGCTTCTTCGGCCACAGGTGGAAGCTTTTTCCAGAGCAATCATGTTTAGCGTGGAAAGCGAGGTGACAGACGATGAAATCCGCGCCTTTATTGAAAAAGATAAGCTACCCCAACGTATTCCACTGAACAGCAAGAGCAAGGATAAAAAAGACGTTCAAGCCAAGGCCGTGCAGGAAATCGCCATGCGGGAAGTGAACGCCATGGTGAGAGGGATCGACGACGGCAGCGAGATTACGCGTTTCGTGCATTTTGCGGAGAAGGAGTTACACAGTTTTGTCCATGGTGGCCGAATGGTCGTACGCATGTACGACGAGGGCCCACAGAGCATCGGATTCAGTTTGGCTCACGATACGGCGCGGGAAATCCTGTATCACATGGGGCTTCTCTCTATGATGGCGCTTACATTCGCTGAAGAGCGTTTGGCGGACAACCCAGAGCCGAGCACTGGCCTCCTCGCCGTCACATGGCGCGCCTTCGTTGATCACCTCGCGTACAAGCCTGTAGACCTTCCCGAGCGCAGCAAACGGGATGGGGGTAGTTAATTCGAACAATGCCGGTGGGGCTCAACTACCAATAACGGGGTCAGGTTCACTTTTCGACGACGAGAAGCGAACCGGACCCCGTTTTGCTTTCAAACTCGCTTAATCAACGAGAGGACGATAGGCGCGGACCACAGGCCTCGCCCTTTCCAAATCGTATCTCGCCTGAAGTGCCAGCCAGTAGAAGGCGGTGGTGTCGAAAGCCAGGGATAGCCGAATGGCGATCTTGGGGGTGATCGGGTGGGTGTCGGCGATGAAGGCTTTGATCTGATTTGAAGGTATGCCGGTCCGACGGGCGAGTTGGGCGGGGTTGAGGGCGCTGGGGATCAGGTAGGCGTGTAGCAAAATGTCGCCGGGGGCTCGCAGGGGTTGCGAGGGGTCCACTTCCGAGTGCGGGGTGAGCTGGATCAGTTCCATGGTGGTTCCTCCCTGTCGGACACGGCTCCGCAGCGGATAGGCGCTTACAGCGCTCCGTGTCAGTGAATGCTTGGCAGCTTCGTCGGTGATCGCCCGAGTGCGGCGCATCGCCATGCCAGCCGATGCGCCGTAACGGCGATCATCGGAGGCGTGTGGTGGTCACTCGAGGCTCGTCACCGAGCAGGCGGGCGTATTGCTGCAGGCATTGGATGGCCGTGCCCAGGCTGGCCGCGACGGCCACGGGAAGCGGCCATGGCAGCGCTCTGCCGGGGAATCCCCTCACCTGAGCGTGGCGGCACTGCTCGCTATCGAGACGCAGGCGCGTGAGGGCGAGCACCGCCAGGGCGATGTCACCGCGAGCGACAAGACGCGGGGTTTCGGGCCATGCCACAGACGTGGATGACAGGTCGCGAGGCGGAGGAGTGAGGGTGTCGTCAGTGGGAACGGACGAGCGAATGCGTACCGTATGATCGTGGATAGCCATGATCAACTTCCTATGAGTTGGTGATGGTTAGCGGGTCGTGGGTGTTTCCAGCACTCACGGCCCGCGCCTCATGACCTGGTGGTCATGGTCATTCGCGAGGCCGTGCAACACGGCAGCGCGAATGACTGACCCTAACAAGCAGGGTTGGCATCGTCTGTCAGGCTTGGGCGAGATGGATGTCCGCGTGACCGCAGGCGAAAGTGAGGGCTCGGGGCTGACAAAGTGTCAGCGCCCTTTCCGTCGAAAGCAGAGGAGAGAATGCAGCCCTCTGTGCAGAAGTGAGCAACAAAAGCGGTTGAAACCCCTTCTCTACCGGCTCACTACGGCAGAACTAGGTCGTGTAGCGACCGCTCGGCCACGAAGCTGACATTGAAAGTGCCCCGCCCCTCTAAAAGATGGTGCTGGAGACAATGCTAGCGATGGAGCATCGCTGGTGCAGGTGCTATTAGCGCGTGGGCTACGGGAGGCAATGTCGGTTCTGGTGCCCTAACCCGCTAATTGCCCCTAGAACCCTTTTCCGATTTTCCAAGACCGTTCCACCATCTGCGAAGGATTTCCGGCTCTCCCTACACCCGTCCGGCACTTAATTTCAGATAAGTCCGAATGCGAAGAATCTGGCGCGCTGATAGGTTGCTTACCCGATTATGCAACCGCTTGGAAGAAATACATGCGCAATGGATGGGCAAGGACATACTTTTTGATTGGCGCTGCCGTGCTTGGAGGCTGTGCCACCACGCCCGACCCGGGTATATCGTCCGACATGATTGACCAGCTACGTCGCGAAGGCGTCACGTTGCCCAGCAGCGGTTCGGCCGAATTCCAAGAGCGAACCAAAGGAAAGGTCGTTGCCGCAACCGTGGCGGCGTCTGCCGCGGCAGTGCTCTTCGGCGGCGTAACTGTGCCCTTTGGGCAGCGCAATAAAGCTCCGATAGATGGCTACACCAACACGACAGTACGAGAGACTGTGTTCCGCCCTGAAGAAGCACTCGCGTTTGATAACCCAGCGGCGGCGCTGACCGAGGCCCTTCGGCGAAAGCTTCCTAGTACCGGCGTCGAGATTCGATCGGATAGTCCGCAGACCGTGCTGACCCTAACTTCCTTCTGGGGGATCGATTACGAGAAGCTCACTGAGAAAGATAACTATCGCCTGTACTACAACCTCAGCACGACCGCTCGTAACGGAACAAAAATCTTGCGCCAATCCACGTGCTCCGGGGCAACTGCGGACATGCGCACCATTGAGGCGTGGATGGCCAACGACAAGGCTGATATCAAAAAGGCAGCAGCTGCGATCGGCGATATTTGCGCCGATCAATTCCTTGCCGATCTGGGATTAGCCTCGCCCGCCAGGTCTACGATGAAGGCTTCCCAAGCCGCATCGCCCTAGAGGACTCTTCCCAAGTACAGCGGGGCGAGGCGTCGCTTGCGCGCGAAAAATCTGCAGCAACGAAGCAATAGGTTAGTACACTCTTTTACAGGCTCACTGCGGCAGAACTAGATCGCGTGGCGCGAGTTCGGCCACGTGGCAGGCTTAGAAAAGTGCACTTCCCCGCTTTTTTGCTGCTCATTTTGATCAACGCATAGCCTGCTCAGCACGCGCCTCTCCCAGCACCGCACCGCGTCGCCCGGGAGCCTGAACCAACGCAGCGCGATACGCCTCATGCGCCGCTGCGGAATCACCTTGTAACAGCAGCAATTCGCCCAATTGCTCGCGTGCAGCAAAATAGGGGTCAGAGTCAAATTTTCTAGCTAGAAACCGAGGTCCAAAAGAGGTGAAAGTGCACTCCGACCCGGTTTTTGGCCATCGCCCGGCCACGACGCAATCAGTGAACCGGTGGCGTCAGGAAGGCCGGCCCTGATCTGATCACCAGACCGCCGAACAGGGGCATTCCAAAATGGCTCCCGGCAGCCTTCTTTGGCGTTGCCATGGACTGCACCGACATGGCGCCACTCCCCGCCGCTTTGGAGAGTTGCCATACTGCGTCCCAGGGAGTTCCGGAGGCACCCGACCAGAGGCGTAGCTGGTTGGGGTCGTGGCGCGGTCGTGCGATGCGCACGGCCACCGCGATGAGCGGCACATCGGACGGGGAGAACGGATATGGCCTTACCCCTGGCGGCACATGGCATCGATCTGAATTCACGATGATGCCTGCACGCATGAGTCGCTCGCTCTTGCAGGCGATACTTGCCGCGCTGCTGCTCCACGCAGCAAAGGGGCACGCGCAGGAGCTGGAACCGCGAACCTATTCACCCTCCCCGACAGGCACGAATTTCGTCGGCCTCGCCTATAACCGCCTTACGGGAGACGTGCTGACAGATCCATCGCTTCCGATCTCGCATGTCGAGGCACAGATCAACACCGTCGCACTTGGCTATGTGCGCACCTTCGGGCTGGCTGACCACACGGCCTCGCTCGGCATCGTCATACCTGGCGTCAGCGGCGACCTCAGCGGTAACGTGATCGATGCGCCCACCGCCATTCACCGCGAAGGCATGGGCGACGTACGCCTGCGGTTCGCGTTGAATCTCGTTGGCAATCCGGCGATGTCTCCCGAGGAATTCGCCAAGCGCACGCCCGAGACCTCGATAGGTGTGAGCCTGACCATGTCCGCGCCGACGGGACAGTACACGTCGTCCCGACTGGTGAACATCGGCACCAACCGTTGGTCGTTCAAGCCCGAAATAGGACTGATGCAACCGTGGGGGAAATGGTTCGTTGAAGCCTCCGTCGGTGCGTGGATCTTCACCACCAATCACGACTACTACGGCGGAAAGACGCGCAGCCAGGACCCGTTAATGACCGCCCAGTTGAACGGCGGATATACCTTTGGCCCGGGACTCTGGCTTGCGGCTGCCATCGGCTACGCGACGGGCGGCAGAACCAGCCTCAATGGCATCGATGATGACAACCGACAATCCAACGCCCGCTACGGGCTGACCCTGTCTGTCCCCTTCGCCCGAGGCTGGTCGGCGAAGCTCGCGCTGACCAACGGACTGGTGACACGCGTCGGTGGCGACTACAAAGGCGTCTCCCTGGCCATCCAGTATCACTGGTTCGATCGGTGAGTTGATCGCGTTGGCGTGGTGCTCTGACCACAAAGCGGTGATGGCGGCGACTCGGTTGCGGATTCTGATCAACGCATAGCCTGCCCAGCACGCGCCTCTCCCAGCACCGCACCACGTCGCCGGGGGGCCTGAATCAACGCAGCGCGATAGGCCTCACGCGCCGCTGCGGCATCGCCTTGTAACAGCAGCAACTCGCCCAATTGCTCGCGTGCGGGAAGTGCCGGGCCGGGTGTTACTGGGCGCTTCTCCAGGCTATCTTCGCGATCGGCGGCGGACTGCAGCAGCGACCGCGCCTGGTCGGCATGGCCCGTGGCCTGGCTCTGCCATGCGGCGACCTCGTCGGCGAGTATGGCCGTCTGGGTGGCCCAATAGTCATCGCCAGAGTCACGCAGCTGCTTTTCAAGCTGACGGAGCCGCGTGACTTCTGCACCGGCGTCCGCTGGGTGACCGGAGCGCGCAAGACCGATGCCTTTGGACCAAACCGCGATGGCGAGGATGGGGGGCGAGGCGCCGGGCATCGGCGCCACCTCAGCCGCATCAATCCAACGACCGCGCTCGACCGCGAGCCGTATCGGCATGATGGTGGCTGCATAGGCGATCGCGAACTCCGTTACGTCCAGTGCACGCATGGCTTTCATCTCATCAACCACGCGTTGGGCGTCGCCATCTTTCCCCTCCTGAAGATAGGCGTAGACCAGGTAGTCCATGGCGTGAAACTCGCCCATCGCATCGCCATGCTGATGTGCGGATTCCTTGGAGGCGAGATTGGAGTGGACCGAATCGTCCCATAGGCCAAGCCGGGTGAAGATGTGCGAAGGCATATGCAGCGCGTGGGGTGCTGACGGGGCGATCTTCGCGTACACGCGGGCGGCCGGCAGACCTTGCTTGGCCAGTTCTTCGCTGTCGCACGCATGGATCATGTAGTGGGCAAGGCCCGGATGATCTGGATGGGCGCGAAACAGCGGCTCCAATATTGCGACGGCATGCTTCTGCTTGGCATGTGTCTTGTCGGCTGGTGATGCGTTGGATAGCAGGGCCAGGGCGTAAAACACCTGCGCTTCCATATCCGTCGGGTGGTCGCTTGCCACTTGCTCCATCGCCTGCTCGTAGGCTTCCGTTCTCTGGTTCGCCTTGAGCCCCGGGGTCGCCTGAAACAGCACGCTGCCGGCGCTGATGAAGCCCTTTTCGCGATCGGATGCCGCACCAAGCTCGACAGCCCGCTGCATGTCCCGCTGCGCCTGCCCAAAGGATGCTGGCGGTAACGATGGCGACCACACCGGATGAAAATGCACCATTGCCAGGCCCCAATACGCCATGGCGCAATGCGGGTCCTTCTGCGCAATAGCCTGGAAAGCCTGCTCCGCTGGCGCGTAGGCGAACGAATGCAGCAAGGCGACGGCGCGATTGAAGGACGGTTGCACCGAAGGGGCGCATGAGATCGGGAACGATACGTCTCCCAACTTTTCAGGGACGCCGTGATCGTGGGCCTCTTGTGCCAGGGCAGGCGAAGCGATCAAGACTAGCGCGTACAGAGCTCGCAGGTATCGAAACATGGGCTACTCCCCGGAGTGCGCAGGTATTGTGCATCACTGGCGGGCGAGAGTTTGTGCATGGCACTCGGGCGTATGGCCTATTTCTCGCTTGGCACGAGAGCAGACCCTCGATTACAGCGGGTCGCCAAAGCAGCATTGGCGGGGGAAAATGCACCCTGCCCCGGCCTCACCAGTTTCAGCGCACAGGATTTGCTCCCACAAAGAGCAGCCAAGCAACGTTCAATCCGTGACCCATGGGCCTGCGTGCCCCTTGTGGGAGCGCACCTTGTGCGTGACCGCAGCGCTGGGATGTGCCGCTTCGTAGGCTTGTCGCGCACAGGGTGCGCTCCCACAAATGGCGGTCTGCAGCCGTTGATCCACGGCCCGAAGCCGGTGCCATCCACTGTAGGAGCGCACCTTGTGCGTGACCGCAGCGCTGGAATGTGCCGCTCCGTAGGCTTGTCGCGCACAGGGTGCGCTCCCACAAATGGCGGTCCGAAGCCGTTGATCCACGGCCTGAAGCCAGTGCCCTCCACTGTAGGAGCGCACTTGTGCGCGACTGCGGCGCCAACGCACCGCGGGTGATCACCGGCCGTTTGGCCGTGCCACCGTATTCGGCCGCCAGATAGGCGCACAGGCCGTGCAGCAGGTGCTCCACCAGCTTCTGGTGTGCGCCGCCCGGGCTCGCGAAGATGGGCAGCAGGGTCTGGCCGATACTCGAAATGATCGAGTCATGGAAACATTGCCAGGGCTGCGTGGACAACTCCCCTGCATCGCCGGTGTCGCGGCACGCTCCGAGCTCTCGCAGCGCCTCTTGCGGCACATAGAAATACAGCGAGTGCAACGGATCGCCGATGTAGGCCACCGGATCGCACCTCAGATCGAGCACATAAACGGTGCCGGCGGAATACGGCGTCGAACATACCGATCGTCCGTCGTACCAAAGCTCGTGCGTTTTCTGTTCAAGGAAATTGAGGCAGACCAGATAGGCATGCTCCATCCCCATCGGACTGGTGATGCCATAGCCTGCGCGGTCGATCCGCAGCTCGGTGACGGCGAGCCGGGTGCCCTGCTGCGTCTGCGCGCGCAGCACGCGAGGATTGCTGATCTGGAAGGAGCGACCGAGTCGCTCGCCAAAGGCACCTTGATACATGGATATCTCCGGGCCAACGTCTTCGTAGAAGCTTGCTGGCTCAGCTAGCCCCTGAGCTCAGCAAGTTACCGATGACGGGCCAGGCCCGATGCCTCCCTCCGGGTACCTGTGGTCACCCGAAGGCCTGAACAAAATGACTCGAAAGTGTCGAAAAGAAGCCCGGCCCCCACGAGGGCCAGGCTGAAGTTATCGACTTCGCAGGATTTTGCCGCCGACCGTCGAGCAGCCTTGATCAGGCGCACGGTCTGGCAAACGGCCGCCTCAGCTTGAAGTGCTGGTGGCTGGTTTGGCGCCCGGGCCGGTTTCATGCAAGAAGAACGAGACGACAATCCCGATCGCAATCACCACCACCCAGAACTCACTGGAGTGGAAGAAGTGAACGCGGGGATCCACCACCGACGAGCCCACCGTGTTGCCCAGTTTCCGCGCGAACACGGGACCAACGAGCGCGGTCACACTGAACGTGATGAAGTTGATCGCACCCGTCGCACTGCCTTTCACGCGATCAGGATTGGCTTCCTTGATGATGGTGTAAGGGATCATGGCCGATCCGGAGGCGACGCCAAACAACAGCAAGGTCGCCCAATTGGGAATCAGATCGGGAAGCCAGGTCAGTTGTATCGCGCAGATCAACATCAGCACTGCGCCAGCGATAAGCGCCACCTTCCGTCGACCCAGCGCATCGGCAAGCCAGCCGAACAGCGGGCAACCGAAAACCCAGCCCAGCGGAACCATCGAGATGGCGAGCACGGCGTCGTGATAGCTGAACTGCCGGTCCAGCTGAAAGAAGCGCACGCCCCACACCATGTCGCCGATGGTGGTGGGAACAAACAGCAGGCCGGCAACGATGCCGCACAGATACGACTGCGGGTTGCTCAGCACCACCTTGTACGGCGCCAGGAATCCACCCGGCTCGTTCGCTTGCCCTGCCCGGCTCTCGCTGGGCGTCATGGCCAGCAGCGCGACGCCCACCAGCAAGACAATCGCCCCCATCGCATTCCAGAATTGCGGAACGCTCACCATCCCATGAATCAGCGGACCCACGGCTAGCTGCCCCATGGAACCACCGAGCATGCCCAGGCATTGGGTGAAGCCAATCACCGTGGCCAGGCGCGTCGCCGAAAAACCCCGCGACGCCAGGTAGACGGCGCCAGTAAATGCAAATGCCGAACCCGCGCCTTGCAGCAATCGGCCAGCGGTGCCGGTATTGGCATGAGGCAGGGCAAACAGAAGACATCCGAGCGCCAGGATCAGCATGCCCGCGGGCACCACATAGCGCGCGCCCAGGCGATCCAGCAGTACGCCTGCCACCAGGCTGGTCACGGAATAGGTGTAGTAGTAAGTGCCAAGGATGCTGCTGACGCCCAGCGCATCGACACCGAAGGCCCGCATCAGCTCGGGCAGCATCACGGCGGGCGACGATCGCGAGGCATACTCGAGAAAGTAGAAGATCGCCGCCAGACACCATGCGACGACGAAAGCCGTGTGTTGCCTGGAGGGAGACACGGAGACGGAAGGCTGGGTCTTCATCACATCGACGCCTCGTTGGCCAAAAGGCAGCTGCGCACACCCCGAAGCGAAAAGGCACACGCCACCGCGTTCAAGGCGGCATGTCTTCCAGCTTCATGTCGTCCCGAGCGTAAGGATCGCCCCCGGACACTGATTGGAGGATTGTGTGCGGGGTTGGCAATTCCTGATCCGCCTATGCTGGCGACGCCCTGCACCACTCAGGCGTCTGTCGTGGGTCGGCCACCGGGCGGAAAATAGTGCTCGATGAACATGCGCGGAAGAATAAGCCCGATGGTCATGAAGAGTATGACCAGAAAGGCGGTTGTTCCGTTGGCGACCACGCTGGTGATCAGCTCGATCGACGCTGCCTGCGAAGTACCGCCGACCAGACGAAGCAACGCACTGGCCGATTCGAACAGATAGTACCCAGGCATCATGGAGACGACTGCCGAGAACGCGATCGCCGCAAACGGCAAACGCAGGCGATCCACCACGGGCGTGATGATGGCGCCAACCAGCAGGCAGGCAACTAGCGCCGCCGTGGTCACGTGACAGCCCGCCAACGCAATAAGCACCCAGCGCAACGCGTGCGCAAGCATTCCGATGGCGATGGGAAATGACAGGAGACGCCAGGGCATCGAGAAGAACGTGCCAAAACTCGCCACGGCGAAACCCGCGGCGATCACATCGGCTAGGAACGGCACCGCCGCCGGCGTATCGGCCGGCAATGCCGTGATGCCGCCTGCGCCGAGTCCCGCAAGCAAGCCCACGCAGGTCAACAGGATCAACACACCCGCATAGGCGAGCCGTGATATCCCCAGCGAAATGCGGGTGCGTGCCAGGTCGATCGCGCCGTTGAGGATATGCGGACCGGGAATCAACACCATGCACGGGCAGAAGGCCACCAGCGTCGGCGACGTCGACAGATGCATGCGAATGACGATGGCTCCAAGCAGGCCCGCCATCGCTGAAGCACATAGCGGCTGCGCCAGCGGACTGGTCCGCAGGCGGGCCAACCCGCGGCGCGCCAGCGCACCCGCGCCGGCACTCAGTGCGATAAGCCACAAGCTTTGGGCACTCAGCGCGCCGAAGATTACGCCCAGCGCTGCAGCGCCCAGGGCGGAAAACAGAACAAAGCGCAGCGTGGAGACCGCGCCTGTACGTCCGGCCTCAACCAGCAAGGAATACGCGGTTTCTCTAGGCAGGGACTGCTTGCACACCCGATCCACCGCGTGGGATACGGCGAGCACTTTCCCCATGTCCACGCTCAGAGGGGCGCTCGAGGACACCTCGGAGAGCAGCGTGCCCTCGATCTCAACGGTCAATTCGCCCCATTGCGGCAGCACCCTCACGTCCAAACCGAAGGATCGCCCAAGCTGCTCCGTGGCAACCACGGTCCGTTCGGTCGTCTGCCCGTTTGCAAAGAGCAGACCGGCGGCAAGCGCGACCGTATCCAGCGATAGATCGCGCTCTTTTCGAACCGCGGCCGAGGGTGGGCACTTGCCGGCATCTGTCATGGCCCTGGTCCCTGCTTTCGACGACAAAGCCTTGCCTGATGCAGGTTGCATCTATCGGTGGAATGTCCTGCGCCAGGATAGGCAGCGCGCGCTTCTGCGGATTGGAGATCTTTGAGTCGAGCTGGAGATTATTGATGTTTTCTGCACGGCTCTGCTTCGAAAGTGTGACTCTGACGGTCGCCATGAAACACCGTGATACGCTCGGGCATGGCAACGATTTTGTACCTGCCGCGTCAAACCCATTCAATCCGGCGTGATCGATTAAGCGTAATGTTCGCCTGTTGGAATAGCCCATGCATTGACGCCGGAACCTGGGTGCAACGAGTGGCCGCCATCGGCCGCCTCTGCCATACGAGTCTCAGTCATATGAACGAAATGCCCGCATTCGCCTCGGACGCTCCGATCGAGACCCATCTGTCCGGCTTCGACTTGATCAACACCTCGATGCTGAACAAGGGAACGGCTTTTACCAACGAAGAGCGCGATCGCTTTCGCCTCCACGGCCTGCTCCCTCCCCATATCGGCACGCTCGATGTACAGGTGGCACGCCGCTTGAAAGTCCTGCGTGCGTTCAACACCGATTTCGAGCGTTATGCGTTTCTGCGCGACTTGCAGGACATCAACGAAACCCTTTTTTATGCGTTGCTGGTGGGCAATCTCGCCGAGCTGCTGCCCTTGGTTTATACGCCCACGGTGGGCGAAGGCTGCCAGCGCTTCAGCGAGATATGGCGCAAACCCAGGGGCTTGTTCCTGAGCTATCCGAACAAGCACCGCATCCGCGAGATTCTGGCTGACCCGCGCTTGGATAAGGTTCGCGTGATCGTGGTGAGCGACGGCGAGCGCATCCTGGGGCTGGGTGATCAAGGCGCCGGAGGCATGGGCATTCCGATCGGCAAACTGTCGCTCTACACCGGTTGCGCCGGCATTCACCCGGAATTGACGCTGCCCATCCTGCTCGACGTCGGCACCAACAATCAGGAGCGTCTTGCCGATCCGCTCTATGTTGGCTGGCAGCATGAGCGTGTCACCGGCCAGGACTACGACGACTTCGTCGAAGCCTTCGTCAGCGCCGTGATCGAACGCTGGCCGAATGTTCTTCTGCAATGGGAAGACTTCGCGGGATCCAATGCCAGCCGCCTGCTGGAACGCTATCGCGACCGGCTGTGCACGTTCAACGACGACATCCAGGGCACGGCCGCGGTGGCTACGGCCAGCCTGTTGGCGGCGATCAATGTGACGGGTGTGCAGCTGACCGACCAGCGCATCGCGATCGTTGGCGCCGGTTCGGCGGGCTGCGGCATTGCTTCACTCCTACTGCAAGCGATGGTCGATGCCGGTGCCAGCGAAGCAGATGCGCGTCAGCGCTTCTTCCTGGTCGACCGCAATGGACTGCTGGTGGAGGGCATGGCGAATATCACGCCCGCGCAGGCTCCCTTCGTGCAGAATCGCTCGGCGGTGGCGTCCTGGACGCAGGAAAGCGCGAGCGAAATATCCCTGCTCGATGTCATGCGCAACGCCAGGCCAACGGTCCTGGTCGGCGTATCGGGGCAACGCGGCGCGTTCACCGAGACTGTCGTTCGCACCATGGCGGAACATGCCGAGCGTCCGGTCATCTTCCCACTGTCCAATCCCACGTCTCGTTCCGAGGCGACGCCGGAGCATTTGCTGGCCTGGACCAATGGCCGCGCCCTGATGGGTACCGGCAGTCCGTTTGATCCGGTGGCGTGGGACGGGAAGATGGTTCCAGTCAACCAGACCAATAACTCCTACATCTTTCCCGGCGTGGGACTGGGCGTGCTCGCAGCAGGCGCACGACGGGTCACGGATGCGATGTTCATGGTCGCCGGCAAAGCCGTCGCAGCGATGTCGCCCACCGTCAACGACAAGAATGGTCGGCTTCTGCCCCCGGTCGCTCAGCTGCGTGACGTGTCCATCGCCGTGGCCAAGGTGGTCGCCCGGCAGGCCCAGCTCGATGGCGTCGCCGATGACTGTGACGAGGCGACACTATCCGCACGCATCAGCGCCCTTTTCTGGGAACCGCACTATCGGCCTTATCAGACTGCAAACGAGGCGTGATCGATGGGCGCGTAGCCTCGCGACAGCTGGTATCGCTCGCCAGTTTCACGGTGCCGCTTGCTTACTCTGCTGAACATCCGTACCAGAGACCCTGGTGAGCGTGTCGACACTCCAATCGCCACCAACGGCCTTGATCAAGCGGACATCGGACTCCAGCTGGCGCCGGGACAACTCGACGTAGGCACGTCGCTGCGCAAGGCTCACACTTTGCGTGGTGACCACTTCCAGGTAGTCGGTGGCCCCCGCCTTGTAGCGCGTGAGGGCCAGCTGTTCGGCTCGGCCGGAAGCATCCACTGCGAGTTGCTGCGTGCCCGCCTCTTCGTTCAATACATGCACGGACGCCAGGTTGTCTTCTACGTCCTGGAATGCCGAGAGCACCGTCTGTCGATAGTCGGCTGCGGCACCGTCTTCCTGGGCCTCGGCCTGGTGCAGCGCCTGCTTGCGGCGGCCGCCATCGAACAAGGTGCCGACCAGCGCTGGGCCAATCGCCCAGAAGCGGCTGGGCAGCGTCGCCAGCTGGGTGAATCGCGAAGCCTCGACACCGCCCGACGCCGACAGCAGCAAGTCGGGAAAGAACGCTGAGGTTGCTTCGCCGACATCGGCATTGGCGGCAGCCACCCTACGCTCGGCTGCGGCAATGTCAGGGCGTCGCTGCAGCAAGGTCGAAGGCAGACCCGGTGGAACCACCGGCATGGCGATCGCGCTGGTGGATGCGGCAATGGACAACTCCGCCGGTGCCACGCCGACCAACGTGGCGATGGCATGTTCAAAACGCGCGCGACTCTCGCCCAGGTCCACCAGTTGCGCACTGGCGACCTGCAACTGGGTCTCTGCTTCGGCAAGATCCGAATCCGATGCAATGCCGCCAGTGAAACGTACCTGCACGAGATCGCGCGCCTGCGTAAAGTCGGCAACGGTCTGCTGCAGCAAGGCCGTCTCCGCATCCACGCTGCGCAGGTCCACATAATCGATGGCCAGTTCCGCATGCATGGCCAGTCGAACGGAGGCGAGATCCGCCTCGTCGGCCTGGTAGCGCGCCTTGGCAGCGTCGACCTGGTGACCGATGCGATCGAACAGATCCGGCTCCCATGAGACATCCAGTCCGGCCTGGTAATCCGACACGGTTTTGCCGGCCAATGAACGCCCGACGACGTTCTGCGAGGTGTGGTTGCGGTCGGCGGCGACACCGGCCGTGATGGTCGGGTAGTACGCGGCACGTGCTTCCTTTTCCTGCGCCTTCGCGGCCTGCAGATTGGCGATGCTCTTGGCGATGGACTGATTGCCTGCATCGACACGCGCTTCGAGCTGGTCGAGTGTCTGGTCATGGAACAAGGTCCACCAGTCGCCGCGGCGCACCGTGTCGTTCGGCTGCGCGGCAACCCAGCCTGGTGCGGCACGCTGTGCCTCGGTTGCAACAGGCGCCGCCTCCTTGAAGTGATCCGGCACGCTGATCGGCGGCCGCACATAGGCCGGCCCCGGCGTGCAGCCCACCGACAAGCCCAGGCCGACAGCAACAGCCAGCGTGCTGGCGACGCGCGAAATAGTTGGGTTACGCATGGCTATGCCTCCGTCGCTCAGGTTGCATCTGCGGGGTGCGTGTTGATGCTCACCGGTTGCCCGTTGCTGACGGCATCGCCCGGGTTGACGATCACACGCTCGTTGCCACTCAGGCCCGTGAGAATCTCAACGCGCGTGCCGAAATCCCGGCCCAGGGTGACCGTCATCAAGCGCACTTGCCCCTTGCCGTCGACCGTCGCCACCTGCACGCCCGATGGACGAAACAGCAACGTATTGGCCGGCAACGACAGCATGGCCTTGGGTGCTGCAAGGGCGAGACTTACCTGCGCATAGGCGCCCGGGGGAACGGCGCCATCGGCATTATCCATATCCACTTCCACGCGCAGCGTGCGGCTGGATGGATCGATCGCGCCAGCCGTGCGTGCCACGCTTCCCACAAAGGTCCGGCCCGGATACTGCGGCAAGGTCAGCGTCGCACGGGCACCGATGGCCACATCGGCGGCATCGTCCTGCGGCACGTTGACGAAGATGCGCAGCTTGTCCGTTTCGGCCACTTTGAACAGCGCTGCCGGCGTGCCGCCGTTGCCGGCATCGATCAAGGCGCCGACATCGATATTGCGCACGGTGACGACGCCATCGAAGGGAGCGTAGACCTTCTCGAACGATTGCAGCTGCTGAAGTCGGTCCACGTTCGCTTGTGCGGCTGCGAACATGGCTTGCTTCGCCTTCATCGTGCTCACGTTCTCCTGGCTGGATTGCTCGGATACCGCATTGCTCTTGAGCATGCTCTCCCAGCGCGAGGCGGTGACCTTGGCGATCTGATAGTTGGCTGAGGCGGTCGCCGCGTCTGCACGAGCCTGCGCGAGCTGCGCATCAACTTCCGGCGATTGGATTTCGGCGAGCAGCTGTCCGCTGTGAACATGCGTGCCGATATCGGTCAGCCACCGACCCAGGTAGCCGCTGGTGCGCGCATAGATGCTGGCCTCCTGGAACGCTTCCACGTCGCCGGGCAAGATGAGCGACTGCTGGAGCGGTGCATGGTCCGGTGCAACGACGGCCACCGTAGGCGTGCTGAGCGCCGCTGTCTGGCGCACCACCGCCGCGTGTGCAGACAGCCTCGGCAATCCACCGGCGGCCAGCGCCAGGAAGATGGCGGCCACCGGCAGAATGATGGGAAGACGCGAGCGTGACGATGTCGAAACTGGAATAAGCGCGTTCATGGTGACTCTCCCATCAGGGCGTCGGAAGCGGGGAAGGAAGTGCGGGCAAGACCTGTTGGCGGCGGCCGAGCCACGCGTGCACGGCGGCGAACACCACCGGGACGAAGACCAGCGTGGCCACGGTGCCGAACATCAGGCCGCCGATGACCGCGCGGCCCAGGGGCGCGTTCTGCTCGCCGCCATCGCCCAGGCCCAGCGCCATCGGCAGCATGCCGATGAGCATGGCCAGTGCCGTCATCAGCACCGGACGGAAACGGGTGCTGCCGGCATCAAAGGCGGCTTGCAGTGCCGTCGCGCCTTGCTGGAGCCGATCGCGCGCAAAGCTGACCACCAGGATGCTGTTAGCCGTGGCGATGCCAATACACATGATGGCACCGGTGAGTGCGGGCACGCTGATCGTGGTGCGGGTAACGAACAGCATCCAGGCCATGCCGGCGAGCGCGCCCGGCAGTCCGCTGATGATGATCAGCGGATCGGTCCACGACTGGAAGTTCACCACCATCAGCGCGTACACCAGCAGTACCGCGAAGGCGAGCCCGAGCATCAGGCCCTTGAACGAGGACTGCATGGTCTGCACTTCGCCGCGCACCGCGATGCTGGAGCCCGCCGGCAGATGCGCCTTTGCCGTCGCGACAAGACGATCGATATCGCCCGCCACCGCACCCAGGTCGCGTCCCTGCACGCCAGCGAAGATATCGATCACGGGCTGCACGTTGTAGTGCGACACCACGGCGTCCTGCGACGTGCGGCTGAGCGTGCTCAGGGAGCCCAGGATCGGCGGCGCCACTTGCTTGACGCTGCCTGCGGTCAACGGAATATTGCCCAGCGCCTGCAGCGAATCGATGGTGTACTGCGGCGCCTCCGTGGTCAGCGGATAGCTCACCCCGTTTTTCGGGTTCAACCAGAAGTTGGGCGTGGTCTGCGCACTGCCGGAGAGCGCAATCAGCAGGTTCTGGGCAATCGTGCGCTGCTGGAACCCTGCCTGGATCGCCTTGACGCGATCCACATCGACATTGATGGATGGCGCATCGTTAGGCTGCTGGATGCGCGGATCCACCAGGCCGTCCACGTGGCGAAGCTGGGCCAGCAGTTCCTCAGCGACCTTGCGGTTGCCTTCCTTGTCGTTGCCCACCACCTGCACGTCGATCGGCGACGGCAGGCCAAAGTCCAGCGTCTGGCTGATGATGTCCGCCGGCAGGAACGAGAACGTCACACCGGGGAAATCGTGATTGAGATGATCGCGCAGCGCGCTGACGTACTCCTCCGTGGGCCGGTGGTCGGGCTTGAGGGAGATCAGCACGTCCGCATCCGCGGAGCCCACGGGCAACGAGGAGTCATAGGTCATGTTGATGCCGCTGACCGGCAGCCCGATGTTGTCGAGCACGCTGCCCAGCTCGCGCGGCGGGATGACCACGCGGATGCGCTGCTCCACCAGATCGACAAGCCGTGCGGTCTGCTCGATGCGCGTACCGGTGTGAGCGCGCAGATGGAGGCGGATTTCGCCCGTATCCGAGGTCGGGAAGAAATCACGGCCGAGGAAGGGCACCAGCAGCAGCGAACCGCCGCACACCAGGGCGAATATCACCGCCAGCCTGCGTGGGTGGGCAAGCAGTGTCTGCAAGGCGCCCTGATACCGCCCGTGAAAGCGCTCGAAGCCACGCTCGAAGCGCTGCTGGAACCGACGCAGCGCGCCGGCGCGCCCCTGCCCTTCACCATCGGCCACGCGATCGTTGCGCAGCATGTACATGGCCAGCGTAGGGATCAAAGCGCGCGAGAAGAAATACGACGCCAGCATCGCGAACACCACCGCTTCGGCCAGCGGCACGAACAGATAGCGCGCCACACCGGACAGCAGGAACATCGGCAGGAACACGATGCAGATCGACAAGGTCGATACCAGCGTCGGCGAGGCGATCTGCGCCGAGGCATCGATGATCGCGTCATGCAGCGACTTGCCCATGTCCCGGTGGTGGCTGATGGCCTCGATGGCCACCGTGGCATCGTCGACCAGGATGCCCACCGCCAGCGCCAGGCCACCCAGGGTCATGATGTTGATGGTCTGCCCGAGCACGGAAAGCGCAATGAGCGAGGTCATCACCGACAACGGAATGGTGATGGCGATAATGAGCGTGGACCGCCAGCTGCCAAGAAACAGCAGGATCATCATGGCCGTCAGACCAGCGGCGATGAGGCCCTCGCGAACCACGCCCGCCACGGCCGAACTCACGAAGACCGACTGATCGGACACCGGCTTGATGTCGAGCGCCTTGGGAAGACCCGCGGCAATCTTCGGCAGCATGCCCTTGACGGAGGCAATGATGTCCAGCGTCGATGCGTCGCCTGATTTCTCCACCTGCAGCAAGGCAGAGCGCGTACCGTCCACGCGCACGATATTGGTCTGCGGCGCAAAGCCGTCGCGCACCGTCGCCACGTCGCGCAGATAGGTCACGCCACCGTCCGTCGCCCTCACCGGCAGCATGTTCAATGCATCGACCGAGGCCGGGCTGCCGTTGAGGTTCACGTTGTATTCGAGCTCGCCGATCTTGGCGGTGCCGCCGGGCAGGATCAGGTTTTGCGCGTTCACCGCGTTGACCACGTCCAGCGGCGACAGGCTGTGCGCCTGCAAGGCCTTGGGATCGATGTCGACCATGATCTGCCGCACCTTGCCGCCGAACGGCAGCGGAATGGCGGCGCCCTGCACCGTCGCCAGCTGGGTACGAATGAAGTTGTTGCCCAGGTCATACAGCTGCTGCTCTGGCAGCGTATGACTGGACAGCGCAAGCTGGAGGATTGGCACGGTGGAAGCGTTGTACGAGATCACCAGGGGCGGCAACGTGCCAGGCGGGAGCACGCGAAGAATCGACTGCGCATTGGCCGACGCCTCGGCGATCGCGCGATTGATGTCCGCGCCTTCGTGGAAGTACACCTTGATCACCGCGGTGCCGTTGACCGTCTGCGA
Source organism: Dyella sp. 05T440 (assembly GCF_056395965.1). Taxonomy (NCBI): domain Bacteria; kingdom Pseudomonadati; phylum Pseudomonadota; class Gammaproteobacteria; order Lysobacterales; family Rhodanobacteraceae; genus Dyella; species Dyella sp. 05T440. The sequence continues at coordinate 281,343 of NZ_JBFTKN010000006.1, forward strand.
CTCCACGTGCTCGATGTTGTCCACATCGGAGGTCAGGGCGCGCTCATAGGGCGTGGTGATGCGGTTGGTCATGTCATCGGCGGAAAAGCCGTTGAACGACCACACGATGCTCAACACCGGAATATTGATGTTGGGAAAAATATCGGTGGGCGTGCGCAACACCATCAGCGGGCCGATGATGGCCAACAGCAGGGCCAGCACGATGAAGGTGTAGGGTCGCCGCAGCGCCAGTTGGACGATCCACATAGCAGGCTCCGTCTTGGACAGGTCAGGTCAGGCTGAAGGCTAGATTCAGGGCGCTTGCATGCCCCTGACCGCTTCCTGACAAATCTGTAATCACGCCTTCCGGACGCCCCGCGTATGATCGGCCCAGGCACCCCGCGAGAGTCCCCATGCGCCTGCTGGTTATCGAGGATGAAAAGAAAGCCGGCGAGTACCTGAAGAAGGGACTCGAGGAATCCGGCTTTACCGTGGACGTGGTGGCCAACGGCATCGATGGCCTGCACCATGCGCTCGAAGAGGACTACGACCTGGTCGTTCTCGACGTCATGCTTCCGGGCATGGACGGATGGGAGGTGTTGCGCCGCCTGCGCACCAAGAAGGACACCCCGGTCCTGCTGCTGACCGCGATCGACGAACTCGAAGAGCGCGTGCGCGGGCTCGAGCTTGGCGGCGACGATTATCTGGTCAAGCCTTTTGCCTTCGTGGAGCTGCTGGCGCGCATCCGCACCCTGCTCCGGCGGGGACCGCCGCGCGATATTGAACACGTCCATATCGGCGATCTGGAAATCGACGCCGTACGGCGCCGGGTTCGGCGGCGTGGCCAGCGCATCGATCTGACGCCCAAGGAGTTCTCGCTGCTGCAGCTATTGGCAAGACGGCGCGGCGAAGTGCTGAGCCGCACGCAGATCGCCTCCTATGTGTGGGACATGAATTTCGACAGCGACACCAACGTGGTCGAGGTCGCCATACGTCGATTGCGCGTCAAGATCGACGACGGTCACGACACCAAGCTCATCCACACCGTGCGCGGCATGGGTTATGTGCTCGATGACGAACGCGGGGACGACTGATGCGTCGCCTCTCCCTCGCCACGCGGCTTACCGTCACCTTCACGGTGATTACGGCGGTGTGTTTCATCCTGGTCGGATGGCTGCTCTACCGGGCGGCCGAGCAGCGCATCCTGGAGCAGGACGAGACCAACATTGTGCTTTCAGCCCGCCACCTTCGACGGCTAGTCGCCGAGCTGGACTCCATCGCAGATCTGAAGATCCATCAGGATCGCATGGTCGTCAGCGTGCTCGGCGACAACAGCAACGCGTTGCGCATGGTCGATGACGCGGGACGAATCATCGTTGACCACAATCCCATGGGCTTTCCGCTGGACGCCAACGGTGCCGTGCCCACCGGTCAGCGCATCGTCCCCACCATGTTGCACACTTGGTATGGCGATCAGAGCTTGCCCATCCGCGGTGTGGCCGTGGTAGGGCAAATGCGGGACGGTGCGCAGGTAACCATCATGGTGGCGCGCTCGCTCGCCGATCGCGCAGTGCTGCTGCGACGCTATCGGCGAGATATGGCGCTACGCCTGCTGGCGGGAATGATCGCAGCCACCGTGCTCAGCTATCTCCTGGTGCGTCGGGCACTCCGGCCCTTGCGATCCATGGCCGCCGAAGCCGCCACCATCCATGCGCAAAACCTCCATACACGACTGTCGGCCGGCAATGCGCCCACCGAATTGCACGCCCTCTCCCATGCCTTGAACGAGATGCTCGATCGCCTCGAAGGCGGATTCGCGCGGGTCTGGCAGTTCACCGTCGACCTCGCCCACGACCTGCGCACTCCGCTCGGCAATCTGCGCGGCACCAATGAAGTGGCGTTGGCGCGCACACGCACGCCGGCAGAATACCAGGCCTTGCTCGGCTCCAATATCGAGGAATGCGACCGCGTCAGTCGTACCATCGAGAGCGTGTTGTTTCTGGCCCGCGCGGACAATCCCCAGTTTGCGCTGCAGCGTTCGACCCTGGATGTGCGCGAGGAACTGCAGCGCATCGCCGACTACTTCGAAGGCATCGCCTCGGACGCACGCGTCGCCATCGACATTCAAGGCTCCGCCACGATCTTGGCGGATCGCGAACTGTTCCGCCGTGCGGTGGGCAATCTTTTGTCCAATGCGCTGCGCTATACGCCGCCGGAACAAACCATCACGTTACTGGCCACGCAGACAAATGATGCGGTGACCGTCGCGGTGGAAAATCCCGGCGCAGGCATCTCAGCGGAGCACCTGGACAAGCTGTTCGACCGCTTCTACCGCGTGGATCGTTCCCGCAGCGACTCGGCCAACTCCACGGGACTTGGCCTATCCATCGTGAAAAGTATCATCGAACTTCATGGCGGCCGGGTCACGGTAGACAGCCAGCCACAGGGCATCACACGTTTCGTGCTGTGGTTTCCCGTTCACTGAGCAGACAAGCCCACGGTCGAACATCCCGTTGACACAGCGACTGCGCTGGGTCGGGAGCGTGTTTCATTTAGCCGTCCAATGCCTGCAGCAGTTGCTGTCGACCATCCTTGAGTACTTCATCGGCCAGTTCGGGATCGGCCTCGACCACCGCACGCGAAAGCACGAGTGAACCGACCATCTGACTGAACAATGCGATGGCCTTGCTCCTGCGCTCCTGCGCATCCTCGCCTTTCAGCACACTCGCCAGCTGGTCGATATTCCAGGTCAGTCCCTGCGCATAGGACTGCCGCGCTTCCTTGCTGAGGCGCCGCACATCGCCGGCGAATCCGGTCAGCGGACAACCGGCCTCGACATCGGCCCGGTGTTCCTCGGACAGATACCAATCGACGTGGCGCTTCATCGGATCGGCGTCGTCGTCTTTGGACGCTTGAATGCCAGCCAGCAGCCGCTCCGCTCCCTCCTCCATGGCCTTCTCCATCACCGCCGCGACCAGGGCGTCCTTCGACTTGAAGTGGTTGTAGAAGCCCCCCTGGGTAAATCCGGCGGCCTTGGTCAGCTCCGACAGGCCCACGGCAGCCACTCCCCGCTCGCGGAACAGCTTTTCCGCTGCGGCGACGATAGATCGTCTATTTTCAATGGCTTGCTGCTTTGTAACACCCATGTCGCTACTCCTGGCCAAGGCCCAACAAGACCATTATCTCAAAAAACAATGGTGATCACCATTGACAATGGTCGAGCCGGGTGCCAGTCTACTCTATGTCAATGGTGATCACCATTGTGATCTCCAGCCGTCCGGTCAACTGAGCCGCCAGACTTCCAGAGGAAACGACCATGTCCACGACCTCCGCCGAACAAAACAAAGCCCTGGTGCTTGAGGCCTTCGACACGCTGTTCAACCAGCGCGACTACGAAGCGGCCAAACACTACTGGTCCGATCAATACATCCAGCACAGCGCGCATATCGAGCCCGGCCGTGACGGCCTGTTCAATCTGATCCGCAGCATTCCCGACACGCTGCGCTACGAACACGGGTTGATCCTGGCCGAAGGCGACTACGTCATCGTGCACGGGCGCTTCTCCGGGCACGGTCGTCCGGCCGCGTGGATTGCCGCCGATGTCGTGCGCATCGAGAACGGCAAGCTGGCCGAACACTGGGACGTGCTGCAAGACGAAGCCACCCAGGCCGAATCCAAAAGCGGTTTGCCGATGTTCGGCGAACGCTTCCCTTCCTGATTTCCTTCGAGGAGTACGCTCATGAAACTCACCGGCAACACCATCTTCATCACCGGCGGCGCCTCCGGCATCGGCCGCGGACTGGCCGAAGCCCTGCATCGATCGGGCAATAAAGTGATCATCGCCAGCCGCCGCAAAGCGCTGCTTGATGCGGTGACCCAAGCCAATCCAGGCATGGAGTCGCTGGTCATGGATGTGAGCGATGTGGACAGCATTCGCAGCGCGGCCGCCGAAGCCATCCAACGATTTCCCGACATCAACGTTGTCATCAACAACGCGGGGATCATGGACATCGACGACGCATCCCGCCCGTTGGACGATAAGCAGCTGCTGGATACGGTGAGCACCAATCTGCTTGGCCCCATGCGCCTGACCTCGGCTTTCGTCGAGCACCTCAAGACCCGCAAGAACGCCGTGATCGCGTATGTCACCTCGGTCCTCGGCTTCGTACCGCTGGCGCCCGCCGCTGTGTACTCGGCAACCAAGGCCGCCATGCACTCCTACGCGATGTCGCAGCGATTCATGCTGAGCAACGATGATGTGCGCGTGCTCGAAATCGCCCCGCCCTGGGTGCAGACCGACCTGCTCAACAGCAGCGAAGAGCCGCGTGCGATGCCGCTCAAGCCCTTCATCGAAGAAACCATGGCTGCGCTGGCCACCGATGCCGACGAAATCCTGGTGGAACGTGCTCAAGCGCTGCGCGCCAATCCTGGCCCGGGCGAAATGGCCTTCGTGACCGAGTTCAATGGCGCGTTTCTTTCGGGCGCGGCAGCCGCGGCCTAGATCAGACTGCACGTGAACGAAACGCCAGAGACATGCGAACGGCGCTGATACGCACCTGACAAACACCTCTCCACCCGAAGGCACGTCACGACCAGCCGCTTTTCGCTATGCTGCGCGGACCCTGGCCGACCTGCCATCGGGAGGAGCGTGTATGACCTCCGTTCGCTTGACTGATCTGGCCCACGGCGGTGGCTGTGGCTGCAAGCTCGCACCATCGGTGCTGCAGGAGTTGCTTGCCAACAAGCCCGCGACGATGCCGTATGCGCATCTGCTGGTAGGCACGGAAAACAGCGACGATGCGGCCGTGTGGCAGGTGGATGAAAGTACCTGCGTCATCGCCACCACCGATTTCTTTATGCCGGTGGTCGATGATCCTTATGACTTCGGGCGCATCGCCGCCACCAATGCGCTATCGGATGTGTATGCCATGGGCGGCAAGCCGATCATGGCGCTGGCCATCCTGGGCATGCCGCTGAACAAGCTCGATGTGGAAACGGTGCGGGCGATTCTTGCCGGCGGCGAAGCGGTCTGCACGCAGGCGGGCATTCCGGTCGCAGGCGGCCACTCGATTGATTCGGCCGAGCCGATCTACGGACTTGCGGTGGTCGGTTTGTCGGCAGCGCGCAACATCCGGCGCAATTCCACCGCGCGCGCCGGCGACGCGCTGATCCTGACCAAGGGCATCGGTGTCGGCATCTATTCGGCAGCCTTCAAGAAGCAGGCGCTGCCCGCCGACGCGTACACCGAGATGCTGGTGTCCACCACCTTGCTCAACCGTATCGGATGCGAGCTGGGCAAGGACGAGGACGTGCATGCGATCACCGACGTCACCGGCTTCGGTTTGCTCGGGCATGGCCTGGAAATGGCGCGTGGCAGCGGCCTGCGCATTCGGCTGGAACAGGCGCGCATTCCGTTCTTCACGCAGGCGCAGGCCCTGGCCGAAGCGGGATACATCACCGGCGCTTCCAACCGCAACTGGAACAGCTACAGCGACGGCGTCACCCTGCCCGCGGATTTGCCGGCATGGCGCCGCGCCTTGCTGACCGATCCGCAAACCTCGGGCGGCCTGCTGGTGGCGTGCAAGCCCGAGCGGGCCGAAGCGATTCGGGCGCAGATCGAGGCGGCCGGTTATCCCTGCGCGAGCATCATCGGCACGCTGAGTGAAGGAACGCCGGGCATCGAGGTGGTTTAAGACGACCGCCAGGAGTGGCGGAAGAGCATGGGAGTCGAACCCACCCGAGACAGTCTTATCTGCCTCACCCGGATTTGAAGTCCGGACGCCCCACCGGAGACGATGCTCTTCCTTAATCGCGCGATCACGACGAGGCGGGTCCGTACAAGTCGAGGGAGCGCGCCTGCATCCTGCGCATGCTACCGCGATTGAGCGTGACGCCCTGCCGGTCGAGAAATTCTAGTATCTGGATGGCGACTTTACGACCATTGTCCAGGCGATCGCGAAACTGCGCCGCGGTGAACCGCCCGTCACTGGATTGCGCAGCAATATCCGCCGCGATCATGACCATCTCGTGCATGGTCGCGCGCAGGAAGAAGTGGTCATGCGCCACTTCGTCGGCCAGGCCCATGCGCGCCGCCAAATGCATCAGCTGCCGAATCTCCTGCTCGGGGCGCGACAGCACGCCGGCAATGTCGCGAACGCGCGGCGGACGAAAGCGCTCGCCGCCGCCCAAAAACGGCGCCACGCGTTGCCACATCGCCTCGCTGGCCGGATTCATCTGCAGGGAGTGGCTGGCCAGGCGCACAAACGCACCGTCACGGACCACGCGTCCCGCCAGGTCGGCGTGTTGCAAGGCCAGCGCAAATGCCGACGGCGGCAATTTCGGTTGCACGGCCAGCCGCAGCTTTTCCCGGCCCATGCCTTGGACATCCGGGTTGTTGGCGTGAAACGCTTCCAGCCGCTCGATCAGGTTGGCGACAAAGGTCGGCCAATGCGCCTGGCTGATCGCGATGCGTTCGTCGTCTGCCTGGAAGATGATCGGTGCCAACGCCGCTACGACGCCTTCCATCACGGCATCGGAGAGTGCGCGATCCCGCGCGAAAGCCAGCAGATCCCAGGCGAACGGCGGCGCCTCCAGCAGGCTGGCCAAGGCTTGCCGAGGATCGCTGATCGCTTGCGCTTCACGCTGCGCTTCACGCGCTGCCGTTCGCCGTTGCCGCGATGGCGCGCGCAGATCGAAAAACTGTCCGCCACCCATGGTGCGCTGGGCGGATACGTCACGCAGCACGAAGCGATCGAACGCTGCCGCGGCAATCGGACGGCTCAACACCAGTTGCACGTCGGCCATCTGGCCAGGCAAGAGCTGCTGCCCTTCGAGCAGGACGATGCGTGCGCCCACTTCCACTGCGGCGTGATGCAGCCGTGCCGGAAACCATTGGCCGATCGGCCTGGCTTCGCCGGGCAAGAGTTGCAGACGCGCATCGATGCGGTCGGTGGGCGCGTGCAGGAAAGGATCGACCACCATGTCGCCGCGATGGATCGTGTCCTTGGCGATGTCCTCGCCGACCAGGTTGAGCGCGCACCGGTCGCCTGCACGCCCGCACTCCACGTCGCGGTTCTGTGCGTGCACCGAGCGCACGCGTGCGGCAAGCCCCGTGGGGCTGAGCAACACCTGGTCTTTGACACGAACCACGCCCGACAAGACGGTGCCCGTCACCACCAGTCCGATGCCGGGCAAGGTGAAAACGCGGTCGACCGCCAGGCGAAAACGGCCGTCGCTGGCGCGCTCGCCCAGGGCACGCGCCTCGGCGACGAGTCGATCGCGCAGTGCATCGACACCCTCACCCGTGATCGAAGAAACCGGCCATACCTCGGCGCCTTCCAGTACCGTCCCTGCCATCGCCTCATGGATCTGTGCACTCACCTCGGCAAGGCGTCCGGGCGTCACGCGATCGACCTTGGTCAGCGCAACCAGGCCACGCTCGACCTGCAACAGATCGAGGATGGCCAGGTGTTCGAGGGTCTGCGGCATCACGCCATCGTCGGCTGCAACCACCAGCAGCGCGATATCGATGCCGCTCGCACCCGCCACCATGGTGTGCACGAAACGTTCGTGGCCCGGCACGTCGATGAAGCCCAGGATGCTGCTGTCGTCCAGCGCAAGAAACGCGAATCCCAGGTCGATGGTGATGCCGCGGCGCTGCTCTTCCTTCAGGCGATCGCCCTCGACACCGGTCAGGGCGCGCACCAGCGCCGTCTTGCCGTGATCGATGTGGCCCGCCGTGCCTACGATCATGGAGCGTGCGTGGCGGCGGCTGGGAGCTGGGCGAGCGCCTCGAGGAATGCGTTCTCGTCCTGTTCGTCCAGGCAACGCAGGTCCAGTCGCAATGCGCCCACGGCGACCCGGCCGATGATGGGACGCGGCAGCGCACGCAGCGCCGCGGTCAAGCGCTCCAATGCGCTCTGGCTGCCACGCGCGCGTATCACCAGGGCGGCGCTGGTCAGCGTATCCAGCGGCAAGGCGCCGGAACCGACCTGGCTGAGGCAGTCGTCGACATCCACGGCAAAAGCGTCGCCGAGACGCCCTGCTACGGCGGGGAGCAATCGTTGCGCCTGCGCCTGGATATCGGACTGCTGGCGTGCAAGAAAACGCAACGTCGGCAGCCGTTCGGCCAGGCGATCCGGATCGTGATAGAGCTTGAGCGTGGCCTCGATCGCAGCGAGGCGAAGCTTGTCCACGCGCAGCGCACGCTTGAGCGGATTGCGGTTGATCTGTTCGATCAGCGCACGATCGCCGACGATGAAGCCGGCCTGCGGACCACCCAGCAACTTGTCCCCGGAGAAGGTGACCAGCCGCGCGCCCTCGCCCACCGCCTCGCGCACAGTCGGTTCCTTGGCCAGCCCGTAGTGCGACAGATCCACCAGGCTGCCGGAGCCCAGGTCGTTCAACAACGGCACACCGGCGGCATCCGCGATGGTCGCCAGCTCAGCGGCGCCTACCTCGGCGGTAAAGCCCTGTATGCGGTAATTGGAGGTGTGCACCTTGAGCACGATGCCAGTACGCGGGTTGAGCGCGCTGCGATAGTCGGCGGCATGGGTGCGGTTGGTGGTGCCCACTTCCACCATGTGCGCGCCGGCGCGGGCCATGATGTCCGGCATGCGGAAGGCGCCGCCGATCTCGATCAGCTCGCCTCGCGAAACCACGGCGTCACGACCGAGCGCAAACGTGTTGAGGCAGAGCAGCACGGCGGCGGCGTTGTTGTTCACCACGGTGGCGTCTTCGGCGCCGGTCAGGTTGCACAGCAGGGAGCGCAGATGATCGTCGCGGTCACCGCGCCCGCCTTCGTCCAGGTCAAATTCGAGCGATACGGGATGACGCATCGCCTCCACCGCCGCATCGATCGCCGCCTCGGCCAGCAGCGCGCGACCGAGATTGGTGTGCAGCACGGTGCCGGTAAGGTTGAACAAGGGGCGCAGGCCCGGCGTGCGTGCATCCAGCCACGCGCCGGCACGCTGGGCCAGTTCGTCGGCGCCGGGTGCGGTGCCGGGCGCGGCGCGCAAGGCGGCACGCGCGTCGTCGATCATGCGGCGGATGGCGTCGGTGGTCGCCACGCGCCCGTGCCGTTCCAGCAACAGCATCGCTTCAGCCGTTGCCAGCACCGTGGCAACCGCCGGAAGTTGGCGCAGCGAGACGACATCGGGTTCCGCCATGGCGCTTATCCAGTGACATCGGCGGGCACGCTTGCGTGCCGACCGATGATGGCTAATGTTGGCCCTATGCTGCTGGGCGCGTTCAAGCCGGTCAAGGCGCTTCGTCACCACGCCTGCCTGCACATCGGATTCACGAACGACCGTGGCTATGGCCTTCGCTAGGGTGACATTGGCCAAATGCCGTAGCATGCTCTCTCGCGCGACTGCACCGCAGCCGCGATGGGCTTGCCCCTGCACAGTGCGTCCGGCCTGTGGCAGAGGTGGCAATGGCGTGCCCTGTCAGGGCCGTGATGTCACGACTGTTCGTGGGGATGTCCATGTCTGCTGCACTTCAAACAGCGCGTCATGTCCGCTGGTTCGTATTCCTGTTGCTGGTGGTTGCCGGCTTGTTCTACGTGAAGTGGCATCCGTATTACGGACGCGCCTTTGTCGCCGCGTCCCAGCATTCGATCGGCCACTCGATCCTGATGGGCGACCAGGCCAGCGCACCAGCGCCGTCCTGGAGCGCCGCACTCGGCTATGCCGTCGCTTATGGCAAGGCCATCTGGCAGGCGATGGTGCTCGGCCTGCTGCTGGGCTCGGGCGTCCAGGCCTTGCTGCCGGTACGCTGGGTGGAGCGCGTGCTTGGTCGCTACGGTTTCGGCAGTGTGCTGGCCGGCGGGCTCCTCGCGGTGCCGGGAATGATGTGCACCTGCTGCGCCTCGCCGGTGGTGGTGGGCCTGCGCGCACATCGGGCGACGCCCGGTGCGGCGGTCGCTTTCTGGCTGGGCAACACGATGTTGAATCCGGCGACGCTGATCTTCACCGGCTTCGTCCTCGGCTGGTACTGGACCGGGCTGCGCCTGCTGCTCAGCGTGCCGATGGTGTTCGGGCTGGGCTATCTGGCCAACCGGATGTCGACACCGGGCGCGGACGTGCCGATCCCGGCCCAGCCGCTGGAGTCCGAACCCGTGTCATGGGGCGAAACGCTGAAGCGCTGGGCGCGCATCTTCCTGAGGATGACGGTGCGGCTGATTCCCGAATACGTGGTGATCGTGTTGCTGCTGGGCGCGGCGCGCGCCTGGATGTTCCCGCATATCGGACCGGAGATCGGCAACCAGTGGTTCTGGATCGCGGCGCTGGCCGTGGCCGGCATGCTGTTCGTGATTCCCACCGCGGGTGAAGTGCCGATCGTGCAGGCCATGCTGGCCCTGGGCATCGGCGCCGGGCCTGCGGCGGCCTTGATGATGACCTTGCCGCCGGTCAGCCTGCCCTCGCTGGTGATGGTTGGCCGATCTTTCAATCTGCGCCTGCTGCTGGCGCTGGCAGCGGCCGTGGTCGGCTTCGGCATCCTGGGTGGCGCGCTGGCGTCAGGGCTGGGTCTGCACTGAAGCACGCGATGGCGGTGGCTAGTCGGCCACCGCTTCGCCATCGCCCACCAGCAGCAGCGGGTTGGGCGCGTGGCGGGCAAAACCCGCTTCGGTGACCAGGATGTCCAGGCCGAGCGAGGCCAGATCGTCCGCATACGGATCGACCTTGGTGTCCTTCAGCTGATAGAGGACCTTGGCGTAGGTGTGGCATTCGGCGCAGGTTTCGGCCTTGACGATGCCCGGGTCATCTTCGATGCCTTGCAGGAACAGCTTGCGTGTACCGCCGCAGGTGATGCACACCGCACGCATGTGGTTCCACGCGGTGGAGCACATCGAGCATGACAGATAGCGCGTGCCGGGCGTCACGCCGGTCGCCGTGATCACGCCCGATACCGAAGGCGAGCCGCAGCATGGGCAGAGCGAGCGTTCTTCGAGCAGGCGCAGATCGTCGGCCCGCAGACGCGCTGCCGAACAGGTGAAATACACTTGCAGCGCCGCGGCAACGAACACCACCGCGCCCACTTCGGCAGCCTCCAGTTCGCCACGCAGGAAGTGGTCGGCCAGTTCGTCCAGCGCGGCGGCATCGCTGCGCTGCAGTTGCTCCATCGCATGCACGGCCGCCGGTGGCAGGCCGGCGCGATCGATGCGTTGAAGCAAGAGCGCAAGTCCCGCGCGCCATGACGCGTCACGACGATGGCCGTCTGCGGCCAGCGGCGGCAGGCGCGCTTCCACTGCCTGCGCTACCCACGCCTCACTGAGTTCCGCGGCAGGCGTCAACGTGGTTGCCACTTCGTGCTGCGCTCGCGAGAGCATCGACATGAACTGCAACCAGGCCTCCATCGGATGCCCGTCTGCCAGCTGCTCCAAGCGCTTTGCCGTGGCTGCAAAGCGCTTGCCCGGATCGGCCAGCACGATCGGATCGGGCGAACGGACGCCGGCGTGCTGCGGGCCGGTCCATTTGCCCTCGGGCGGTGCGCCAGCCTGCTTCATGGACGCTTCCTGATGCTGTTCTTGCCGTTCTGGCCGGACGCCAGCTCCCACAGCCATTTGCGGTGATGGCGCCAGGCCCAGCCCGGCGTCACATAACCTTGGGTCATCGCACGCACCGAGTGACGCACCCAGATGCCGGCATACACGTGGACGATCCAGATGATGATGGCAAGGAAGGCTGCGGTGCTGTGGATCAGCACGGCGGCGCGCTGCACCGGAATGGAGGTGGCTTCGCCGAAATACACTTCCCAGATCGTCAAGCCGGTAATGAACAAGGTGGGGATCAGCAGGGTCATCGACCAGAACACCAGTTTCTGGCCGGCATTGTTGTGGCCAACCGCGGGTATGTGTTCCTCATCGTCCTCGATCACCGCAGGCACCGACTTCATCCACGCCGTATCTTCCTGGCGCCAGAGGTTCGCGCGCCAGAACTGCGCGATCATCCCGATATAGCTTGCCATCAGCACGCAGCCTATCCATGGATGGATCGCGCGCGTCCACTGGCCGCCGCCAAACAGATTGGACAGCCAGAACATGATCGGGTGAAACATCGACAGGCCCGACAGCACCATCAAGGTAAAGCAGATGGCATTGATCCAGTGGTTGACCCGCTGGGACGTGGTGTAGCGAACAATGACGGTCCTGGGCCGGTTCATGGCGTCTTCTCCGCGGCATCCTCCAGCACGCGCTCGCCCTGCACTTCGTCCTCTTCAGTCACTTCGTTGGGACCCTTCACGATGTAATGGAAGAAGCCCACCACCGCAGCCAGCGCGATGCCCACCATCGCCAGCGGCTTGGCAATGCCCTTCCATGCTTCCACCGCAGCGCTGATGCGCGGGTTGTCGGGCAGGCCCGAATACAGCGAGGGCTTGTCGGCGTGATGCAGCACGTACATCACGTGGGTGCCGCCCACTTCCGGCGGGTCGTACAAGCCAGCCTTTTCGAAACCGCGCGATTTCAGGTCGACGATGCGCTCGCCCGCCCAGTGCGCCATGTCGGTCTTGGTGCCGAACATGATGGCGCCAGTGGGACATGCCTTGACGCACGCCGGCTCCAGGCCCACGGCGACGCGATCCGAACACAGCGTGCACTTGTACGACTTGTGGTCCTTCTTGCTGATGCGCGGAATATCGAACGGGCAGCCCTTCACGCAGTAGCCGCAGCCAATGCACTTGTCGCTGATGAAATCGACGATGCCGTTGGCGTACTGCACGATCGCGCCGGGCGCCGGACACGCTTTGAGGCAGCCGGGATCTTCGCAGTGCATGCAGCCGTCCTTGCGGATCAGCCATTCCAGATTGCCCTGCTCGTTTTCGTACTCGGCGAACTTCATCAGCGTCCAGACATCGGGACTCAAGTCGTTGGGGTTCTGATAGGACCCCTCGAAGTGGCCGATTTCCTGGCGAAGGTTGTTCCACTCCATGCACGCCGACTGGCAGGCCTTGCAGCCGATGCAGCGGGTCACATCGATGAGCTTGGCTACCTGCTCCTCGGTGCTGCGCGCCATCGGCGGCGTCATCGTGGAGGCGGAGCGCCGGATGTAATCTTGCGATTGCAGATCGGACATGACGGCTTCCTCAGGCGGCGACTGGCGCCGTGGTCTTTTCAATGTTGACCAGGAACGCCTTGAACTCCGGCGTCTGCGTATTGGCGTCGCCCACGGACGGCGTCAGCGTGTTGGCCCCGTAGCCCTTCCTGGCCTGGCCGGTAAAGCCCCAATGCAAGGGCACGCCGATCACATGGGTCGGCTTGCCGTCCACGGTCATCGGCTTGATGCGCTTGGTGACATAGGCCTTGCAAATCACTTCGCCGCGCTTGGACGACACCTTCACCCAACCGCCCTGCTCGATGCCCTTCTCCTTGGCCAGCACCTCGCCGATCTCGATGAATTCCTCCGGCTGGAGGATCGCGTTGATCAGTGCGTGTTTGGTCCAGAAGTGGAAGTGCTCGGTGAGGCGATACGTGGTAGCCACATAGGGAAAGTTCTTTGGACTGCCAAACGCAGCGCGGTCATCGGCGAACACACGGGCGGCCGGGTTGTTCTGCACCTTCGGATGCAGCGGGTTCTCCACCGGCGATTCCAGCGGCTCGTAGTGCTCGGGGAACGGCCCCTCCGCCATCAGCTTGCGGGCGAACAGCCGACCCAGGCCTTCGTCATTCATGATGAAAGGACTGGCGCCGGCCGAGGGAGCCAGGGTGGGCGTGTAATCGGGCACGTCGATGCCCACCCAGCGTATGCCGTTCCACGAAATGACCGGCTTGGCCGGGTTCCATGGTTTGCCTGCGGGATCGGCACTGGCACGGTTGTACAAGATGCGCCGGTTCGCCGGCCACGCCCACGCCCAGTTCGGCGCGATGCCTTGCTCGCGTGGATCGGTGGCGTCGCGCCGCGCCATCTGGTTGCCCTTCTCGGTGAACGAGCCGGAGAAGATCCAGCAGCCGGACGACGTACTGCCGTCATCGCGCAATTGCCCAAAGCCATCGAGCAAGGTGCCGGCCTTGGTCACTGCACCGGTGGTCGCATCGGTGAGATCGGCCAGGGCGCGACCATTCATTTCCTTCGCCAGCTCTTCCGGGTCGGGACTCAGCGGATCGGTGTATTTCCAGGTGAGGTTGAGCAGCGGATCGGGGAAGGCGCCGCCTTCCTTGCGATACAGCTCGCGCAGCCGGTGATAGATGCCGCTCATGATCCAGATATCGGACATCGAATCGCCCGGACCTTCCGCCGCTTTCCAGTGCCACTGCAGCCAGCGCGCCGAATTGACCAGGGAGCCGTTTTCTTCGGCGAAGCAGGTGACCGGCAGCTGGAATACCTCGGTCTGGATCTCGGCCGAATTGGCCGGGTTCTGCGGGCCGAAATCCTGCCAGAAACGCGAGGTTTCCGTATCCAGCGGATCCATCGTCACCAGGAACTTCAGCTTGCTCAGGCCGCGGCGGATCTTGCCGCGATCCGGGAAGGCCTGCAGCGGATTGAAGCCCTGGCAGATGTAACCCGTCATCTGGCCGTTGTTCATCATCTCGAACGCCTTGATGATGTCGTACAGCGGGATGTCGAGCTTGGGCAGCCAATCGAACGCCCAGTTGTTTTCCTGCGTGGCGGCGTCGCCGTAGAACGCCTTCATGAAGCTCACGAACAGCTTGCGGGTGTTCTGGTAGTAGCTGATCTGTCCCGGGCGCAAAGGCTTGAACTGACGGGTCGACATGTAGATGTCGAAGTCGGTTTCCTTGTCGGTGGGCAGGTTCATATAGCCCGGCATCTGATTGGACAGCAGGCCGACGTCGGTCAAGCCCTGGATGTTCGAATGTCCGCGCAAGGCATTCATGCCGCCACCGGCCACGCCGATATTGCCCAGCAGCAGCTGGATCATCGCCATGTTGCGGATGTTCTGCGCACCCACCGAGTGCTGCGTCCAACCCAGTGCAAACAGGCTGGTCATGGCCTTGTCGGGCGCCGAGGTGCTGGCGATCAACTCGCAGATATGCAGGTACTTGTCCTGCGGCGTGCCGGTAATACGCGAGACCATCTCCGGCGTGTAGCGGGAGACGTGATGCTTGAGCAGGTTGATCACGCAACGTGGGTCTTGCCAGGTGTCGTCGGCGCGGGCAAAGCCGTCCTTGTCCAGGTCGTAGTCCCAGGTCGACTTGTCGTAGGTACGCGTTTCCTCGTTGTAGCCGGTGAACAGGCCATCCTGGAAATCGAAACCGTCCTTCACGATCAGGCTGGCATTGGTATACGAGCGCACATACTCATGCTGGATCTTGTCGTGCTCCAGCAGGTAACGAATCACGCCATTGAGGAAGGCGATATCGGTGCCCGGGCGTATCGGCGCGTAGTAATCGGCCACCGAGGCCGTGCGCGTGAAGCGCGGATCGACCACGACGAGCTTGGCGCCGTTCTCGATCTTCGCCTCGATCACCCATTTGAAGCCGCACGGATGCGCCTCGGCAGCGTTGCCACCCATGACGATAACGACATTGGCGTTCTTGATGTCCTGCCAGGTGTTGGTCATTGCACCGCGACCGAATGATGGGGCCAGACTGGCCACCGTCGGTCCGTGTCAGACACGCGCCTGGTTGTCGAACACCACCATGCCGAGCGAGCGAACCACCTTCCAGGTCAGGTAGGAGGTTTCGCTGGACGACGCCGACGCTGCCAGCATGCCTACGCTGGTCCAGCGATTGACGGTGTCGCCCTTGGCGTTCTTCGCGATGAAGTTCTTGTCGCGATCGTCCTTCATCAGACGCGCGATGCGGTCCAGCGCGAAATCCCAGGACACGGTCTTGAACTCGGTGCCGCCGGGTGCACGGTAACGCGGCTCTTTCAGTCGCGTGGGCGCATGCACAATGTCGAGCAGCGCCGAACCCTTCGGGCACAAGGTGCCGCGATTGACCGGATGATCCGGATCACCCTCGATGTGGATGATGTTGGACAGCGCGTTCTTGGCGCGATCACCCATGCTGTAGATGATGATGCCGCAGGCCACTGAACAATACGTGCAGGTGTTGCGTGTTTCAGTGGCGTGGGCAAGCTTGAAAGGTCGAACGGCGGCGGCTTGCGCCACCCCCGATTCGCCAAAGCCCAACACGCCGAGACTGGATGCTGCCAGCCCCAAGCCTGTGAACTTGATGAACTCGCGGCGAGTCATTGGCATCGCGTAGCGCTCCCGGAAATCTGGCTGGACCAACCGCCCAATCCAGGGCGTCGACGTGGCTCGAAAACTCCGTGGCGACGACGGCAATGAACCTGTCGCCTGCTCAAAAAGGTAGCACAGTTCTCAGGTCCGAGGGGTCGGATTTCTTGCGAATTTCCGTTGCCCTGAAAAGCGTTTTTGGCGGATGCAAATCGTCACATTTCTCTTAGACGAAAGTATGAAGCCGGACCCGAATAAACACGTCCGATCACACTTTCGTCACGCTGCCCTTCGGCTACGGATGGGCAGCGTTGACTGCATTGGCTATCCGCGGCATGGCCACGGCAGGCGCATCGCCGCCATCGAAATAATCCAGTCGCGTGACCTTGCCCGCGGCGTCGCGCACGGGCACGAAGTAACTGAGTTCGTCCGGCACGAAATAGAGCTTTCCATCCGCGGCGACCTGCATCGGCACCGCATGACGACCCGTGCGTTGGGCGTAGAGCTGGTGATCCTGGACCGACAGCGTCTGCGTGGTGGTGGCGTCGATGCGATACGCGCCTTCCAAGGCACTCAGCGCGGCATCGGATGGCCTCGCCGCCGCCGGCGTCACATAGGGCCGGCCCAGCGCGATGGCGGCCAGCCGGCGGCTCATGGTGCGGGCATCGAAATTGTCATCATTAGCCAGCACAATCACTGTCACATCTTGCTTCGGCAGGTAAGCGACGGCGGAACAGAAGCCGTCGATCTGCCCGGTATGCCCAACCATCTCGCTTGCGCGCACGCGCCAGAGATACATGCCCATGCCGTAGGGATGCGCAGCACCGGGCATGGCCGCCGTGATCATCATCTGGAAGTCCTGAGCGCTGATCACACGCCCATGCGTCAACGCACGCATCCAGCGCACCAGATCGTCCGCCGTGGCAACCAGGCCGCCTGCCGCTGCGGGGATGCTCATGCTGATAAACGAAGCATTCTTGACCTGGTGTGCCGGGTTGTCCGTCGTGTAGCCGGCAACGCGCCCTGGCATGACCACGGCATTGTCGCCATAGCGGATGTGTTGCAGACCCAAGGGCTCCAGCAAAAGGCGCGTCATGGCCGCGTACCAGGGTTCACCCGTCACCTTCTCGATCACCGCTCCCAGCAGGATGTAACCACCGTTCGAGTACTGCTGCTGCGCTCCCGGCGCAAAGGTCGGCGTGCGCTTGCGGATTTCGTCCACCAGCGTGGCCGTATCCACATCGCGCTTCATGAAGCCGGGCTGCGGATCCTTGGTCTTGTCGGAAACGCCTGCGGTGTGATTCAACAATTCCCGCAGCGTGATGTTGCCGGCGTCCGGGAAGTCGGGAAGATAAGTGGCGAGCTTATCGTCCAGCGACAGCTTGCCCATCTCGGCAAGCTTGATCACCGTGGCGGCGGTGAACATCTTGGTGACCGACGCAATGCGGAACACCTGATCCGGATCGAGCGGCACGCCCAGTTCGATCTGGGCCAGCCCGGTCGCACCGCGAAACACGATGGCGTCGCCCTTGGCAATCACCGCCACTACACCTGGGCCGTTCTTGATCGATGCACTCTCCAGCGCCGCCTGCGCGGCTTTGGCCAGCGGAGTATCCGACGTGGGGGACGTGGTGGCCGTCGCCGTCAGCGAGAACACCAGGGCAAACACAGCCAGGCCGATACGCAAGCGCATTCCCGTCTCCATAGGGGCACTCGGACGCAGCATGCGTCCATCCACCAGCGCGCGAAGGTATGACACCGTGCCGCTGCCTCGCAACTGCTGCCGCAGGATGACGACGCGGCTCAACTTCTTTCGATGGGTCGCGTCAGGCGCTCCTCAGCAGTGAGTTCGCCTTACTCTCACGCAGACTTGCCTGCAACGAGCGCAAAATGCAGGCTTGTCGCAACACTTTGTATCCCTATCGGGCTTAGGAAGACCAATGAAACTCGGCATGATCGGTTTGGGCAGGATGGGAGCCAATATGGCTCAGCGGCTGATGAAGGGCGGACATCAGATCGTCGGCTTCGATCCGCAAGAGGCAGCGCGCAAAGGGCTGGAAAGCAGCGGCGCGCAAACAGCCGAATCGCTTGCAGCGCTGGTTGCCGCCCTGCCCGCTCCGCGCACGCTGTGGCTGATGGTGCCCGCCGGCGACATCACGGATGCCAGCCTCGACGCGCTGCTGCCGCTGCTCGCCGCGGGCGACACCATCATCGACGGCGGCAACTCCTACTACAAAGACACACTGCGTCGCGCACAGCGTTTCGCCGAACATGCCATCGCCTATGTCGACTGCGGCACGAGTGGCGGCGTCTGGGGGCTGGCCGAGGGTTACAGCCTGATGATCGGCGGCGATGAGGCAGCGGTAGAGCGTCTGCGTCCGATTTTCGAAGCGCTGGCACCTGCCAGGGATCAGGGTTGGGCGCGTGTCGGGCCGGTGGGTTCGGGCCACTTCACCAAGATGGTTCACAACGGCATCGAGTACGGCATGATGCAGGCGTATGCCGAAGGCTTCTCCATCCTGCGGCACAAGGCGGAATTCGAACTCGACCTGCAGCAGGTTGCCGAGATCTGGCGCTACGGCAGCGTGGTGCGTTCATGGCTGCTCGATCTGACCGCCGACGCACTGAAAAAGAATCCCGATATGTCCGGCATCGCTCCCTACGTGGCCGATTCCGGCGAAGGCCGCTGGACGGTTGATGAAGCCATTGAGCTGAACGTGCCCGCGCCGGTCATCACCCAATCGCTGATCGAGCGACTGCGCTCGCGCGACAAGGATTCGTACACCGACAAACTGCTGTCGGCCATGCGCAACGAGTTTGGCGGTCATCCGATCAAGAAGGAATAACTCGCTGGCCGCCAGGCCCTGCCGCTATCGAGCGAGCAGGGCCTTGGCGCGTTGGCAGACCGCATCGACGGTGAAGCCGTATTCTTTCAGCAGCACTTCGGCTGGTGCGGATGCGCCGAAAGTCTCGATGCCCATCATGTCGCCGCGCGAACCCACGTAGCGCTCCCAACCTTGGGATATGCCCAGCTCCACGGCCAGTCGCGCCGTCACCGAGGGCGGCAATACCTCGTCACGTTCGGCTTGCGGCAACGCCTCGAACAACTCCCAGCTCGGCATCGACACGCAGCGCACAGCCACGCCCTCTTCTTCCAGGCGCTGGGCGGCCTCCACGATCAGGCCGACTTCCGAACCGCTGGCGATCAGGATCAGCTCGGGCTTTTTACCCGGTGTATCGAATAGCACATAGGCGCCGCAACGCAGCCCATCGGCGGACGCCATGCGCTCGCGATCCAGCGTGGGCACGTTTTGCCGGGTCAGCACCAACAGCACCGGACGGCCCTTGGTTTGCAGGGCCACGCGCCAGGCAACCGCGGTTTCGTTGGCGTCGCCAGGGCGTATCAGCGTGAGGTTGGGAATCGCGCGCAGCGCGGCGAGCTGCTCCACCGGCTGATGGGTCGGCCCGTCTTCGCCAAGCGCAATACTGTCGTGCGTGAACACATGGATGACGTGCAGCTTCATCAGCGCCGCCAAACGCATCGGCGGACGCATGTAATCGGAGAAGATCAGGAAGGTGGCTCCAAACGGAATCGTGCCGCCATGCGCCGCCAGTCCGTTGACGATGGCGCCCATCGCATGTTCGCGCACGCCGAAATGCAGATTGCGGCCTTGGAAACTCCAGCCCGATACATCGGAACCCTGCAGATCCCCGCCCTTTGACGCGGGCGGATTGAAGTCGCCCAGGCCCTTCATGGCGGTCTTGGTGGAGGGATTCAGATCCGCTGAGCCGCCGGTGAAAGCAGGCACTTTGGCGGCAAACGCATTCATCACCTTGCTCGATGCGTCGCGCGTCGCCATGCCCTTGGCATCGGCGGGAAACACCGGGATATCCGCGTCCCAGCCGTCGGCCAGTTCGCCGCGCAGGCTGCGTTGCAGTTCGTCATGGAGATCGGGAAACGCCTTGGCATACGCCTGCATCCGATCATCCCACGCCGATTCAAGTTCCGCCCCGCGCGGCAACGCCTTGCGGAAATGGGCCAGCGCATCGTCCGGCACGTAAAAGTCCGGCTCAAGCGGCCAGCCGAGTTTCTCCTTCGTCTTGCGCACGCTTTCCTCGCCCAGCGGCGAGCCATGCGCCTCGAACGTATCCTGCTTTGGCGAACCATAACCGAGGCTGGTGCGCACCAGGATCAAGGTGGGCCGCGTGGCTTTGGCACGCGCCGTCTCCAGTGCGGCATCGATCGCCACCAGATCGTTGCCGTCGGTCACTGCGATGGTGTGCCATCCATAGGCATCGAAACGCTGTCGCACGTCTTCGGTAAAGGTCATGTCGGTGGCCGCGGAAAGCGTCATCGCATTCTGGTCATACAGGCAGATCAGCTTGCCCAGCCGCAGATGCCCCGCCAGCGATGCCGCTTCGGACGCCACGCCTTCCATCAGATCGCCATCACTCACGATGGCATAGGTGTGGTGATCGATCACCGCATGCTGCGGACGGTTGTAGCGCGCCGCCATCTGCGCCTCCGCCATCGCCATGCCCACCGCATTGGCCAGGCCCTGTCCCAACGGCCCCGTGGTGGTCTCCACGCCGGGCGTGTCGCCCCGCTCGGGATGTCCGGGCGTCTTGCTGTGCCATTGGCGGAACTGCTTGATGTCGTCGAGCGATACGTCGTAACCGGTGGCGTAGAGCAGGCTATAGAGCAAGGCTGAGCCATGACCCGCCGACAGCACAAAACGGTCGCGATCAAACCACTCCGGGTTGGCCGGGTTATGCCGGAGCCAGCGCGTCCACAACACATAAGCCATCGGCGCCGCATCGAGCGGCAGTCCGGGATGCCCGCTATTGGCCTTCTGCACCATGTCAACCGACAGGAAGCGCAGCGTGTTGATGCCTTTCAGATCGAGCTCATCGGTCATGCGGGTCACCTGTGGGAGTGCGTACCAGACTGCTGAAACAGCGCGTGGACTATGCCTTGGCCAACTGTGCGCTCTTGTCGGTGATGCGCTGGAGCAATTGCTTCCACGACGTCACGAAGGCCGCCGCGCCTTCCTGCTGCAGCTGTTTTGCCAGCGCGTCGAGATCGATACCGACATCGGCAAAACGCTTGAGAATGACGTCCGCGTCCCCGCCATCCTCGGGCAACACGCCCGTCACTGCGCCATGCGTGGCGAAGGCCCACAGGGTTTTCTCGGGCATGGTGTCGACCGTATCCGGTGCTGCCAGTGCCTCGATGTAGAGCGTGTCGGACACGCTGGGATCCTTGGTTCCCGTACTCGCCCACAACAGACGCTGCGGACGGGCGCCCGCTTTGGAGAGTGCCTGCCAACGCGGTGAGGCGAGCAACTCGCGATAGGCGCGATAGGTCTGCTTGCCGACCGCAATACCCAGCGTGTTACGCAAATCCTGCGGGACTTTGTCCTTGACTGCGACATCCCAGCGGCTCACGAACAGCGAGGCAACGGAGCCGACATGAGGATCCAGCCCCGCATCGATGCGACGCTCGATGCCGCGCAGATAAGCCTCGGCCGCAGCCAGGTATTGATCGCGCGAGAACAGCAAGGTCACGTTGATCGGTATGCCTGCAAAGATCGCTTCCTCGATCGCCGGGATGCCTTCCGGCGTGCCCGGTATCTTCACGAACAGATTGGGCCGATCGGCCTTCTTGAAGATGTCACGCGCCGCCTGGATGCTGGCCTGCGTGTCGAAGGCCAGCAAGGGCGACACCTCCATCGAGACCCAGCCATCGACATGCTGGCTGGACTGGAACACGGGCTGGAACAGATCCGCGGCGCGACGAAGATCTTCCAGCGCCAACTCGACGAACAGGCCTTCGCCAGCTGCACCGTTGCGTGCCTTCTCGCGTATGCCGTCGTCGTAGGCATCGCCATCGCCGATCGCGGCATTGAAGATCGAGGGATTGGAGGTAAGACCGGTGACTGACAACTCGTCGATGTAGCGGCGCAAGGTACCGTTGTCGAGGATGTCGCGGGTGATGTTGTCCAGCCAGAGGCTCTGACCGAGGGCGTGCAGTTGTGCGGTGGCTTTCATGATTCAGTCCGGTGCTGCGGCGTGCGGCGCCTGTTCAAGACGGGCCTGGCCGGCGGGCTCGCCCACGGGAAAATCGGACGAGGTCAGGCTGACCAGATCGGCAATGTGCATCACGGTCTTGTCGGGCATGGGATCGATCACCAGATGCTCCGCTTCGCGCGCGTAATGCCCCTGGTTCACGAAGATGGTGGTGATATGCGCGCCAAAAATGCGCTTCATCGCCGCCAGCAACTGCGGCTTGTCGTCGACCATCACGTAGTGCGTGGCCGGAAACGCGCGCTGGATGGCTTCAGTCATGCGCTCCTTGTGCACATACACCAGCACCCTGCCCTCCACCGCCGCCCCCAGGCCGGAGTGCGCGATCTTGCGTGGCTGGAAGACGATGTCGCCATCGGACAGGATCACTGTCGAGCCCAGGGTGCCCAGGTGTGCGAGTGCGTCCAGCGCGCCGGGAAACACCTTCTCGGCGAACGGATAGTCGAGCAGGAAGTTGGAGAGCGGCACCAAGCCCGGGTGGTACTCATGGCCCAGCCGGAATTGCTGCAGCGCGCCCAGATAATCGGCAAAGCCGAGCTCGTCGCGCAGCTTGTTGTAGATGGACCAATAGCGCTCGCGCTCCATCGCGCCAAAATCGCGATCGAGCCGTGCGGTGAGATCGGCGGCAAAGCCGTCGTTGTCGAGCAAGGTGTTGTCGACGTCAAGCAAGAACACCAGTGATGTAGCAGTCAGCACGGACGTGTTTCCTCCGGTTTGGGATCGTGCCAACCGCCGTCGTCGGCGGTCAGCGTATTGGCTGCGGTCGGGCCCCAGCTGCCGGGCGCATATTCGTGCACCGGGTCGGTGTGATCTAGCACGGGATCGACGACGGCCCATGCCGCCTCCACGCTGGCATCGCTGGTGAACTGCGAGCCGTCGCCGCGCATTGCGTCACCCAGCAGGCGCTGGTAGGCCGATTGCTCGTGCACTGAGCGATGGCGCGCGACCAGCTCGACCGGTTCGCCGCGCATCGCTTCGCCGGCCCGCTTCACGCGGGCACCGGTGGAGATGACGACGTCGGGGCTGAGCCGAAAGCGGAAGTAGTTGGAGTTCTGCACGGGCGAGCCGTCGAACACGGCCAGCGGCGGCTGCTTCAAGGTGACCATGACTTCGCACGCCGTCACCGGCAGGCACTTGCCGGCGCGGATATAGAACGGCACGCCCGACCAGCGCCAGGTATCGATATGCAGGCGCAGCGCCGCGTAGGTTTCCACCTGAGAGTCGGCTGCCACGCCCTTTTCGTCGCGATAGCCGCGGAACTGGCCGCGCACCACCTGGGCAGGATCGAGCGGCCGCATCGCCTGAAAGAGCCGCTGCTTCTCCGAGCGCATCGCAGCCGCCTCGTGCCCCACCGGCGCTTCCATCGCCAGCAGCGCGGTCACCTGCAGCAGATGGTTCTGCACGACGTCGCGCAAGGCACCGGCTTCGTCATAGAAACTGCCGCGCCCCTGGATGCCGAAGTTCTCCGCCATGGTGATCTGCACGTTGTCGATGTACGTGCGATTCCACACCGGCTCCAGGAAGGCATTGGCAAAGCGGAAGTACAGCAGATTCTGCACCGCCTCCTTGCCCAGGTAGTGATCGATCCGAAAGATGCTGGCTTCGGGAAAGACCTCATGCAGCGTCAGGTTCAATCGTCTGGCCGAAGCCAGGTCGCGGCCGAACGGCTTCTCGATGACGATGCGCGCATTCTCGGCGCAGCCTGAGCTCACCAGGCCCTGCACTACGGTATCGAACATGGTTGGCGGTATCGCCATGTAATGAATCGGGTGCATGGCCTCGCCCAAGGCCTGCTTCAGGCGGGCGTACGTCGATGGGTCCTGGTAGTCGCCGTCGATGTATTGCAGCCTGGCCGAAAGCTTTTCGAACGCCGCTGCGTCGAAGTGGCCGTGCTGCTGCAAGCTGTCTTTTGCGCGGTCGCGCAATTGCTCCAGCGTGTAGTGTCCATACGCCACGCCGATGATGGGCATCTCCATTTCGCCCGCCTGGACCAGCGCCTGCAGCGCCGGAAAGATCATCTTGTAAGCGAGGTCGCCCGTGGCACCAAAAAATACGAACGCATCCGAACGCGAACCACTCATGTGACTTGCCGACTCCCAAAGCCTCAGGAGCCCACGGCGGTCGGCGCCCTGGGCAGGATCCCCACCCTGACGCACGGCGCGTTAAATTCAGGCATGGACGACATGCGATTGATGTGATGTCGCCCGCGGGTTCTTGCGCCTCAAGGATGCAGCGATAGCTCACCCTCGATTTCCACCGGGATATTGAACGGAAGCTCGGCCATGCCGACGGCGCTGCGCGTATGCGCGCCACGCTCCGCTCCATACAAGGCGAGGATCAGGTCGGAGAAGCCATTGATGACCTGCGGCTGCTGGATGAATCCGGGCGCGGAGTTGACCATGCCAAGCACCCGATGCCACTGCTGGACGCGGTCCAGATCGCCGATGCTGCGTTTGAGACTGGCCAGGATGGAGAGCGCCACCAGTCGCGCCGCCTGATAGCCCTCACTCACCGAAAGCTCGCTGCCCAGCTTGCCGAATGGGCCCGTCATCTGACCATCCGCGCCTTGCGGACCGTGGCCGGAAATCAGCACGCGCGTGCCGTGCACCTGCACGAACTGGAACGGCAGGCTCAGGCCGCTCGGCACTTCAAACGGCGGCGGCAGGCTCAGGCCCAAGCTGGCCAGACGATCTTCGATCTCGCTCATGGCGTTCTCTGTGACGGTGCCGTATCAGCTGAAGCATCCGATCCTATAACGAATGCACGATCCGCCTCAGGACAACCCTCGCTGCAGCAACGACAGCACATGCTGGGTGCGCCGCGCCGTGGAAGCCGCAGGCGCGCCGGAGGTCGCCTGCCACAATGGCGCGCCTGCTGCCGGAACCAGGGTCAGGCCCAGCAGCGTCATCACCATCTCGGTGGGATCGAGCGCGGGATTGAGCTCGCCATCGCGCTGCGCGTCGACAAAACGCGTGGTGACCAGTGGTGCTGCCGCCGACAATCGGGCCACCGCCAACTCGCGCAGCGCACCGCCCTCGCAGAGGACTTCCCGCACCCAGAGCGCGGGATACCAGGGATGGGCCTCGACCAGTTCGCCGATGCCGGTCACGAAGGCGGCCGCGAATTGCTGGATATCGCCCTCTACCCCAAACAGATGCAGGAAAAACTGCGACAACACCGGGGCGATGCGCTCATCGAATACGGCCTCGACCACCTCGGCCTTGCTGCCGAAGTAGTAGCTGAGCAAGGCCGCGTTGACGCCGGCATCGGCGGCGATGGAACGCACGGACGTCGCCGTCACGCCGGCGGCGGCAAAGCTTTTCAACGCGACATCCAGCAGGTGTTCGCGCAATTCCGGGTTGTCCACCCTGGGGCGTCCCGCACCGCGCGCTGAGGCCTTCGGCTTGGCCATAAGGCACCTAATTCATCTATTGATGAATATCTTGATCACCTGATGAAGCAAACGCAAGCACCGGCAAAAACCCTGGATTGACCGTCAACCATTGTTAACTCACAATAGTTGCATGAATACAACCATCAACGACGCACGGCGTGCGCAGACCCACCCCAACCTGATCCTCGCCATCTGTTGCCTCAGCCTGCTGATGGTGGCGATGGACGCCACCATCGTGAACGTCGCCCTGCCCGCGATCCGGCGCGACCTGGGCGCGTCGGTCTCGGGTCTGCAATGGGTGATCGATGCCTACACCATGGTGGTGGCCAGTCTGCTGATGCTGGCGGGCTCGATGGCCGATCGCTTCGGTCGTCGTCGCGTATTCCAGTCGGGCATGGCGCTGTTCGTGCTCGGCTCGCTGCTGTGCAGTGTTGCGCCGGATATCCACGGCCTGGTCGCGTTTCGCATCGTGCAGGCCCTGGGCGCGACGATGCTCAATCCGGTCGCCATGTCGATCATCGCCAATACCTTCCACGAACCCAAGGCGCGCGCACGCGCCATCGGCATCTGGGGTGCGGTTGCCGGCATCTCGATGGCACTGGGTCCGGTGATCGGTGGCGCGCTTACGGAAACCATTGGCTGGCGCTCGATCTTCTGGGTGAACCTGCCGGTGGGCGCCGCGGCGATGGTGCTGGCGTCGCGCTATATCCCGGAATCCAGGGCGCCTCGTCCGCGTCGCGTCGATCCGGTGGGACAGCTGCTGGTGTTCACCATCCTGGCCACGGTGACTTATGCCGTGATCGAAGGCCCGCATGAGGGTTGGGGCTCAACCACCATCGTTGGCCTGTTCGCCGCGGCCGCGTTGTCGCTGATCGCCTTGTTGGTCTACGAACCGCGACGCCACGAACCGCTGATCGACGTGCGCTTCTTTCGCAGTGCGCCTTTCAGCAGCGCCACCTTGATCGCCGTATGCAGTTTTTCCGCGTTCTCCGGCTTCCTGTTTCTCAATGCGCTCTACCTGCAGGAAGTGCGTGGACTATCGGCCTTCCATACCGGCTTGTGCACCCTGCCGCTCGCGCTGGCGACAGTACTGTGCTCTCCGCTGTCCGGCCGGCTGGTGGGCACGTATGGCACGCGTCCCTCACTGCTCGTTTCCGGCGCGGCCACCGTGATCAGTGCGCTGATGATGACGCAGCTCACCGCCACCACGCCGATAGCGGTGTTGTTGTTGACCTATGTGATCTTTGGCATCGGCTTCGGCATGGTCAATGCGCCCATCACCAACACGGCCGTGTCCGGCATGCCCAAGGCGCAGGCCGGTCTCGCTGCGGCGGTGGCCTCCACCAGCCGGCAGGTGGGCGCATCGCTGGGCGTGGCACTCGCCGGTACGATTCTGGGCATGCATGTGCACCAGGGCTTCGCCGAGGCCACGCATCCCTTCTGGTGGCTGATCACGGGTGCGGGTTTCACCGTGCTGCTTCTGGCCTGGCTGTCGAACACGCGCTGGGCGCACGACACGACGCGCCACGCGGCCCACTTGCTGGAAGAAGCCCCTGCCGGAGCCGCTGCATGATCCGACCCACCAACAGCCCTACCGAAGCCGACGCCGTCTGGCAGCTGATGGTTGGCATGGTGTGGGAAACGCGCGGCGTGCGTGGCGAGTGGCGCCGCAAGGTGAGCGAGATCAGCGGACTCCCTTTCAGCCGCATCCGCATCCTGTGGCGGCTGGTGGATGCTCCGATGACCTTGCGCCAGATCGCGGATGACACCGGCATGGATGCGCCGGCCGCAACCGTGGCGGTGAACGATCTGGAAGATCGCGGCCTCGTCGAACGCCACCCTCACCCCGAGAATCGCCGGGCAAAACTGGTGTCGATCACGCGCGCCGGAAAACAGGTTGTGGAACTGGTCAACCGCACCGTGCAGGATGATGCTCCCGCGGGATTCCAGCAACTTTCCAAGACTGACCTGGCCCATTTGCGGCGCATTCTGGAACGGCTCAATCGCAGCGAAAGCTAGCGTTTTTCAGCTAGTCCGGCTGAGCGCATCAACCCTCCGCCGCGTCCCGCCAACTCCCTGCGTGCCGCGCCAGCAACGCCGTTTCCCACCCCTCCAGCATGCCTCCAGGCATTTTTCCCACCATGCTGCGCCACCGCTTGACACCGGTGTCAATTACGTTACAGGCTGATAACAGTTCCACTGCGAGGGGCGGCTGGACGTGGCAAACGAGCATACGGATCGACTGGCGGGGACACCGGCGGTGCCGTTTCTGGCGGCCGATATCGGCGGCACGCATGCGCGTGTTGCGCTGATGCGCGCCGGTCCGGGCGGCATTCGCGGGGTGGAGACGCTCGCTTACCGCGTGTATGCCTGCGCCGACTTCCCCGTGCTGTCAGACCTGCTGCAAGCCTTTGTCGACGCCGAGGTGCATGCCCCGGTCAAGCACTGCGTGCTCGCTTGCGCGGGCCAGATCATGGGCAACGAGGTGGTCAACGACAACCTGCCCTGGCCCATCCACCTGGCCCAGCTGCATCAGGCGCTGGGCCTGGACGAGGTGGCCGTACTCAACGACTTCGAAGCCCTGGCCTATGCGCTCGATGGTTCGCTCGCCGAAGGCGGCCGCCATCTGTGCGGGCCCGACGCGCACGCCAGCGGAACGACCTTGGTGATCGGACCGGGCACCGGCCTTGGCGCGGCGGTGCATGTTCCCGGCCCGGCCGGCGGCCTGGTGCTGGCGACGGAAGCCGGCCAGATGGATTTCGCGCCGAACGCGGTGCGCGAGCGCGAGGTGCTCGCGACGCTGGCGCCAGAAGGCGGCTATGTGCCGTTTGAACACATCGTGTCTGGCCCGGGCCTGCTGTCGCTCTACGTCGCCTTGTGCACCTTGGACGGCGTGGCGCCGACGCTGGCTGCACCCGAGGCCATCACCACCGCGGCGCTTGCGCACAGCGACGCACAAGCGGTGGAGGCGGTGGAGATTTTCTGTGCCTCGCTGGGCAGTTTTGCCGGCAATCTGGCGATGGCCTTCATGGCCAGCGGCGGCGTGTATCTGGCCGGCGGCTTCCTGTCGTCCATCTTCGAGCTGCTCAAGCGCAGCGCGTTCGAGCAACGATTCCTGCACGGCCGCAGTGCGCGTGCGCTGCTGTCGCAAGTACCGGTGTGGGTCACCGAGCACGGCCACCATGGCGTGCATGGCGCGGCCCAGTGGTACCTCAGGCGTGGCATGTCGGACGCCGCAGCTCCACGGCAGGCTGCGACAGGTGGTGGCGCATGAGCCGCGTTGCGACAGCGAACATCCTCTGCTGCCTGGCCATCGCATGGATGGCGGCAACGAGCGCGGCCATCGCCGCGCCTGTGGTTCCCAGCTGGTCATTGTTGCCGCAGCCGGCGAAGGCCAGCCCTGCAGGCTCGGGCGCGGTGGACATCGCCGATGGTGCCGTGGTGCTGGTGCGCGGTGAAGAACGGCAACAAGTGCAGTCCATCGCCGATCGCTTCCTGCAACAGGTGGCCGCAACCAACGGATTGCACCTGCGCATGGCGACGTCGGACGCACCGCATCCCGCCATCGCATTCGATGTGAATCCGCATGCCGATGTTGCCGACGAATCCGGTTACCGCATCACCGTGGACGACGGCGGCATCGTGGTCACGTCACGAACGGCGCGCGGCGCATTTTACGGCAGTGTCACCCTGGGCCAATTGCTGACGCCATCGGGATGGGCGCGTGGCGCCCCGGTCAAAGTGGCCAGCGGCGTGATCGACGATCACCCGCGCTTCGCCTGGCGCGCACTGCTGCTCGACTCGGGGCGGCACTACCAGAGCGTGGCCGAGATCAAGCAGCTGATCGACTGGATGTCGCTGCATAAGTTGAACGTGTTGCTGTGGCACCTCACCGAAGACCAGGGCTGGCGCCTGGAAATCACCAAGTATCCCGAGCTCACCAAGATCGGCGCCTGCCGCAAGGCGGTGGGCCTGGACAGCGAACTGACCGGCTCCCCCGAAAAGCCTTATTGCGGCTACTACACGCAAGAACAGGCGCGCGAGATCGTGCGCTACGCCGCCGAGCGCTTTGTCGATGTGGTGCCTGAAATCGATCTTCCCGGCCATTCGCAGGCAGCCGTCGCGACCTATCCGTGGCTGGGCGTCACCGGCAAGCGACCTGAAGTGTGGACCGACTGGGGCGTCAGCCCGTGGCTGCTCAAGCCCGATGCAAAGACCCTGCAGTTTGTCGATGACGTGCTCGACGAGGTCATGCAGCTGTTCCCTTCGCGCTACATCTCCATCGGTGGCGACGAAGCGGACAAGCAGCAGTGGAACGCATCGCCCGAAGTGCGCGCGCAGATGCACAAGCTGGGCCTGGCGAACATGGACCAGCTGCAGGGCTGGTTTATCCAGCAGGTCGCCGCGCATCTGGTCGAGCACGGGCGCACGCCGGTGGGCTGGGATGACCAGCTGGCCACCGGCGAGAAGCTGCCGGCCTCGGAAGTGGTGATGTCATGGCATGGCGATCACAACGAACGCGTGGCGCTTACGGCCATCCGGCAAGGTCACAACGTGATCATGACGCCGCAGGAATCGCTGTACCTCGACCATGTTCAATCCGATCTGCCTGATGAATGGCCGGGTCCGCCTCCCGCAGCAACGTTGCGGCAGGCCTATGACACGATCGTGATTCCTAAGGGCGCGAGCGCGACTGAGGCGAAGCGCATCATCGGTGTGCAGGTGAGCCTGTGGGCTGAGCAGATGCCCACCTTCGCCCACGACCAACATGCCATCTTCCCGCGCATCGCCGCGTTGGCGGAACTGGGCTGGTCGCCCGCAAGCACGCACGACTGGAACAGCTTTCTGCAGCGCCTGCCGGCAGAACTGGCGCGTTATCGCGCGCTCGGCATTGCGTATGCCGACAGCGCATTTGCACCTGCTTTCCAGGTGACCGCCGCGGCCAACGGCGCATTCCGTGTCGAGCTGTCCAATCAGGTGCAGTTCGGCACCATCCGTTACACGACGGACGGCTCCGACCCGACCGCTCAATCCGCAGCCTATGCGCAACCACTCACGTTGCCGGCAAACACGAACCTGCGCGCCGCGACCTTTGCAGCGGACGGCTTCGAACTTGCCACGCCGCGCACACAGGCGCTCGATGCATCCACCCTGCTGAGCCGCGATGGCAGCGCGCTCGCGACCTGTTCCAGGCAGCCCGCCTCGCGCCTCGACGGCAGCAAGCCGACGCAGGGAACAAGGCCGGTCTATTCCGTCGATATCGGCAACGCGTGCTGGCTATGGCCACAAGCGCCGCTGGCTGGCGCCAAGCAGGTCTCGCTCATCGTCGAGCGCATCAGCTGGCGTTTCGGCGATGAGGCCAAAGACGCGGTGATGCGCCAGAAGATCAGCGCCGCGGGTGAAATCGAGATCCATGCCGACACGTGCACGGGTCCGCTGTTGGCTCGCCTGCCGCTGCAGAGCGCGGCGCAGCCAACGGGGCAAATTCGACTTGAAGCACCACTTGCCACGCCGGCGGGGGCCGGCGTTCGCAACGTATGCGTTTTCGCCACCGGCGATCCACGCGATGGACAGTGGGCGCTGGCGCGTATCGCGTTTTCGAAGTGAGCAGTAAGCGGGGCATGCGCCCCGTGCAGTAGCACTGAGCATTGGCTTTGGCTGGGGAGCCAAAGTCGGGGACAACGAAAGATGGCATCACGACGGCGTGCGTACCCGCAGGCACCGCCGGGCTACGCGCATTTTGAAATACCACGGAGCAACCGAGGTTCGACAGGCAACACCAACGAGGTCAACGCCCATGTCCACCGTACTTCGCAAACATCCATTGTCATTTGCCATCACCGTGTCGCTGTTCGCCGTCGTGTCGACGTCAGCTGCAGCCTCGACCTTCGTCGATCTCCAGCAGGACGGCCAGGCTGCGCAGACCACGACCACGCAGACGCCGCCGCCGTCGCCTGACGCCAAGAAAACCGACGCCAGGAAAGCCGACGGCACTGACGCGCAGAAGAACGCGGTCAACCTGTCGGCCGTGAATGTGTCAGGCGTACGTGCCTCGCAGATGCGCGCGATCGACCTGAAACGCGATGCCGCGAACATTCAGGACAGCATCACCGCGGAGAACATCGGCGCCCTGCCCGACACCACCATCACCGACTCGCTGCAGCGCGTCACCGGCGTGCAGATCAACCGCGATGCGGGCGTGGGTACCTCAGTGGACGTGCGCGGCCTGCCGCAGGTCGGCACCATGTTGAACGGCGAAGTATTCATTACAGCCGACCAGATCGACTCGCAGCAGCCTGACTTCACCATGCTGCCGTCGACCTTGTTCCACGGCGTGGACGTGATCAAATCCCCGACGGCCAGCACCACCGACGGCGGCATCAGCGGCGCCATCGATCTGCATACGTACCGGCCGTGGGATCTCCCCAGCGGCTTTACTTACAGCTATTCGGCCAATGGCGAACGCGGCAGCACCACCCAACACACGGGGCCTGAAGCCAACGGCCTCATTTCGTACAACGACGACGGTCACTGGGGCCTGCTGATCTCCGGCGACTTCTCCAACACGCGCCGCATGAATGCCACCGAAGGCCTGGACCAGTACGGCGTGGTGCTCAACGGCGAGAACGCCGCCAGTGCCGGCGGCTACAACGGCTTCCTGACGCCGTGGAACGGGGCACCGATTCCGTCCAAGATCGTGCAGAACGCCGACGGCAGCGTGGACGTCAACGGCGACGGGAAGTCCAACGGCGTATTCATGGGCAGCCAGGACATCGGCCTCAACGACATCATCACCCAGCGCAAGCGCAAGTCGGGCAACGCGTCGTTCCAGTTTGACTTCGGCAGCGGCTTCACCGGCACCGCCGACTACTTCTATTCGTCGCAGCGCGAGTACGACCGCAACGTCGGCATCCAGTTCAACTCCACCAACTGGCAGGGCGCCACGTACGTTCCGCTGCAGTCGCGCAATACCGGAGCACCCGCGCTGGGCTCGTACGGCACGCCGGAACCGGGCTGGGAAGGTTCGCAGTACTACACCACCCAGCAGTACGAAAAGTGGCCCGGTGACGTGGAGTCTTACTCGCAGATCATCCAGAAGAGTTCCGTTGCAAGAAACCTGAACCTGCAGCTGGATTACGACAACGGCGGCCCGTTTACGGCGAGCGTGCGCGGTATCCGCGACACGGCCTCGCAGTCGTTCCAGGAATCGGACGTCAATATCTCCGACTCCGACGGCGCGCTCTGGCCCAACGTGTTGATGGACGGCGTGGATCCCGACTCGGTGCCTCCGGGCACCATGGTCTATCCCGCGCAGTTGGGCGGCAACCGCGTGTTCAACGCCAACGGGATTCCGCAAAACACCATACCGATCATCGCCAACTTCAATGGCCGCTATATCAAGATCGATGTGCCGCCGTCGCTGGCCGCCAACTTTGCCAACCCTGCCGACTGGACGATGAAGACCCTCGAATCGTCGGGCGACTACAACCGAAAGGTCGCCCTCAACGCCTTGCGCTTCGACGGCAAGTACGATTTCCAGGACGGCTTCAAACTGGAATTCGGCATCCGCAACAGCATCCGCAGCGCCGACAACGAAGGCTGGACGCTGGAGGCGCCGGTCTACGCCGGCATGGGCGCCAGCGATCCCGCGGGATGCCTGGTGCGTTACGTCGGCGCCGACGTGGTGTTGAACAGCGGCTCGTGTACCGCCGGCAATGACCAGGGTTATTTCCGCGCCGGACCGCTGTCGGCCATCTCGATGCCCAACACCGCCGCGCCGCTGGCCAACAACTTCAAGCAGTACAACAACCTGCTCGGCTCGGGCATCAACTTCTGGGCGATCGACCCCAATGCGATGGTCAACCCCATTGCCTACTGGAACTCGCTCTATCCGGGCACCCAGCAGGTGGCTGAGCCCGGCACCACCTGGGCCGTGCGCCTGAAGGAGCTGTCGGGCTACCTGCAGGGCGATTTCAACGGCACGATCTGGGACATGCCATACAGCGGCAACATCGGCGTGCGCCTGATCCACACCAACCTCGATGTGACCCAGCACCTCAGCGGCGACCCGGGCGCCTACGGCGACGAACCGGAAGATGTGGGAACGGCGACGACCAAGCGCAGCTACCAGGACGTGCTGCCCTCGGCCAACTTCGCGCTGGACGTGACCGACAGCTTCAAGGTTCGACTGGCCTACTCCAAGAACATGATGCCGCTGGACCTGAGCACCTGGGGCGGTGGCCTTCAGCTCAACTACTCGCTGGCAGAAACGCCGCAAGGACCAATCTTCCGCGTAGCCAACGGCACGTCCACGGGCAACCCGAACCTCAACCCATGGCGTTCGACCAACTTTGGTGCCTCGGCCGAGTACTACATCAACGAAACCAGCATGCTCAGCCTGGCGCTGTTCCGCATCAACGTGGACAGCTTCATCAAGAACGGCAGCGTGACCAACTGTACGCTGCCCGACGAAGACGGCGTGGTGCGCGATCACTGCATCGTGATCACCCAGCCAGTGCAGGGTACGGGCAACTCCATCCACGGCGCCGAGTTCGACTACCGCCAGGGCTTCACCTTCCTGCCGAGCTTCCTGTCGAAGACGGGTATGGAAATCAATGCCACGTATGCGCCCAGCAACTCGGGCGAAACGGATCTGGCCGGCAAGAAGATCCCGTTCCAGGACAACTCCACCAAGTCTGGCAACTTCATCCTGTGGTATCAGGACGAGCATTTCCAGGCGCGCCTTGCCTACAACTACCGTTCGCGGCGCGCGGTGATGGACAGCGTGGGCGGCATCACCGGCCTGGAAATGTACGAGGCGCCACAGAAGTACCTGGATGCATCGATCTCGTACAAGTTCAGCAAGTACGCCGAAGTGTTCCTGGACGGTACCAACCTCACCAACGAGTATCAGAAGTACTACCTGGTGTGGCCCGACCAGCCCGGCCACTCGACGTTCTCCGAGCGCAGTTTCATGCTGGGCGTGCGAGGCCAGTGGTAAGGGAAGCGGCATGACGACGATCCCACTCCTGCCCTCGCGGGAGTGGGATCGCTGCAGGGCTTCATGCCATAGCTACAGGTTCGTTCTTCCGGGTGGCTTCACCGACGCCCCGTTCGTCACTCCGTTTCCACAAGGCAAGCATGCAGGATTCCAGCGCGCCCAAGTCCGTTCGCGACAACGCCTTCCATCGCTCCATCGGCGTGTTCTCGGGAACGGCAATCAACATGACCCAGATGTGCGGCATCGGGCCGTTCATCACCATTCCCATCATGGTCGCCACCATGGGCGGCCCGCAGGCCATCATTGGCTGGATCGTCGGCGCCATCCTGGCGATGGCCGATGGGCTGGTGTGGGCCGAACTCGGCGCCGCCATGCCCGGTTCCGGCGGCACCTATGTCTACCTGCGCGAGGCGTTCCAGTACCGCACCGGCAAACTGATGCCGTTCCTGTTTATCTGGACCATGCTGCTGGCCATTCCCTTGTTGATGTCCACCGGCATCATCGGCATGGCGGAATATCTGGGCTTCTTCTTTCCAAACCTGGGCTGGTGGCCGGTGCATCTGATCGGCGTGGCAGCCACCGCGCTGGTCACGTGGATGCTCTATCGCCGCATCGAGTCGGTGCGTGCGATCACCATCGCGCTGTGGGTGATCATGCTGGTGTCGGTGGTCGGCGTGACCGCGGCGGGCTTCTCGCACTTCCATGCGAGTTACGCGTTCGACTTCCCTGCCGATGCGTTCGGCGGCCACTTCTTCGTGGGCCTGGGCGCGGGACTGATCATCGGCATCTACGATTATCTGGGCTACAACACCACCGCCTATATCGGCGATGAGTTGCGCGATCCGGGCCGCACCATGCCCCGCTCCATCATCATCTCGGTGATCGCGATGATGGTGGTCTACCTGCTGCTCAATATCAGCGTGCTTGGCGTGGCGCCGTGGCAGGAGATCGCGCAGTCCAAGTCGGTGGCCTCGCTGGTGGTGGAACGCAGCTGGGGCCATCTGGCCGCCGCCGTGATGACCGTACTGATCATCGTGACTGCGTTTGCCTCGGTATTCACCGGCCT
Organism: Dyella sp. 05T440; assembly: GCF_056395965.1. NCBI lineage: Bacteria > Pseudomonadati > Pseudomonadota > Gammaproteobacteria > Lysobacterales > Rhodanobacteraceae > Dyella > Dyella sp. 05T440. Next base: position 317,007 of record NZ_JBFTKN010000006.1, read on the forward strand.
GCTCGGCGGCTCACGCGTGCCGTTCGAGGCGGCGCGGGACAAGGTGTTCCTGTCCGTGTTCGCACGACTGCATGCAAAACACGGCTTCCCGCACGTCGCGCTCCTGACGATGGGCGTGGTCACGGCGATCGGCACGTTCTTCGACCTCACCGAGGTCATCAATATGCTGCTGACTGCGATCATCATTGTGCAGTCCTTCGCGCAGATCGCCGCGCTGATCGTGCTGCGCAAGCGCCAGCCAAATCTCGAACGCCCGTACAAGCAATGGCTCTATCCCGTGCCCTGCATCATCGCGCAGTTCGGGTGGATCTATGTGTACCTCTCTGCCTCCACTCTTTCGCTGATCCTCTCCGGCGTGTGGATCGTCGCCGGCCTGGTGGTGTTTGCGATCTGGGCGCGACTCAATCAATCCTGGCCATTTGCGCCGGTGGAAATACGCGAAACCTATCTTGGGAAACCCTGACGTCATGCAAACTCCAGCCAGGCACACGCTGTGGATGATGGTCGCGATGGCGGCATCGGCCGCCTCGGTGGTACACGCCCAGGCGACCTACGTCCCCACCACGGTCGCCGCCGATGCGGGGTCCGTCACTTCAATCGCTCACTGGCAAATCCAGGACAGCGCGAAGGCGCAGCAAGCGGGCGCCGAGATCTCCTTGGCGGGTTACTCCACCAAGGAGTGGTACCCGGTGAGCGGCCGCGCGACCGTCATGGCCGGCTTGCTCGAGAACCACACGTTCAAGAACGATGTCTTCTACAGCGACAACATGCGCGCGGTGCAGGTGCCCGATTCCAGTGGCAACCTGTTCGTGACGCCGTGGTGGTATCGCACGCAGTTCACGCTGTCCAAGGACCTGGGTCAAAAGCACACGATGCTGCATACCAACGGCATCATCGCGAGCGCCGACCTGTGGGTGAACGGGCATCAGGTGGTCGACCACGCCGAGCTCGCCGGTGCCTATCCCGTGCACGACTTCGACGTGACGCGCTGGGTCCACGCCGGCGCCAACGTGCTCGCCATGCGCGTGCACCCGGCCGATCCGAGAACGAGCCTGTCGATCGGCTGGGTGGACTGGAACCCCACCCCGCCGGACAACAACATGGGGCCCTGGCGCGGCGTGGATATCGCGCAGACCGGACCCGTCGCGTTGAGCTCTCCGCACGTGCAATCGACGCTTTCGCCCGATCTGGCGCACGCCACGCTGGCCGTGAAAGTCAGCGCGAAGAACCTCGATACGGCGGCGCATGACGCGACGATTACCGGCACCGTGGCTGGCATTCCCATCCAGCAGACCGTGCATCTCGCGCCGGGACAAACGCAGGACGTATCACTCTCGTCCAGCACCACGCCGGGACTCGCACTGGATCACCCGAAGATCTGGTGGCCCGTCGGCATGGGCGACCATCCGCTTTACCAACTGGAGATGAGCGCCGCCGTCGATGGCGCAACCTCCGACCGCGCCACGGCAAGTTTCGGCATACGCAGCGTCAGTTCCAACCTGACCAAGCAGGGTTATCGCCAGTTCTTCATCAATGGCAAACCCCTGCTGATCCGCGGCGGCGGCTGGGCCCCGGACATGTTTCTGCGCGACGACCCCGCGCGCATGGAGGCCGAGTTCAACTATGTGCTCAATCTTGGCCTCAACACCATCCGCAGCGAAGGCAAGCTGGAGAACCAGCGTTTCTACGATCTCGCCGACCAGCACGGCATCTTGATACTCGCTGGCTGGGAGTGCTGCGACAAATGGGAATCGGCCGCCAAGACCGGCGGCTCGCCCTGGACGGCCGCTGATATGAAAGTGGCGGAAGACTCCATGGCCAGCGAGGCACGCCTGCTGCGCAACCATCCCTCGGTGATCGGCTTCCTGATCGGCAGCGACAATGCGCCCCCGCCGCCGATCGCCAAGATGTATGTCGACACGCTGCGCGCGGCGGATTGGTCCTTGCCCATCATCTCGGCGGCCGTCCCGCAGGGCACCGCCGATGCTGGTCCGTCCGGCCTGAAGATGGCCGGCCCGTACGACTGGATACCGCCGTCGTATTGGTACGCCGACAAATTGGGCGGCGCGTTCGGCTTCGATTCGGAAGTCAGCGCGGGTGCCGATATCCCGCGACTGGAAGACGTGCAGCGCATGCTGTCGCCGCAGGAGCAGGAGGCGCTGTGGAAATATCCGGAGCAGAGGCAATACCACGCCTCCGCGGACTGGTCGACGTTCGCCGTGCTCACGCCGTTCGACAACGCGCTGGCCAAGCGGTACGGCGCGCCCACGAGTCTTGCCGACTATGTTGCCAAGGCCCAGCTCGACAACTACGACAACGTGCGTGCCCAGTTCGAAGCGTTCAACGCGCACATGGATGCCGCCAATCCATCGACCGGCGTCATCTACTGGATGCTCAACAACGCGTGGCCTTCACTGCACTGGCATCTGTACGACTACTACATGAATCCCGCCGGCGCGTATTTCGGCGCCAAGAAGGCCAACGAGCTGGTGCATATCCAGTATTCGTACGACTCCAAGGCCATCGTGCTGGTGAATCAGACGCTGGATGATGTCCACGGACTGCAGGCGAACATCCGCTTACGCAACCTGGATGGCAGCGTGCGCTTCGAGAAGCACCTGCAAGACATCGACCTGGCGGGGAATCACACGCACCAGCTGGCGACACTGCCCGCGATCGCCAACCTCTCTCCCACCTACTTCATCGAGCTCGAACTTGCCGCTGCCGACGGCAAGCCGGTGAGCCGCAATGTCTACTGGCTGTCCACCCGGGCGGACGTACTCGACTGGGCGAAATCGAACTGGTATCTCACCCCGCTGACGCAGTATGGGGATCTGACCGCACTGCAGTCCTTGCCGGCCGCGACCAGCGAGATCCACGCCACCACCACGCGCGACGGCAAGGACGAGGTCACCACGATCACCCTGTCGGTGCCTGCATCGTCCAAGGCCGTGGCGCTGTTCCAGCACGTGTCGATCCGGCGTGGCGCGCATGGCGATCTTGCGCTGCCGATACGCTGGAATGACAATGACGTCACGCTCTGGCCCGGCGAGTCGATCGTGCTGACCGCGCGCTATGCATCGCAGGAAACTGTCGTACCGGTGGTCGAAGTGAGTGGATGGAACGTTCCCGCTCAAAGCGTTCCGGCTGCCATCACGCAGGGAGCAGTTCATTGAAGACGCAAAGGCTTTCATGTCGCGTGTGACCATCAACGACGTCGCCCGTGCCTCGGACACGTCGAAGAAGACCGTATCGCGCGTGCTGAACAACGAGCCGAATGTGCGCGATTCGGTACGCGACCGCGTGCTCGCCGCCGTCGCCGAACTCAACTACCGGCCGCTCACCTCGGCACGCAGCCTGGCGACGAATCGCTCATTCATGATCGGCCTGCTCTACGACAACTTGTCGCCGAGCTACATCATGGAAGTCCAGGCCGGCGTGCTGGAGGCCTGCGAGGCACGGCAATACAGCATGATGGTGCAGCCGCTGGTGTCGACGGCGCCCGATTTCGTCGAGCGCGTCGAGAGCATTCTTTCGCGGCACCAACCCGATGGGCTGATCCTGACGCCGCCCATCACCGATCATGCAAAGCTGCTCGACCATCTGCGCAAGCACGACCTGCCGTTTGCCTCGATCGCGCCGCGGCAACCCAAGGGCTGCATCGGCGTGATGCTGCGCGAGCGTGAAGCGGCGGCGGCGATGGTGGATCACCTGGTGGCCCTGGGCCATCGTCGCATCGCACACATCATCGGCGATCCCAAGCACGGCGCAGGCATCTGGCGCCTCGCCGGCTTCCGCGATGGCATGAAGCGCGCAGGCCTGGAGGAGAACCCGGCGTATATGGTGCAGGGCCAGTTTTCCTTCGAGTCCGGCGTGGCTGCAGCTCGCCGACTGCTCAAGCTCAAGCATCGGCCCACCGCCATTTTCGCGGCCGACGATGACATGGCCGTTGGTGCGATCTGGGCCGCGGCGGAGGCCGGGGTGTCGGTGCCCGGCGATATCTCCATCTGCGGCTTCGACGACACCACGATCGCGACACAGGTGTGGCCGCTGCTGACCACGGTCCACCAACCCGTACGCGACATGGGCAAGCGCGCCACTGAGGAGCTGCTGCTGCGTGTACTGGGCAAGGGAGAAGCCCGCATGGTCGAAGTCGGCTACGAGATGCGCATGCGCGCGTCGACGGCGCGCGCGCCCTGAATCGGGCACTATCCAGCAGAACCAGGCCAACGATCGAGAGGATCACCCGCATGCCAGCTACGCCAGACGCCAGCAACCCGCCGCGGAAGTTCCAATTCATTTCCGGGTTGCCGCGCGCCGGCACCACCCTGCTGGCCGCCATCCTCAATCAGAACCCGCGTTTTCGCGCCGGTATGACCAGCCCGCTGGCCGACATCATGGGCGTGGTGATCGCCGAGGCGAGCAGCAAGAACGATTTCTCCTTCGATGTCTCCGACGAGCAGCGCGTTGCGGTATTGCGCGGGCTGGTCGAGAACTTCTACTCGGTTGAAGGCGGCGCCGAGGTGGTGTTCGACACCAGCCGGCTGTGGTGCAGCCGCATGCAACTGCTCAACACGCTGTTCCCAGGCGTGAAGGTCGTCGCCTGCGTGCGCCAGCTGGCCTGGGTGCTGGACAGCATGGAGCGGCTGGTGCGCCGCCAACCGGTCAGTGTCAGCAAAGTGTTCCGTTTCGACACCAACACCACCGTGTACTCGCGCGTCGAAGCCTTGACTGATCCGCGCGGCATGGTCGGCTTCGCCTACCAGGCCACCAAGGAGGCTTTCTACGGCGAATACGCGCACGACCACCTGATGCTGCTGACCTACGAAAGCCTGGTGCGCGACCCCGCCGCCGCCGTGCGCGCGGTCTATCAATTCCTCGGCGAACCCTGGTTCGAACACGACTTCGACCACATCCAGTACAACGCCGACGAATTCGACGCCCGCGTCGGCATGCCCGGCCTGCATTCCGTCCGTCCGAAAGTGGAATCGGTGGAACGCCAGCCCATCCTGCCGCGCGAGATCTTCGGACGCTTCGCCAATGAGGCCTTCTGGATGGATCCGAAAAACAACGTCAACCAGGTGACCATTGTGTAACTGGGCGACAGCGACCCCACGAACAAAGGCCGCTTGCGCGGCCTTTGTCGTTGCTGCGAGAGGTCAATCGCTCAGGGCGCGGCGGCGTCGGCGCGCTGGAACGCATCAGGACGGCAGTACAGGATGAGGAAGGACGCCAACAAGCCGAGCCGCAACAGCGGCGGAATAATGGTTACCAGGGCGGCTATCAAAAACACGGCCAACATGATCCACGCCCTGTACCACTGCCATCGTTGCGATCGCGGATCGATGCCGTCCGGCAGGTGAGAAAAACTTTCCCGCATCAACACCATGTACGTGCCCTGCACCAGAAAAAACACCAGGGCGTAGAGCGTCAGCGGGAATGACGCCATCTCGCTTTCGGCCAGCCAGGCGGTGGTAAAGGGAATGAAGGAAATCGCAAACAGATTGGCGAAGTTCGCCAGGGCCAGGGTGCCCGTCAGATACTGCGCGTAACGAAGCGTCGCATGATGATTCAACCAGACGACGGCAATGAAGGCATAGCTCACCGCGTAACTGACCAGATCGGGCCACAGGCTGATCAATGCGGGAAGATCGTGACCGGCGGGCGCCTTGAACGCCAGAACCATCACCGTGATGATGACGGCAAAAATGCCGTCGGAAAGCGCATAAAAGCGCGCCAGCCGTTCTTTGCTCTTGGTCATGATGTCACCCAGCGACGGGTTGGTGTGGCCACTGCCGTTTCAGCTGCCGACCCCGCTTCGGGTTGCAGGCGGGCCCTATAAGGTTGCATGCAGCGCCCACTGCTCAGCAAGCTCGCCTGGCAGGTCTGCCCGAGGTCGACGAAGCGCCCGAAACGCTCCCTGGCATGACCCAATCCCCCTTATGTCCGATTGGCCTGGCAGCCCAAGGCAGCTTAAGGTTTAGCCAAGGTCACGATCGGGCTTATGGCAACGGGACCAAACGCAAATTTTCAGCGGCAAAAGTCCCGTAAGGTTTCAGCTCGCAGGACTGCGCTCAGAGGTCGGGGGGATGGGCGATGAACACGACGGTCGACTTTCACGCGATTCCGCGGGCCGCGGGTGGCCGCGCTCAAGGCGGAAGGGCAACCCAGGAAGATGACCTTATCTGCCTTCACGATTCGGCATCGTCCACCTGGCTGTTGGTGCTGGCCGATGGCATGGGTGGCGATGGCGCGGGCGAACTGGCCTCCCATGGCGTGATCCAGGCGACTCTTCGCCTGTGGGAGCAAGGTGCCTGGCGCTCCCTGCCGGGATCGCTCTTTCTCGAGACGCTTTGCCAGGAAGCGCATACCCAACTGCAGCAGCACGGCGAACATCTCGCAGCCGCGCAACCGCATTCCACCATCGTCGCGGCGCTCATTCGCGCCAGCCGGGTCTCGTGGGCACACGTCGGCGACAGTCGCCTTTATCGCTTTCGGGGAACGCGTCTGATCGGTCGCACCGAAGACCACAGCCTCGGGCAACTGAAATTGCAACGCGGGGAACTGACCGAAGGCGAGCTGGCCAACGATCCCGACCAGCATAAACTCCTGCGTGGACTGGGAGGGCCGCAACCTCCGGTCGTCGAACACGGCTTCGCTGAGCTGGACGGCGATCAGACTTTTGTCCTTTGCAGCGATGGGGTATGGGAGCAACTCACGACCGAGGAGCTGGCATCCCTCTCGCAGCGGCGTGACCAGCATGAGGCCTTGAAGGAAGCCTTGGCCACGGCGGTTGAGCGCGGCGGCCGCGACGGCGACAACGTCGCCCTGATTTTCGCCCACGCAAGCGGTGAAGGCCGCTTGCGGCGGTACCGGAACAAACTTTGGTCTGCGATGCAGCGTACCGTCGCCTTTGGGCAGCGAGCCGCTGAGCAGACCGCAACCAGAGATAGCGAAACATGAGCCTGGCTCGATCGACTGAAACCATGCACCCGATGCTTTGGCGTACGCTGCAGGTAGCGCTTTGCATGGCCCTGCTTGCCATGACCGGTTGCGCCCAGATCGGCAACCTCCGGTCCAAAGCGAGCAGCTCCGCCAACAGCAGCAGCGGCGCCGCGTCGCCGACGGCCAATCACGAGGCTGCAACCGGCGACAACGAGTCGCTTTCGTTGAATGCCATAACCAATACTTACTTTCTGCGCGGTCGCTACGCGGAAGGCGAGCAGAGCTTGCGGCAGTATCTGGCGAAATACCCGACCGACCACACGGCACAAATCCTGTTGCGGCAGCTCACGGTCGATCCGAACACGGCCCTTGGTAAACAGTCGCGCCCGTACGTCGTGCAAGCCGGGGACTCTTACGGCACATTGGCCGCTCGCAGCCTGGGGGATTCCGATCTATTCCTGCTGCTGGCTCGCTATAACGGGTCGACCAATCCCTCGTCGTTGCACGCGGGTGAGACCATCCGCCTGCCCCAATCGCCGTTGCGGGCCTCGTGGTCTTCGGATACGGCGCCGGCCAAAACCAATACGCCCAGTCGCAGCGCGGCGCCCACCGCGCCGGTCGCCACCACCGAAGCTGCACCCGCAGGCGAGTCGCCTGCCTCCAAGGCGCAACGCCTGCAACTGGAAAGTGTGGCCTTGTCGCAGCAGGGAAAGAACGCTCAGGCATTGACGCGACTGGACCAGGCGCTGACCATCGACCCGCATTTGAAGCCCGCAGGAAACCAGGCGCTGAGAGAGCAATTGGTCAGCTCCTATCACGAGCGCGCGGTAGTGCTGTATCGCGACCAGAAGCTCGACCAGGCGATTGCCTTGTGGGACCGCGTCCTCGCGATTGACCCCAACTACGAGCGCGCCGTGATCTACCGGGCGAGAGCCGTTGAACTGCAGCATCGCCTCAAGCAGCTGTAACGCGCGCCTCCCCGCCGCGTGGGTCTATCGATCCTCTTTGGCCGCTGACGGCGACATGACCACCGTTGGCTGCCTCGCCGGACTTGCCGCGACGGCAGGGGATGCCGAAGCATCGTTGCGATGCCGCGCCTCCAGGGCACTGCTCATCTGATTGAAGGCGACGAACAGGCGACCCAGTTCATCGTGGCGAACCAGGCGGATGCGCTGGCTGAAGTCGCCGCGGCCAACCTGCACCAGGGAATCCCCCAGCATGCCAAGCAAGGCCAGCGGCTGTCGGAACAGCCAATAAGCCGCGCCAACCAGCGCCATCAAGGTGATGACGAGCACCCCCACGATGACCCAGAACGTCGTGCGCTCGGCCTCGAGCAGGGGCGCCTTGCTGACGCCCAGGCGCAATTCGCCGACGGCCTTGGCCTGATAACGAATAGGCACGTCGAACAACAGCAAGTCATCGCCATGGGAGTCTGCATCGACGCGGCCAACGTAACGTTCCACCTCGCCGGCCAAGGTCTGCTTTTCGGCATCGAGCTTGGGCAATGTCCTGCCGACATCCCCCGGTTGCGTGCTCGCCACCACCGCGCCCTCTCGATTGGCAATGGCGAGGTATTGGATCTGCTGGTTGTTTGCGATGTCCTGCACCAGGGCCCGGGTGGCGGGGTCATCGCCCAGCAACAGGTTCTCGGCTGCCTCACTTGCGACCATGCGACCCAGCGAACCGCCAAAGTCGGTGGCGAGCCCCGTTACCGCGCCATGCTGCTTGGCATAGATCACCGCCAGGCCCAGCAGCAGCACCAGGCATAGCGTGGCGCCCAGGGCGCCAATCCAACGCAGGCGCAGCGAGATGATGCGCGTGGCCAGCGGCGACTCATGCGATCGCTCGTGCTCCCGGCGCGCCAACCGCAGATCGTTGATGACTTCGGCGCCGCTCTGGTAACGCGCCTCGGGCGCCGGCGCGAGCAGAGTCCGCACGATGCCCGCGAGCATCGACGGTATCGTCGGATCGACGGGCACCATCGCAGGTAATGGCTGACGCTGCCGCTCCCTGATCAGGCGCTTGAGATCGTCGGTTTCCGGCCATGGCAATTTGCCGGTGAGCAGCCAGTACAGCACGACGCCAAGCGAAAAAAGGTCGCTGCGTGCATCGGCACGCTCGCCACGCAAGCGTTCCGGCGCCATATAGGCGGGCGTACCGCCGATCTGCCTGGCCTGGCCTTGCCTGATGCTGTTGACGGGTCTGCGCTCGGCGATGCCAAAGTCACTGAGCTTGGCGCAATGCCAATTCTCCGAGAGCATGATGTTCTCAGGCTTGACGTCGTGATGGATGACGCCCTGCCCGTGCGCATAGTCCAGCGCCGATGCCACTTGTGACGCCAGCTCGATGATCACCGCCAGCGGCGGCAATCCTTCTTGCGCGACGCGGCTTGCCAGCGTCTCGCCCGAAAGCCTTTCCATCGCGATGTATTTGCGGCCGTCGTCCGTTTCGCCGGTATCAAAGATCGTGACGATATTGGGATGCACCAGGTGGCCGGATGCGCGCGCCTCCCGCAAGAACCGAACCATCAATCTCGGGTCAGTCGCCACATTGCGATGCAGGCATTTGATCGCCACCGGCCGGTCGATGCCGGGATCAAAACCGGCGTACACCACCGCCATCGCGCCCTCGCCGAGCACACCGTCGATCCGGTAGCGCCCGATGGAGCGCGGTCGCATGCGCTCGACCGTACTCATGCGCTCAACAACCACCAGGCCGCACCGCCCAGCGCCGCCAGCACCACCACGGCCAGCGCGAACCGTCCGACGGGACCGAGCCTGGACGCGCCAGGCTCCCGCGTCAGAAACACAAACTCCGACTGTCCAAAACGAATGCGATCGCCATGCCGGATGGTGGCTTCGTGCACACGCTTGTTGTTGACGAACGTGCCATTGGTGGAGAGCGTGTTCATCACCACGTAATGGCCTTGCTGGTTCATCACCCACGCATGGGTCGAAGAAACGCTCGGGTCGCAGATGACGATATCGTTCTCGCCGCCCCGCCCGATGGTTTGCCGACCAGCTCGCAACGTAAAGCGACGCCCCTTGAGCGCCGCACTGGTGCCTTCGAGCACGGGCTCGTGGACGCTGACGCCGCCATCGGACGCAAAGCCTGCCTCGACGGCGAGCCGGCTCAGCTCGTCAGCGGAAAAAAGCCGCGTCCCCTGGGGGCCCGATGAGCGTTTCCCGGTGGCCGGCAATGAACTGTAGCTACGGTTTTCCATCAAGCGCCCAGGGGTGAAGTCAATCAGTCCATCATAGCCAAGCCATCGGTCGTTCCTGCGCAAACTTGACTGCTCATTCGCGCCAAAGCGGCCCTTTCGCGAGGCTGACACAGAAAAGGGACCAACCCGCCAACAACCACCGACACTCTCGTACCACCAAGTATTCGGGTAACGAGAAGCTCATCACAACGCATGAAAGGGGCCAATCGGCACCGCCTATTTTGATGAACCGGTGGTCGATTGCCTCGCGATTCCCGCCGCCTTGCCTGCGCCCCCCGTGATCGGGAACGCCCGCAATGGGCGACACGTCGGTTGCGCCGGGATAGTTCTCCGCCCTCGCCCGACCGCCTACTGGCCAGTCGTTCTACGTAGGCCTGAATAGTCCATCCGTGGGGTTTGTTCGAAATCCGGTATGGCGTACGCAGAGTCGCGTGCCCAGGAATCAAGCACTGCGCTTGTCCATCCTCGTCGTTGCGTCAGATCGATTTGAGGATGGAAGCGGACGTCCGCTAGCCGCCCCTGGCTAGATACAAGAACGTAGCGGGCGCATAAACAAGAGTCGCCAGACCAAGTGCACTGGCAGTCAGCACCGCCCACCTCAGTCGCTTTACCGTCGCCTCAATGTCCCCGGGGACGGGACTACGAAATAAGGGCTTCCAGTTGAGCGGACCGATGCCGTACAAGACCACATCCATGCGCGAGGCATAGAGCGCAGCAGCAAATTCCGGATGGGCCTTGGAGATGCCGCCCCGAGCCCTCCCTGCAACCAGCATCAAGTACCACCGGCTGACGATCGCCGCGAAGCCCAACGTCATGGCAGCAGTCAAGTTCATCAGTTCCCCTTTTTACCCGACGTGCCGAACTTCAGCAGGTCGCTGATGCCTGCTTCTGGTTGCGACCTCAACGGGTCGAAACGGACATTTGAGTCGAACATATCAGAGCAGTCGTTCGGACAGCACACGAAACGGGACGCTTGGAACGAGGAAGCAAAGAGGTTTTCCCGTAGCTCCCTTCCGAGGCAGGTTTCTCCCCTGCGTCCAGAAGCCGGACCGCTTCGCGCTTGAACTCTGCGGTGAATCGTTGGCGCTTGACCATCTGACACCTCCCAGGGGATTGTCCCCTTTCAAAGGTGTCCGTCAAACTCGGGCCATCTCAGAGTGGACTTTCATCTTGTGACGAGGCCGGCGCATAAAAAAAGTGCACTCTGACCCCGGTTTCGGATCGCTTGTCGAAATAGCGTGCCCGTAGCTCTCCCGCCGCAACGGGCTCGGAGGACAGCAGCCGCCCCTGACCGATCACGCAGCGTCCTGCCTCCCGCGGTGAGTTTTGTATCGAAATGTTTCACGGCCTGATCTTTACACGTTTCAATACTTTTTGACGCCCGTCAGGACACAGCCGGGATACGTCGCCACGGTTTCCTATGCACACAGGCCAACGCCTCTCAAAAGCCGTCGCCGAAACGCTCCAAGGCGTTCTTTCAAACATCACTAAATGCGTGCCCTCTCAGGCAAGCAATGGAGTACTTCATGTCAAAAGTTTGGCTGGTAACGGGAAGTGCAAGCGGTTTAGGTCGTGACATCGTCGAGGCGGCCTGCGCGGCCGGCCACAAGGTTCTCGCTACGGCGCGAAACACGGCCCCGCTTGCCGAGTTGTGCAATCGATACGGCGCGAACATCCTGACAGCRCAACTCGACGTCACTGATGAAGCTCAGGCACAGGCGTCCGTCGCCCTGGCAGTTGAGCGTTTTGGACGCCTTGATGTTCTGGTGAACAACGCCGGCTACGGTGACGTTCGGCCTTTTGAGGAAACCAGCTCGTCTGATTTCAAGAAACTGGTCGATACCGTCTTCTATGGTGTCGTCAATCTGACGCGCGCCGCTCTGCCGGTGATGCGCACGCAGCGTAACGGAACGATCATGCAGATCTCCTCGGTGGGAGGACGCATTGGCACCGCCGGCTCGGCGTCGTACCACGCGGCGAAATGGGCGGTGAGTGGGTTCACCGAGAGCCTGGCGCAAGAGACCGCACCTTTCGGGGTCAAGGTGGTCGCGCTTGAGCCCGCGGCTATTCGTACGAACTGGGGCACACGCGCGACTCAGCAGCGACCCGCGATGATGCCGGACTATGAGCCGTCTGTCGGTGCCGCCATCAAGTCCATGGAGGGCCTGTGGGGTAACGAACCCATCGATCCCGCTCGTATCGCACAGATTGTGCTTTGCCTGGCCGATGCCGAGCAGGTGCCGGCGCATCTCCTCATCGGCAGCAGCGCGCGTGACTACTACGCCATGGTAGAAGGTCAGCGCTCTAGCGAGGCCGAGCATTGGCGGGATCTCAGTAATTCTGCCGACTTCAACGCAGGATCCATTCCGCTGGTTCCTTCCGCCTGACGCTGATCGTGGCTGCCTCGCCTCGCCAGGCTATTCCGCGGTAAAGAGGACGGAGGTAGCCAAATTGTGAAAACGGGCGTCTTAACTACCTCCGCCCCATTTTTCGGAAGGTCCGCTTGGGGTCGATTGTGTTGAAAAAGTCAGTTGAATCGGCCGTCTGAAGCTGATTCACTGCCTACCCATCGGACAAGTGGACGTTGCCACGATGATGGGTCGTCAGCAAGCTGCGCAAGCACCGCTGTTCTACGCCTTCAACCTCGATGAC